>JBFWLP010000004.1:0-66434 GCA_050252075.1 Burkholderiaceae bacterium | reverse complement strand
TGCGGCATCAGGCCGTCATGAGCCAGTACCGGTATGCCGCGTTGAACCAGGAATTCGGTGGTGGGCGCCAGTGCGGCCCCGCCTTCCATCTTTACACCGTCGGATCCGCTGTCCGCCAGGGCCCTGGCGCAGTTACGAAATGCTTGTTGGGGCGACTCCTGGTAGCTGCCGAACGGCATATCCATAATGACGCAGGCCCGCTCTGTCGAGCGTACGACCGCCGCCGTATGAAATGCGAGCTGTTCCACGGTGATCGACAAGGTGTCGGGCAGCCCGTAACCCACCATGGCGGTGGAGTCGCCCACCAGAAGCAGATCCACATGCGGATCCAGCAATCGCGCAAAGGGCGCGGTATAGGCAGTCAAGCACACGATCTTCTCGTTTTTGGGTTTACGGGCCATCAGCTCGGGAATACGGATACGCCCGGTTTTTACAGCAACACTCATACAACGCCACTCCTGACAATCGATCAAAGACAACATCACCGATGCCGGGAAAAGGCCCGGATGATGCTATGCAGCAAATAAAATGTCAGTTATAGGCCGTTCATTCAAAGCAAGCAAGTAGTTTGCGGAAATTCCGCCCTGGGCTACTATTCGCTCCCTATCATGTTCACGTTCTCGCCATTGATCACGCTTGCCATTGTGGTGCTCAGTTTGCTGGGGGTTCTGACGCGCCTGTTCAGGCTTGGCGAAGCCGCATGGGCCCTGATCGGCGCGTTCGCACTGGTCATCACGTTGCAAATGCACCCGGTACAGGCGTGGCATGCCGTTATGCGCGGCCACGATGTGTACTTGTTTCTGGCCGGCATGATGCTCATGGCCGAGCTGGCGCGTCGCACGGGTTTGTTTGACGTGGTGGCTGCGTGGGCGGTGCGCCTGGCGCGCGGATCAACGCGGCGCCTGTTTTGCTGGGTGTACGGGGTGGGCGCCCTTGTCACCATCACCATGTCGAACGACGCCACTGCGGTGGTGCTGACGCCGGCGGTTCTGGCCGCTGTCCGGGCGGCCCGGGTAACGCATCCCCTGCCCCATCTGTATGCCTGCGCCTTCATTGCCAATGCGGCGAGTTTCGTTCTGCCCATTTCCAATCCGGCCAATCTGGTCGTTTTTGGCGCGGCCATGCCCGGGCTGGGCGAATGGCTGTCCGTATTCTTGTTGCCTTCCATCGTTGCCATTCTCGTTACCTTCCTTACCCTGTTCTGGCACCAGCGTTCCTGGTTGGGCGGCCCCCTGCACACGCCTTCGGCCCCGCCGGTGTTGAGCGGCACGGGCCGGTTTGCCGCCGCAGGAATTGTGGCCATGGCGGTGGTACTGATAGCGGCGTCGGCCTTGGGCGTGTCGCTGGGTTGGCCGTCGGCGCTGCTGGGCGCCGGCTGGACACTGCTGCTAGCCTTGCGCCGGGGCCGGTTGGCCGCGCAGGTGGCAACCGGCGTGTCCTGGAGCGTCATGGGGCTGGTTGCCGGTTTGTTTGTGCTGGTTCAGGCGCTGGACCAGCTTGGCTGGGTGGCCTGGCTGACGAACGCGGTAAGAACACTGACGGACTATTCCCCGGAGGCGGCGGTTTGGCTGAGCGGCGGCGTCACGGCGCTGGTGACGAACGGGGTGAACAACTTGCCGGCGGGCTTGCTGGCGGGCACGGTGGTGGGCGTTTCCGACATGCCTGTTGCGGTTCGCGCCGCCACGCTGGTGGGCATTGACCTGGGGCCCAACCTGTCGATCACCGGCTCGCTGGCCACCTTGCTGTGGCTTGTCGCCTTGCGCCGGGAAGGCATGAACGTGGGGCCCTGGCAGTTCTTCAAAGTCGGTGTCGCCACCCTGCCGCTGACGCTCGCGGCCACCCTGGCGGTCGTTGCCTGGCAGGCATGAGCCCGGACCGCACCTGCAAACGGTTACACCAGACAGCTTCTTATACGTTATAGGTATAAACATTAGATTGACGGTCCAGGGGCGCTGGTGCAATATGCCCGCGTAATATTCAGTTTCCTTTCAGGAGATATCCATGCGCCGCACTTTACTTGCCCTGGCCCTTGCCGCTGCCGTTGCCCTGCCTGTCGCGGGCCATGCCAAAACCCTGCGCTGGGCCAGCCAGGGTGACATTCTTACCCTCGACCCCCACGCCCAGAACGAAGGCCTCACCATTGCCGCGTCCAGCTATGTGTACGAGCCGCTGGTGCAGTACGACAAAGAATTCAAACTGGTACCGGGCCTGGCCGTATCCTGGGAGCAGCCCGAGCCCACCGTGTGGCGTTTCAAGCTGCGCGAGGGTGTGAAATTTCATGATGGCACGCCCTTTGACGCCGACGACGTGGTCTTTTCGGTAAAACGCGCCATGGCGCCCACTTCGCATTTCAAGGCGTATGTAAACGGCATTGCCGACGTCAAACAGGTGGATCCGTTCACGGTCGACATCATTACGTCGGGTCCCAACCCGGTCTTGCTTCGCCAGCTTACCAACGTGTTCATCATGAACCGTGACTGGTCCGAGAAGAACGGGGCCCAGGCACCGCAAGATTTCGCCAAGAAGGAAGAAACGTTCTCGGCCCGCAACACCAATGGCACCGGCCCCTACAAGCTGTCCGGCCGCGAAGTCGACGTACGCACCACATTTGTCGAAAACCCCGACTGGTGGGGCAAATCCACCAAGCCGGGCAATGTCACCGAAATCGTATATTCCCCTATCAAGCAGGCGGCCACCCGCACCGCCGCCCTGCTGTCAGGCGAAATTGATTTCGTGCTTGATCCTCCCGCCCAAGATCTGGCCCGCATCCAGCAGCAGGCCAAAGTGGTCGAGGGTAACGAATATCGCACCATTTATATCGGTCTCGACCAGAAAAGCCCCGAGCTGAAGTATTCCAACATCAAGGGCAAGAATCCGTTCGCCGACATGCGCGTTCGCGAGGCCCTGTATCGCGCCATCGATATCGAGGCCATCAAGAAAGTGGTCATGCGCGGCTCGTCCATGCCTACCGGCACCATGATTGCGCCCCAGGTGAACGGCTGGACGCAGGATCTGGCCAAACGGGTGCCCTACGATGCCGAAAAGGCAAAGCAGTTGCTCAAGGAAGCCGGTTACGACAACAATCTGGAATTCACCCTGGATTGCCCCAACAATCGTTACATCAACGACGAGGCCATTTGCCAGGCCATCGTGGGCATGTGGGCGAAAGTGGGCGTGAAAACCTCCTTGAACGCCATGCCGCGCGCCACCTACTTCCCGAAAGTGCAGTCGAATGACACCAGTGCCTATCTGTTCGGCTGGGGTGTTCCCACGTTTGACGCCCTTTACACGCTGCAAAGCCTCATCCGTAGCAAGGGCCAGGGAGCCGATGGTTCGTTCAACTACGGCGGGTACTCGAATACCGAAGTTGACAAGCTGATCGACCAGGTGAAAACCGAAACCAATGCGAATGCGCGCAACATGGCCATTGTGAAGGCACTGGAAATTCATGCCCAAGAGTTCGGCCATATTCCGCTGCACGATCAGGTCATTCCCTGGGCAATGCGCAAGAATGTCAATGTGGTGCACCGTGCCGACAACCGCCTGACGGCGGAATGGGTGGTCATCGACTGATCCCGGCTGCCTTTCACTGTTCCGTCAATTCAGCCGGCCACTGGCCGGCTGACCGGGTGCGTTCATGCTAGCGTTCATTCTGCGACGTTTTTTTCAAGCCATCATCGTCATGCTCACCGTGTCGTTGCTGGCCTTCATTCTGTTTCGGTACGTGGGTGACCCCGTCACCATCATGCTGGGGCAGGACGCCACCGACCAGGACCGCATTGCGCTGCGCGCCAGCCTGGGGCTGGATCAGCCGGCGCCCGTGCAGTTTGCCCGTTTTGTGGGTAACGCCCTGCAGGGCGATTTCGGCTTGTCGTTGCGGCAAGGGCAGCAGGTGTCGCAACTGCTGGCTGAACGGCTGCCGGCCACCCTGGAGTTGTCGCTGGCGGCGGCTATTCTTGCCCTGGTGATCGGCCTTCCTCTCGGCGTTTATACCGCCCTGAGGCGCAACGGTTTTGTGTCGCAAAGCATACTGGCGTTCTCGCTGCTGGGCGTGTCGTTGCCCACATTCCTGATCGGTATTTTGCTGATTCTGGTGTTTTCCGTGCTGCTGGGCTGGCTTCCCAGCTACGGCCGGGGCGATGTAGTGCAACTGGGCTGGTGGAGCACCGGCCTGCTGACGGTCGATGGCTGGAAGCACCTTGTTTTGCCCGCCATCACACTTTCCCTGTTTCAGCTCACGCTGGTGTTGCGCCTGGTGCGTTCGGAAATGCTGGAAGTCCTGCGCACTGATTACATCAAGTTCGCCCGCGCCCGCGGCCTGCCCAAGCGGGTCATTCACTTTGGCCACGCACTGAAAAACACACTGGTACCCGTGATCACCATTACCGGCCTGCAACTGGGCGGCATTATTGCGTTCGCGATCGTGACGGAAACCGTGTTTCAGTGGCCGGGCATGGGCTTGCTGTTTATTCAGGCCGTCCAGTTTGCCGACATTCCGGTCATGGCCGCCTACCTGTGCCTGATTGCGCTGGTTTTCGTCTGTATCAATCTCATAGTCGACCTGCTGTACTTTGTGGTCGATCCGCGTTTGCGGGCGGGATTGGGCCGTTCGGGGGGACACTGATGGCAGACACCTTGCGTCGTTGGTGGAGCAGCGATCTGGCGTGGTCATGGCGACGCTCGCCCGTTGCCCTGGTATCCACCGTTGTGCTTGTGCTGCTGCTGGTGGGATCGCTGGGTGCTGCCTGGGTGGCGCCCCACAACCCGTTTGATCTGGCCACCGTTGATCTCATGGATGCCCTGAAGCCGCCGGTGTGGCAGGAAGCGGGCGACTGGCGCCACTGGCTGGGCACCGACAGCCAGGGCCGGGATCTCTACTCCGCCCTGCTCTACGGCACGCGCATTTCCCTGATGATCGGCTTTGCATCGGTGGTCCTGGCCATGCTGGTAGGTATTGTGCTGGGGTTGCTGGCCGGCTATGCCGGCGGCCGCATCGACGCTTTCATCATGCGAGTGGCCGACGTTCAGCTTTCCTTTCCGGCTATTCTCATTGCCCTGCTGGTCGACGGCGTGGCACGCGCGGCCATGCCCGCCCATTTGCACGATGTCCTGGCCTTTCCCGTGCTGGTCTTTGCCATTGCCCTGGCCGGCTGGCCCCAGTACGCCCGAACGGTACGGGGCTCGACCATGGTGGAAAAGAACCGCGAATACGTTCAGGCGGCCCGCGTCATCGGCGTGTCATCACCGGTGATCATGTTCCGCCATGTGCTGCCCAATGTGATGGGGCCGGTGCTGGTGCTGGCCACGGTGCATCTGGCCACAGCCATTATTACCGAAGCCACGCTCTCTTTTCTGGGGGTGGGCGTGCCGTCAACATCGCCGTCGCTGGGCACGCTGATACGTATCGGCAACGATTTTCTGTTCTCCGGAGAATGGTGGATCACCATTTTCCCCGGCGCGATGCTGGTTATTCTGGTGCTGTCGGTCAACCTGCTGGGTGACTGGTTGCGCGATGCGCTGAATCCCAAGCTGAATTAACTGTCATCATGGCCGAATTACTAGAAGTCATTAATCTGAATGTGGAGTTCCCCACGCGTCATGGCACACTGAAAGCCTTGCACGATGTGTCGTTCACGCTGTCGGCGGGCGAGGTGCTGGGGGTGGTGGGCGAATCGGGCGCGGGAAAATCGCTGACCGGCGCGTCCATCATCGGCCTGCTGGATCCTCCAGGCCGGATTTCCGGAGGAGAAATCCGGCTCAACGGCCGGCGTATCGACACGCTCGACGATGAACAGATGCGCCGGGTCAGGGGCCGTGAGATCGGCGCCATTTTCCAGGATCCGTTAACGTCGCTGAATCCCTTGTACACCGTGGGGCATCAAATTGCCGAAACGGTGGTCACCCACCTGCATCTCAGCTGGGCGCAAGCGATGGAACGGGCCATCGAACTGCTCGAAGCCACCGGCATACCGGCCGCCCGTGAACGCATACACCATTACCCCCATCAATTTTCCGGCGGCATGCGCCAGCGCGTCGTCATAGCCCTGGCGCTGGCGGCGCAGCCCAAACTGATTGTCGCCGACGAACCCACCACCGCGCTGGACGTCTCCATCCAGGCCCAGATCATCGACCTGCTGCGCTCGCTTTGCCGCTCCGAAGGCGCGGCGGTCATGCTCATCACGCACGATATGGGCGTCATTGCCGAAACCGCCCACCGGGTGGCCGTCATGTATGCCGGCCGCATTGCCGAAATTGGACCCGTTGCCGATGTCATCCAGCGACCGCAACATCCGTACACGGCAGGTCTTATGGGATCCATACCTTCCATCGACCGCCACGCCGAGCGCCTGGTGCAGATCGACGGCAGCATGCCGCGTCTGAATGCCATTCCCGCCGGCTGTGCGTTTCACCCGCGCTGCACACATTGCATGCCGCGCTGCCGCACCGAGCGCCCCGAACTGATGCCCGCCGGCAACGGGCAAGCCGCCTGCTGGCTGGCACTTGAAGGCCCTGCATCATGAACCCATCTACTGCCGCACCTTTGGTTCAGGTCGACGACGTCGCCCGCTGGTTCGATGTATCCAGCCCCTGGCTCGAACGCGTTATCAACCGCAAGCCGCGCCTCATGCTGCGTGCGGTCGACGGTGTTTCCTTCACGATCAGCAAGGGCGAAACCCTGGCGCTGGTGGGCGAGTCCGGATGTGGGAAGTCCACCATGGCCCGTTTGTTGGTGGGTCTGTACGGGCTCACGCGCGGCACCATCCGTTTCGACGGGCTCGACGTGCAGGCCATGAGCGGGCCCGAACGCCAGAAACTGCGCCGGCGGTTGCAAATGATCTTTCAAGATCCCTACGCCAGCCTGAATCCGCGCTGGCGGGTGGGGCGCATCATATCCGAACCCTTAAAAACCCACACCACGCTTTCGGCACAGGCGCAAAGCGACAAGGTCGACGAGCTCTTGCGTCAGGTGGGGCTCGACCCCTCGGATAAAAATCGCTATCCGCACCAGTTCTCGGGCGGGCAACGCCAGCGCATTTCCATTGCACGCGCATTGGCGCTGGGCCCCGAGTTTCTGGTGTGCGACGAACCAACCTCGGCGCTCGACGTCTCGGTGCAGGCCCAGGTGCTCAACCTGATGAAAGACCTGCAGCGCGATCTGGGGCTTACCTATCTTTTCATCTCCCACAACCTGGCCGTGGTGCATCATGTGGCCGACCGCGTGGGCGTCATGTATCTGGGCCGCATTGTCGAAATAGCGCCCCGCGATGACCTGTTTGAACACCCGCGTCATCCCTACACGCGCATGTTGCTGGGCGCCATTCCCGATATCTCCGGCTCGGGAAAGGCGCGTACGCCGGTGGGCGGCGAGGTTCCCAACCCCTTGAACCCCCCGTCAGGCTGCACATTTCACCCGCGTTGCCCGCTGGCTAATGATCGATGCCGCCGGGAAACACCGCTCATCCGTTCCGAAGGCTCCGCCCAGGTGGCCTGCCACGCGGTGGAAGAAGGCAGGGCCGCGTAAATTACGCCACGATCTGCCCTGCCCGCCGCTCGCTGTAGCGACTGGTCAGGTAGCTGTTCTGCTCACGTACCAGGAAAGTAAATTTCATCAACTCTTCCATCACATCAACCACCCGTTCGTAGTAGGCCGACGGCTTCATCCTGCCTTCGTCATCAAATTCCTGATAAGCCTTGGCTACCGACGACTGATTGGGAATGGTCACCATGCGCATCCAGCGCCCCAGCACCCGCAAGGCGTTGACCGCATTGAACGATTGCGATCCGCCCGATACCTGCATGACGGCCAGCGTACGGCCCTGCGTCGGGCGTATGCTGCCTTCGCTCAGGGGCAGCCAATCGATCTGTGACTTGAAAATGCCGGTGAGCGTGCCGTGTCGTTCGGGGCTGCACCAAACCTGCCCTTCTGACCACAAGGATAGCTCCCGCAGTTCTTTTACCTTGGGGTGATCGGCACCTACCGTATCGGGTTGGGGCAAGCCCAGCGGGTTGAAAATTCGCGTTTCGGCACCCATGAATGTCAGCAAACGGGCGGCTTCCTCGACCAGAAACCGGCTATAGGAGCGCTCCCGCAGCGAACCGTACAGCAACAAGATGCGTGGTGCATGCCGGATGGATCCGGACAGCCGGAGCGTTTCCAGGGATTCCAGATCAAGGTATGCATCGTCAAGTGCGGGAAGTGAGAGATCAGCGGGAGAGTAATAAGAGCTCATGGGTGTTATTGCATGGGTTGTCCGGCAGGCGTGCCGGAATACGGATCGCAAGATTTCAATATTTCAATTATAATTGAAATATGGATACCAAAGACGCAGTCAAAGCCTTAACGGCCATCGGAAACGAGTCCCGCCTTCTCATTTATCGCCTTCTGGTGCAGAAGGGCCCATCGGGGATGCCGGCGGGCGAACTGTCGCGTTTGAGCGGCATTGCGCCGTCGTCGCTTTCTTTTCATCTGAAAGAACTCGTGCACGCCGGATTGCTTCAGCAACGCAGCGAGGGCCGGTTTGTGTTTTACGCCGCGAATTACCCGGCCATGACGCAATTGCTGGCGTTTCTTACTGAAAACTGTTGCGACGGCAACCCGTGCATGCCCTTTTCAGTAAATGCGTGCAAAACCGCCGGCTAGCGCCGGCTTTTCCCTGTTCAATCCTGGAAATTTTCTTCGTATGTCTGCGCAATGTGAAGTAATCGGTAAACAGGCGGCCGGTGCGCCGCTTGGTTTTTTTGAACGTTATCTGACGGTATGGGTAGTGCTGTGCATTGTGGCAGGAACATTGCTGGGCTTGTATTGGCCCGGCCCGGCCCAGGCCATTGGTGCACTTGAGATCGCCCATGTGAATGTCCCGGTCGGCGTACTCATCTGGGTCATGATCATTCCCATGCTCATGAAGATCGACTTCAGTGCGCTGCGCGAGGTGTACGACCAGCGTGCGGGCATGGCGGTTACGCTGCTGATCAATTGGGGCGTCAAGCCGTTCACCATGGCGCTTCTAGGCTGGTTGTTTCTACGCCATATCTTTGCTCCCTGGCTGCCGGCCTCGGAAATTGACAGTTATATGGCGGGGCTGATTCTTCTGGGGGCTGCGCCGTGTACAGCCATGGTGTTCGTATGGAGCCATTTATGCAATGGCCACGCGAATTTCACCCTGACCCAGGTGGCGCTGAACGATCTGGTGATGGTGGTGGCGTTCGCACCCATTGTGGCGCTGTTGCTGGGTGTGTCGTCCATTCCTGTGCCATGGGACACCTTGCTGCTTTCGGTGGTCATGTACATTGTGATCCCGCTGGCCATTGCCCAGTGGCTGCGCCGCCGTTTGCTGCGCAAGGGTGTGGCTGCGCTGGAACAGATCCTTAAACGCATTGCACCCTTCACTATCATTGCCCTGCTGATGACGCTGGTGCTGCTTTTTTCCTTTCAGGGCCGGGCCATCATTGACCAACCCCTGATCATCGGCATGCTGGCCGTTCCCATCGTCCTGCAAACCCTGGGAATCGCGGCGCTGGGTTACTGGATGAACCGCCGGCTTCGTGTTCGCCACGACATTGCCGGTCCGTCGGCCATGATCGGTGCGTCGAATTTCTTCGAGCTGGCGGTGGCGGTCGCCATTGCCCTGTACGGGTTCAACTCCGGTGCGGCACTAGCGACGGTTGTGGGCGTGCTGATCGAGGTGCCGGTCATGCTCTGGCTGGTACGCCTTATCAATAACAGCCGCCGCTGGTACAACCAGGGCCTTTCGGCAAACGCCACGTAACACGGCGGCTCAGTACATGTGCATGCCGCCATTGATGGCAATGTTTGCACCGGTAATGTAGCCGGCCCGATCGCCGGCCAGAAAGGCGACCACGGCGGCGACTTCATCGGGCTCGCCCAGGCGCCCCATGGGTATTTGCGGCAGTATCCGCTCGTTCAGCACCTCTTGGGCCATCGCGGCGACCATGGCGGTGCGCATATACCCGGGCGACACGGTGTTCACGGTCACGCCCTTGCCCGCCACCTCCAGAGCCAGTGCTTTGGTGAATCCATGAATGCCGGCCTTGGCGGCACAATAATTGGTTTGACCGAACGAGCCCCGTTGGCCGTTGACCGACGAGATATTGATGATACGGCCCCACCCGGCGGCGCACATGGCGGCAATCACCGACCGGCTCATGGCATACACACTGTCCAGATTGGTTCGCAGCACTTCGACCCAGTCGTCGGGACGCATCTTTCGCAGCGATGCATCGCGGGTGATACCCGCATTGTTGACCAGAACGTCGATCGGGCCGATGTCGGTGGCGATCAGGTTCGCCACATTTTCGCAGCCGCGAAAATCCCGCACGTCCACGCAATAGGCATGGAAATGGAACTGCTCTTTTCTCTGATTGCGCAGCCATTGGTCATGATAGGCATTGTCGGGCGAGTAAGTGGCCACCACCGTCATGCCCGCCTGGGCAAGATGGCGGCACATGGCGGTACCCAGGCCGCCCATTCCGCCGGTGACGAGTGCAATTCTATGTTTCTGTGTCGACGCTCCTTGTGTCATTGCCGTTCTCCTTGGTGTTCCGGATGATCCCACCCCTTGATTGTCGTCAATGAAGGGGCAGGTTTTGTATCGGCTTAACACCCCATAAACGCAAAGTGTCGCTAGAATCAACAGCATGGCTACTGATACCTGTCCTCCGGCTACCCCCAGCGCCGAACTCGACCGGCGGCTCATGGCCGCCGTGGGGCGCGTTACCGGCGCCCTGTCGCCCACCCTGGCATGGCTAAGCTACGTCGACTGGATCCGCCACATGGCGGTCGCGCCCGGCCACCAGTTCGAGCTCATGCAGCTGGCCATCAGCCAGCGCCTTTCCTTGCAGCCTTATTTTCTGCCTTGGCCCGTATCGGGAATGGTATCGCAGCCGGCACCCTCTGATCCGCTGCCCAACTGGGCAACCTGGCCGTATAACCTGTGGCGGCAGTCGTACGATTTGTCCCAGCAATGGTGGGTGAAGGCAACCACCGATGTTCCGGGGGTGTCCCGGCACCACAGCCAGGTGGTGCGGTTCGCAGCGACCGAGCTTCTGAAACTGTATTCTCCCGAACACAACCCGTTCACCAATCCCGATGTCCTTCGCCGTACATGGGACGAATGGGGCGCCAATTTTGCCCGCGGCGCGCTATTCGCGCTGGACGACGCCGCGCGTCAGGCGCTTGGCCAGCCGACCGCCGGTACCGACGCGTTCGTTGTCGGCCGGGATGTAGCGGTCACGCCCGGCGATGTGGTGCTGCGCAACGACATCATGGAGCTGATCCACTACCATCCCCGCACCCCGCAGGTACGCCCCGAGCCGGTTCTGGTGGTTCCGGCCTGGATCATGAAGTACTACATCCTGGATCTGTCGCCGGAAAATTCCCTGATCCGCTATCTGCTCGACCAGGGCTATGACGTATTTTGCATATCCTGGAAGAATCCGGGCTATGCCCAGCGCCATCTGGGCATGGACGACTATCTTACCGATGGTTTTTACAAGGCGCTCGACGTCGTGTGCGCCACGGTGCCCGACCAGCAGGTGCATGCCCTGGGGTATTGCCTGGGCGGTACCTTGCTGGGCATTGCCGCTGCCGCCATGGCCCGCGACGGCGATAATCGCCTGAAAAGCCTGTCCATGCTGGCGGCCCAGACCGACTTCTCGGAACCGGGCGAGTTGTCGCTGTTCATCGACGAAAGCCAGGTCACCATGCTGGAAAGTGTCATGGCCGATACCGGCTACCTGACTGCCGAGCAAATGGCCGGAGCGTTCAAACTGCTGCGTTCCGATTACCTGGTGTGGGACCACTGGGTGAACACGTACCTGATGGGGCAGCGCGAACCGCAAACCGATCTCATGGCGTGGAACGCCGACGCCACACGCATGCCGGCGTGCATGCATTCCCAATATTTGCGGCGCCTTTTTCTGGACAATGATCTGGCCGAGGGGCGCTATCCCGTGCAAGGCCGGCCGGTGGCGCTCAATGACATCAGGGTGCCTGTATTCAGTCTGGGAACCACCACCGACCATGTGGCCCCGTGGCGATCAGTGTACAAAATTCATTTGCTGGTATCGTCGGAAGTCACCTTCGTATTGACGACCGGGGGGCATAATGCCGGTGTCATCAGCCAGCCGGGTCATCCGCACCGTTCGTTCCACAGGCTTACACGCGGGTCACACCAGAATTATCTGGGGCCCGACGAGTGGCTGGCCCACGCCGGGCGCGAAGAAGGCTCGTGGTGGCCCGCCTACGCGCAGTGGCTGAATGCGCACTCGTCGCCCGCCACACCACGCCGGCGCGTCAGCGCGTCGCGCCTGCCCTACCCCGCCCTGTATCCGGCTCCGGGCAATTACGTGCTGGAGAAGTAATGTCCCTGCTACATCGGCGTGCGCAGGGCGCGTTTCAACCGGCGCAATACCGCACCAATCACCGGAAATTTCTCGTACAGTTCCTCGGCGGCATCCCAATAGTCACGGTGATAGCAGACCAGGCCGTGAGCGCCATAGCGCAAATGCGTCGACCCATGCACATGAAGCTCGGCGCCGGCCGAACCGGTTGGCGACCGGCGGCGAAAACGGAACTCCCAGATCAGGAAGGCCTGATCGCCCTGCCGTAGCGCGCTGGTAACCGCAAAACGAGGCTCGTGCACAGTGCGGAACATATGCGTGAAGATTTTCCCGATCGCCGCCCTGCCCGTCACTTGATTGAATGGATCCTTGAACCAGGCATCGTCACTGTAAAGCTGTAGCAGCGACGACAGGTTATCCAGGCTCAGGTTCTGATACCGGCCCACCAGTTCGTGCAGGGCGGCGTCGTTTTCAGGCGGCACGGGCGGTGCGGTATTCATGGTCAGGTGTTCTTTGCCAGATTTTTGAGCATGGCCAGTCTTGCGCGGTAGGGAGCCAGCCCGGCCAGCTTCAGCGCAATGCTGAAGCGCTTTGGAAAGTGGATTTCGAATTGTCCTTTTGAAAATCCCTTCACAATATAGCGTGCGGCTTCCTGGGTGGTAAGAAGACCCGGCATGTAAAAATCGTTCGCGGCGGTCAGGCGTGTCTGCACGAACCCGGGGTTGATCAGATACACGCCCACGCCGCGATGCCGTAACTCGGCATACAGCAGCTCAGCCAGGTTGATCAACGCCGCTTTGGTGGGGCCGTACAGGGTAGCTTTGGGCAAACCCATGTAACCGGCTACGCTGCCGATCAGGGCAATGGCGCCGCTACCCTGCGCCAGCAGCGGCGGCACAACCACTTCCAGGCCGTAGTACACACTGGCCAGATTGATTTCCAGAGTACGGCGCACGTCGGCGGCGGTCAGTTCCCAGGGCCGGCACGGGTGGTAGGTGGCGGCGGCAAAGACAACCATATCCACGCCTCCCCACCGGGCAGACAACGTATCCATGCCTTCACGCCAGTCGTTGGGGTTGGCGGCATCCATCGGCAGAATCAGAGCCGGCGCCGATGAGGCATTTTGGTCAATGACGGCTTCCAGGGTCGTTCGGCGACGGGCGGACAAGGCAACCCGGGCCCCCTGCGCGTGAAGTTGCCGGGCCAGCTCGGCACCAATGCCGCTGGAGGCACCCACAATCCAGACGCGTTTGTCGCGCCAATCGGTGATGCGAGGATTCAGGGCGGGAAGTAAGGGCATCATGGCACCTGTTTACGGAAAAATAATGTTACCTGGCCCAGCTCGATTCCCCATTTCGACATGCGCGCGCGGTTGATCAGCGTCGTGTCGTCGATGAGGTACATCCAATCATCGAACTGAACGTTGTACACGCTGTCGCCCACCGGCAAGGCCAGGGTGTACTGCCACTGGAAGGCGTTGCCTGACAGGCTGCCTTTAGCTTCGCCCACCACATCTCCGGCGCGGCCGCGCCATTGTCCGTCAGCGGTTTTCTCCAGCGTCCAGATACGTTGTTCCTTGGTGCCGTCGCTGTAAGTGAAGTCTTCATCGAGTATCAAGCGGCCATTCTCGATGCGCCCCTCGATGCTGACGGTGAAGCGTTTGATCACTGTGCCTGAGCGGTCCTGGAACATGCCCCAGGCCAGGGTTTTGCCTGCAAAGTAGCGCTCCAGATCCAGAACAGGCCGCTCGGCGGCATAGTCGCTCAGGCGCTGCCCTGCGCATCCGGCCAAGCCGAAAGTGACCATCATGAATAACGCCATTGCTCGTACCAGTCGGATCATCTTAAATACTCCGTAATGTAGGATCGGATACACGCCCCAGGGAAACCCAGGCGGCAAGCTTCAACACACAAGGTAAGCCACCGTACAGCCAGGCCAGCGCCGTGGTGTTTCCATCGCTTGCACCGGGCTGGTAGCCCAACTGGGCCAGCAACGGCAGACATAATCCGGACATCGCCAGTGCCAGCTTGCCAAGCAAGCTCCACACGCCGTAGTAACTGGCGGGGTCCTCCTGCTCAGGTAACTGGCAGGCCAGCAGCACTGGTGGCATGGCTAGGTCGGCGCCCAGCGCCAGGCCGGCCATCAGGCAAATAAGCAAATAGGCATAGCGATCACCGGCCTGAAGCTGGGTCGCCCACACGAAAGCCACCACGGCGGCGGCCATGCCGATACGCCATGCCGTCAGGGCACCGACGCGTGAAGCCAGGCGCGTCCACAGCGGCAGTCCGATGGCACCGGCCAGAAAATACGCACCCAGATAAATACCGGACCAGGCCTCATCTCGCAGCCGATCCTGAATGAAGAACAAGGCCAGCGTGGCTGGGATGGCGACCGCAAATGCATTCAGGAAAAATGGCAGCAGCAAGCGGCGAAACGCCGGCCTGGTGAGGGTTTGCCGCCATGTAAGGCGCAATGTGACGGCTGAAGATGTCCAGACCGGTGCCCTGTTTAAAAGCAGAAACAGCCCTACGGCCAGCAGCAGTGTCATCAGGGCGGAATAACCCGTCATCACGCTGCCCGACGACCATCCCAATGCTATCAGTGTCGGGGGGCCGGCGCTGCCCAGTACAACGCCGCCAAGGCCGGCACCCTCTCGACTGGCGGCGGCGCGGGTGAGCTGGTCCGGCGCACTAGATAGCCGTGCACCCCAGGCAAGGTAGGCAATATTCAGAAAGCTGTGGGCGGTGTAGACCACGGCCAGCATGACGCCCAGCCAGACAGCCAGCCCCAGCGGTGTGTCGGTGGCCGGCTGCCACAGTCCCCAGAAAAACACCGCCAGCACCACGGCGGCCACCGGCAAGGCCTTGCGCAGCCATGCCCGTTGCTTCAGGCTGTCGATCCATTCACCCAGCCAGAGGTCTTGAAACGTGTCAATCAGGCGCGCGCCGAACAGCACCCAGCCCACCCACGCCAGGGGAACCCCCAGCGTGGACGCGTAATACGTGGGCACCTGCACATAGACAGGCAAGGCGACCATGGCCAGGGGCATACCCAGCAGGCCGTACGCCCAGTATCGGCCAGAGTCGCGGCGAGTCACTGTCGCTCTCCCAGAAGCTGCTCACGCAGCGCGGGCGCGCGGGTTCGCGGGTCGAGCCAGATGCCAAAAAAAGCCTGACCGAATCGGGGATCGTCAATGTGATGGGTAAAGCGGCCGTTATGATAAAAACGCACGCCGTCACGGGGGTCGTACTGTCCGGTAATCTGATCGTCACGGATGACATCGGGAAACGCTTTCTCCATTTCCTTGCCCCACTGCGCCAGCAGCTCGGGCGCCATGGCGTCGCCTTCCAGGCGTTTTATTTCATCCACGCTGCTCTGCGCAATGTCCTGACCCGACAATGATCGGGCGTAGGTCAGTGTAAGGCTGAACGGGCGTTCAAACACCTGCGGCCCGCATGCTCCCTGTAGCCTGGCCTGATACACAAGAAAGCCGAAATACCGGAAGGCGCCCTGCCCGCACACGGGCGGCTCGGCGACCGCGTCGGCCGCGGTAACGGCGGGCGCCGGCGGCCTTTTTCCTGCTTCGTCCGTTTGCGCCGCGGCGCCGCCTGCCGCGAGCGCCAATAGGCATGTCAACATCAGCAGCGGCACCCGGCGCACCGGGCGGTGGGGTCGGCGGCATTCCGGCAGGATCGACAGGGTGGGGTTCAC
Source organism: Burkholderiaceae bacterium (assembly GCA_050252075.1). Taxonomy (GTDB): domain Bacteria; phylum Pseudomonadota; class Gammaproteobacteria; order Burkholderiales; family Burkholderiaceae_B; genus JAAYGT01. The sequence continues at coordinate 50,363 of JBFWLP010000004.1, read as the reverse complement.
GATTACACCGAGCGCTGGATACAAAATTGCACAACGTCGGTCGTGCCCTCATCGAAACCCGCCTCACAATAGGCCAGGTACAGCGCCCAGGTACGAATAAATGTCTCGTCGTAGCCTTGTGCTTTCACTTCGGGTGTATAGCGTTCAAACGTGCGAGCCCAGCGCCTGAGCGTTTCCGCATAGTCACGGCCAAATGCAACCGCCACTTCGGCGTCGAGCCCGTTCTCGCGGGCTACATCGCGAAAGCGCTCCACGCTGGGCAGCATACCGCCCGGGAAAATGTACTGGCGAATGAAATCACTGCTGCGCCGGTAATGCCGGAACCGGTCCTCCCGGATGGTGATCGTTTGCACAACGGCTTGCGCGCCGGGCTTCAGGCGCTCACGCAGGGTCTGAAAATACACCGGCCAGTAGCGTTCCCCGACCGCCTCGAACATTTCGATGGAAACGATCGCGTCATACTGGCCTGTCACGTCGCGGTAATCGCACAACCGCACGCTGGCGTAGTCCTCCAGCCCTTCCTGCGCAATACATTGCTGCATCAGAGTTGCCTGGGCTTTTGACAGGGTGATTCCGTCCACATGAATGCCTTGCCGGGCGGCATGCAGCGCAAACCCGCCCCAGCCGCAGCCTATCTCCAGCACGCGGTCGCCCGGCATTAGGTTGAGCGTGTCGATGATATGCTGGTACTTGTTGATCTGGGCACGCTCCAGCGGCAGCGTGTAGTCGCCGTGAAACAAGGCACTGGAATATGTCCAGGTGGTATCCAGCCACAAACGATAAAACGCATTGCCGATATCGTAATGGGCATGAATATTCTTCTTGCTGCCACGGCGGGTATTGGGCCGAAGCCGATGCAGCACACTGAACCAGAACCTGCCCAGCGCCGACCCGTGAATCGTTCGTTGCAGCGCGGTCTCGTTGCGAATCGCCAGACGCAGCACATTGGTCAGGTCGGGGGTGTCTATCCACCCTTCCCGGTAAGCCTCGGCGAATCCAATATCGCCTGATTTCAATATGGCGGCACAAGCGCGCCAGTCGTGGATGGTCAAGCGGGCGCCCGGAGCGCTGTGCGGATCGCCGAACACCTGGCTCTCCCCGCTGGGGGTTGTCAACACCAGGTGTCCATCGCGTACGTGTTCAAGACACGCCAGAAACGCGCGCGCCAGCGCGGGAATGGATTGCCGTAATGCCGGCAGAGTACGGGTAGAGCTCATGGTCGGGCCTCAGGGGTGGATGGACGGGTTGTTGTTGTGCGGTGGGCAAGTTCAGGTTCCGGCGGCTCGTGTGTGGCCGCGTCGAGGGGTGGACGCACGCCAAAAAAAGGAACACGCTTGAGCCACAACCGAAACGCCTGCCAGTGAATGCGCAGGATGACACCCAGGGTCATGAACGGGAAACGCAGGACATTCCCGAGCAAGGTGGAGGTGCGCCAAGGCATCACACGGCCGCCGATCGAGGTTTTCAGCACCAGGCCGCGCTCGTCAATGTGATCAATGCCCACAAACGTGGTTGTCGGGGTGTTGCGAACACGAAAACGGTAATCCCCGCGCACCGCCAGAAACGGCGACACATGGAATGTTTTCCGGCAGTGCAGTTCGGTGCGATCATCGATAGGCGATCCGGCAACGGGTGCCGTCAGCACGTAAACATGGTGGTCCCCGAAGGTATTGTTGACTTCGGCAACCAGCGCCACCAACGCTCCCTGCGCGTCATGGCAGAACCAGAAGCTGACGGGGTTGAACACGTAACCGAACAGCCGGGGAAAAGTCTGCAGCCACACCTGGGAAATACCGGTGACGCCGGCTGATGCCACCGCCTGGCGAACCCAGGACGAGGGGTTGTCACCGGATCGATCACCGTAATCGCTGAAGCGCAGGCTGAGCAGCCGGTGGCGGTTGATGCCAAACCAGAAGCTTTCCAGCGTGTGCACTTTGTCCATGTTCAACCGCACACAAAATACGGGGTAAACGAAGCGATGCGGCCGGGGGAAAAACCGGTGATGCATGACAGTCGCCCGAATGATCACGGCGGCTTCGGACCGGAGTGCGGATGGGTGCAAGGCCGTCATAGCTGTGCCCATTCAGGAAGCAGATTGAAGTTGCGTACCACGCGCAGCGCCGATTTCAGACCGTCTTCGTGAAATCCGTACCCGGTCCAGGCGCCCGCAAACCAGGTGTTCCCATGACCCTGGATCTGATCGATGCGCTGCTGGGCCGCGACCGCCGGCGCGTCCAGCACTGGGTGCTCGTAATCGAACCGTGCAATTTCCGAGCCGGGGCGAATCGGACGGTCTGGGTTGAGCGTGACAATAACCGGCGTGCTGAACGGTAATGGTTGCAGTTTATTGATCAGGTAGCTGACACAGGCCGGCTGCGCCGCATCGCCGGTGCTGTTGCGCAAGTAGTTCCATGCCGACCAGACCCGGCGGCAGCGCGGCAGAAGTGCCGCGTCGGTATGCAAGACTGCGCAGTTTGGCTGATAACGCACGCCGGCCAGCAGGTTTTCCTCGTGGGGGCTCGGGTCGGAAAGCAAACGCAGGGAAACCGGGGCATGTGTGGCCAGCACGACGGCCTTGTAGTTTGTTGTGCCATTGTCGGTGGCAATCTGCACCTGACCGTGGCCACGCGTGATTGACCGCACAGGAGTGCCCTTGCGAATGGCACCGATGGAACGGCTGATACGCTGGACATACTGGCGCGACCCGTTCTGGACCGTGCGCCACTGGGGTCTGTCGTTCACCTGCAACAGGCCGTGATTCATGCAGAACTGCAGGAACGTGGCTGCCGGAAAGCGCAGGATATCGGCAGGCGAACTTGACCAGATGGCCGCAGCCATGGGCAGCAGGTAATTCTGTTTGAAACTTTCGCCGTAACCGCCCTGGTTCAGCAGCGTTGCCAGGCTCATGCCGTGCTCCGATGCGTAAGCCAAATTGCGGGGCGCCTGCCGGTTAAAGCGCAGTATCTCCAGAACCATGCGGTGAAACGAAGGCGAAAGAATCCTCCGCCGTTGCGCAAACAGCGTGTTCAGGCTGGTTCCCGCCCATTCAAGGCGACCGTTGTCGACGGACACCGAAAATGACATGTCGCTCGCATGCGAGGCCACCCCCAGGTCACTGAACAGGCGAATGAGGTTCGGGTAGGTTTTGTCATTGAAAACCAGGAACCCGGTGTCCACAGGGTGCGTGTGGCCGTCCAGAGTGACATCCACCGTGTTGCTGTGCCCGCCCAGGCTGGCGTCTGATTCATAAAGCGTCACCCGGTAACCCCGGGAAAGAAAGTAGGCACTCGCCAGCCCGCTGATGCCCGCGCCGACGACGGCTATTTCACTTCCTAAAGGGGGAACCTGGGCGTTTGGTTTCATTGTCATTGCAAGTCAGGTACAGGGGTTAACGCAAGTGTCGGTAACGGTGGTATCATTCAAATTAACCAGCTTGATAAATATATTACTACACAGTAGCGAGATTTACCAATGGGTATTTTAACGAAGCTCAGCTTCAAGGATCAAACTTTCAAATTACGGGAAGATGCGATCCTCGATGCCACGACGCGCATACTCTCTACCAAGGGTTTCGACCTCATGACCATGGACGACGTCGCCATGGAGGTCGGTATTTCCAAACCCAGTCTGTACAAACACTTCAAATCAAAAGAGAAGCTGGCGGGGGAAGTGATGATCCGTCTGCTCGACGCTACGCTGGAAAAGCTGGAAAGCCTGTCCGACGATCTGACGGCGGGTGAAAAACTGGGTGCCCTGCTCGAATGGGCATTACGCGTGCGCCTGAACGATGGCCTGCCCTTTTTGCCGGCGACCAGCGCCCACGTGCGTGAAATGCTCACGCACAATTTGCGCTATGTTGCCCGGGTGGCAAAGTTTCACTACAAGGTAAAAAGCCTTGTCAGGCAAGCCAAAGAATCGGGATGGTTCAACAAAATGCTTCCCGATGACGTCATTGCGTTCAGTTTTTACGCCCGAACCTGTGATCCCGCCGTCGACTATCTGAAGCTATACAGTGGAATGTCCGAGGACGACATTGTCAGGCACATGCGCAGCGTGTGGTTCGACGGCATTCGCGCCCGCTAGATCGGCCAGTATGGGGCAGTCGGGCCGATGATCCCCCTGGCAGCAGGCCGATAAATGCGCCAACTGGTCGCGAATGCTCTGCAACTTGGCAATGTCCTGGTCCAGCTCGCTGATATAGCGGCGTGCCAGCGTTTTCACGTCGCTGCTGCGTCGCGAGGTATCGTGCCATAAGCCCACCAGCAACCGTATGCGCTCCAGAGAAAACCCCAGATCGCGTGCACGTTTGATAAATTGCAAGGTGTGAACATCGGCCGGGGTATACACCCGATAACCGGATGTCGTTCGCTGCGCCCGATGGATCAAACCCAGGTTTTCGTAATAGCGAATCATTTTCGCACTTACGCCGCTGGCTCTGGATGCTTCGCCGATATTCATACGTTTTCCGATGTAAAAGCGGTTGACCTTCCAATAGTGTCAAGGTTTATTCTACGTCTGTTTCCATGATTAACCGGAGAGATCCATGATGTTGACATTTCAAGTGAATGATATGACCTGTGGCCACTGCGTGGGCGCCATTACGGCGGCCATCAACGACGTGGCGCCCGGGGCCGGCGTACAGTGCGATTTGCCGGCCCATCGCGTAACCGTCCAGACCGACCTGCCGGCCGCGACGATTCAACAGGCGATCACCCAGGCCGGCTATACACCGGTGGCACTGAACCAGCCGCCGGGTTTGGACGGTTAACGGGGCGTCTGGCGCTGTCGCAGCGCCAGCCCCAGAAGCAGCACCATCCAGCCCTGGAAAATCAGGTCGATGGAAAGAATCAGGCCCAGCACCCAGGCGCTGCTGCCGGGCCAACTGGCGGCGATCAGCAATCCGGTGGCCAGCGTAACGGCGCCGGACAGCGCCAGCCATGCCCACCCGCGCTGTGCACGGTTACCGAACCAGATCCACAGACGCAAGGCTCCGGTTCCGATCAGGGTTGCACCGAACAGCAATGTCAGAATAGACGCCCCTGCCTGCGGGTTGTAGATGGCCAGCGCTCCTGCGCCAACATAAAGCACCCCGCTCAGCGTCCAGAACAGAAACCCTTTCCACTCCTTCATCTGCCAGGCGTGAACCAGTTGAACCACGCCGCCCAGCAGCATCAGGGCACCCACGAAAACAACACTCACCAGCGTTGCCGCCACCACATGGCCCAGGGCAAACAGGCCCAGCAAAAGCAGCACGCCGCCCAGTGCAACAAACCACCCCCAGCGGTCGCTGAGCTCGTTCAGGGCCTTGGCCAGGGTGTCGGGTGACAGCGGCGATTGTGGAGTCAGACTCATGAAATTTCCCCTTGGGAGTGAATGAATACAGTGTGCGGCGGCCTCGCCCCGGGTCAGGGCCGGAAATGGCGAAGTCGCAAGGCATTCGTCAGTACGAATACGCTCGACAGCGCCATGGCGCCGGCCGCGAAAACAGGCGAGAGCAAGGTGCCGTTGACGGGATACAGCGCCCCGGCCGCCACGGGAATAAGTGCCGTGTTGTAGGCGAAGGCCCAGAACAAATTCTGGCGTATGTTCTTCATGGTGGCGCGCGACAGGGCGATGGCTTTGGAGACCGCGGTCAGGTCGCCGGACATCAGCACCACATCGGCGGCTTCCATCGCAATATCGGTTCCCGTGCCGATGGCCAATCCGACATCGGCCTGGGCCAGTGCCGGCGCGTCGTTGATGCCGTCACCGACGTACGCCAGAACCCCCAGGCGCTGCTGAAGCTCCTTCACGGTCTGCACCTTGCCTTCGGGCATGACCTCGGCCACGACCTCGTCGATACCCAGCTGCTCGGCGATGGCTTGTGCGGTACGCCGGTTGTCGCCGGTGATCATGACAACCTTCAGCCCCAGCTGATGTAAATGCTGTATGGCTTGGGGCGTGGTTTCCTTGATGGGGTCGGAAACCGCGATCATGGCGGACAGCGTGTTGTCGATCGCGGCATACAGCGGTGTTTTCCCCTCGCGGGCCAGGCGGGCGGCATCGTCTTCAAAGTGGTGAACCGGCAACCCCAATTGCTGCATGTAGCGGTCGGCGCCCACGTGGATGTCATGGCCGTCGGCGCGGGCATGCACGCCCATGCCGGTGACCGATTCAAAATGATCCAGTGCCAGCAGGCCCAGCCCTTCGCCCTGAGCCGCTTTGACGATGGCTTGCGCAATGGGATGTTCCGACTGGCTTTCCACCGAGGCCACCAGCTGCAGAACCCGGGCGCGATCGGCGTGCGGCGCCACATGCAGATCGGTCAGCCGGGGCGATCCGACGGTGAGCGTGCCGGTTTTATCCACGGCCACTCCGCGAACGTCTTTCAGGGCCTGCAAGGCCTGACCTTGCCGAAAGAGCACGCCCAGCTGGGCGGCACGACCGGTGCCCACCATGATGGACGTCGGCGTGGCCAGGCCCATTGCGCACGGACAGGCAATGATCAGCACCGCAACGGCATTGACCAGCGCAAAGGTCAGAGCGGGATCGGGCCCCATGACATACCAGGCAATGAAGGTTATCAGGGCGACCACCATGACGGCAGGCACAAACCACTGCGTGATCCGGTCGACCAGCGCCTGGATAGGCAGCTTGGCGGCTTGCGCCTGTTCAACCATGCGAATGATCTGGGCAAGCACGGTACGTGAGCCCACTTCGGTGGCGTGTATGAGCAATGTTCCCTTCTGGTTCACCGTTCCGGCGGTCACGATGGATTCGGGTTGTTTTTCCACCGGTACCGGTTCGCCGCTGATCATGGATTCATCCACGAAACTGCGGCCGCGCAGCACACGGCCGTCGACAGGGATGCGTCCACCGGGCAATATTTCCACCTGGTCGCCCTGCTCCACCTGGCCGATCGGCCGCTCGACGATTTGCCCGTCACGCACCACGCGGGCGGTGCGCGGCTGCAAGCCGATCAGGCGTTTGATGGCTTCGGATGTTCTGCCTTTGGCTCGCAACTCCAGCAGGCGGCCCAACAGAATCAGGGTGGTGATGACAGCCGCCGCCTCGAAGTAAACATTCACTGCGTTGGCGGGCAAGACACCGGGATAAAACGTGGCCACGACTGAATAGGCCCAGGCCGCACCCGCGCCGACGGCAACCAGGGCATTCATGTCGGGGTTGCCGCGCAGCAGCGCTGGAATGCCCAGCGTGAAGAACAGCCGCCCCGGAAAGACCAGCACCAGCGTCGTCAAAATGAACTGCACGACCCAGCTGGTGTGTGTGCCCAGGGTGGCGGCGATCCAGTGATGCACAGCCGGCACGAGATGGCCACCCATTTCAAGAATGAATACCGGCAGCGTCAGGGCAAAGGCGAACCAGAAACGGCGCGAGAGCTGCAGACGTTCCTTTTCCTGCTTTTCGGCCAGCTCATCGGGCGCGGCGGAGACATCGGGGCTGATGACGCTGGCCTCATAGCCGGCCTTCTTGATGATGGCGACAAGTGCCTCGCTGGATGCCTGTGTCGTCAGTTCGACATGAGCACGCTCGGTCGCCAGATTGACGCTGGCGTCCAGAACGCCGGGAACGCCCGCCAATGCGCGCTCCACCCGCCGCACGCACGACGCGCACGTCATGCCGGAGATGGACAGATCAACGGCATGCGCCGGCTCCGGGGAGCCTGGCGCTTGCATGACAGAATGTTCAGTAATGGTGGTCATGGTTTACCTTGATGGATCGTCTGGAAAGACAGACTGGAATGAATGACAAGACCACTGTAAACCTTGACACGATAGTAAGGTCAAGCGCGTTTCGCAACTAGGATGAAAAGAGTGTTTCCATTTCCTTGCGCAGACGGTAAGCCGGGGTGGAGGTGTCGATGGCGACATCGTTCCAGGTAAGGTTTTGACCCTGTTTTACCGGACGCACGAGCTTGACGTTGTGTGCCAGACCCAGCGGCAGGCCGCCAATACGCCTTGAGGTGTCGGCGGGAAGCAGCTTGCCCCACACGGTGTAGCCGCCTTCGCCGTCGAGCATTTCGCCGGGTTGCAGATCGCGCTTCGCGGTGGCAACGACATCGGCATTCCAGCATGTTGCCACCCCGGTCGGCTCACCACGCAATGCAATGCTGGCCACCGACATGCCCACTTCCAGGCCTATGAGATGCCAGCGTTTATACAACGTGAAATAGCGCCCGGAGGGATCGGTGTGGGCGTTGTATTCTTCAAAACAGTGTTTGATGTAGTCGGTTTCGGCTTCTACGGTAACCCATACCCCCATGCGGATATCGTAGGAGATGCGCCGGCCGTCGGGCTCCAGCGAGGAAACCACCTCGACCATGCCTTTGCGTTCCAGCACCCCGCCTTCGGCAACGGGGCGACACACATAGGGAATGTCCTCGATGCTGGCCGGTGGATACTGCAACCCGTTGGACGGGACGGCCAGCCCGGTGGCGTTGGCCACAGCCGCGCTTTCAATGGAGGGTTTGGAACCATCCAGAAAGCTGTTGAACATTTTCGGGTTCAGGCCGCCGCGCTGCGCCTGCTCAGGGCTGAGCCCGTAATAGCCCCATACGGTTTCCGGCGTGGATTGCGCAAAATGCGGCAACCATTTGTGCCCCCGACCAGCCGCCACCACCGGGAATCCGCAGGTGCGTGCCCAATCGACCAGATCGCAGATCAGTGCCGGCTGGTCACCGAAGGCCAGTGAATAGAGGACCCCGGCCTCATCGGCCTTGCGACCCAGCAGCGGGCCGCAAAAGGCATCGGCTTCAACCGTGACATTCACCACGTGCTTGCCGGCCCTGAATGCCGCCAGGCAGTGCTCGACGGCGGCAATGGGGTTGCCGGTGCATTCCACGACGACATCAATGGCCGGGTGCCGCACCAGCGACTCCCAGTCGTCGGTAAGCCAGGTGCTGCCGTTGGCCAGTGCATCGTCGATGCCGGCAGCCTGGTACCGTTGCTCGGGCCAACCTACCCGGGCAAGGTTGGCTTGCGCCGAGGCGATGGACAGATCGGCTATGCCCGCCAGATGTATTCCGGGAGTGGAAGGAACCTGGGACAGATACATGGCGCCAAACTTGCCCGCGCCAATCAGGGCGATGCGCACCGGCTGGTTCTGTGCGGCGCGCGCCTGAAGCTTGCGATACAGACTCATTTACAGAATCTCCTGCACCACGGTGGCCGGGCGGCACAAGCGAGTGCCTTTGCTTGTGACCACAAAGGGGCGATTCAGCAAAATAGGGTGCTCGGCAATGGCTGCAATGAGTTGATCGTCGGATACTGCCGGATCGTCCAGCCCCAGTTCGGTGTAAATGGCTTCTTTTTCGCGAATGGCCTGGCGGGCTGTGAGCCCGGCGTCGCTGAAAAGTTTCCTGAGCTGGGCTGCCGACAGCGGTGTTTTCAGATACTCCACGATGGTGGGAGCGTGGCCGCCGGATTCCAGGGCTTCAAGTACGGTGCGCGATGTGCCGCAGCGGGGATTGTGATAGATGATGGTCATGGCAGATAACCCTTGGAAGTCAATGAATACAAAGCTGACCATCATCTTAGCCCAGTTGAAAACGACAGTGGTAAAGTAAGCATCAAACCTAACCAAGGAACGCCTGCCATGATTGATTTGTATTACTGGACAACGCCCAACGGTCACAAGATCACCATGTTTCTTGAGGAAACGGGCCTGCCTTATACGGTACACCCGGTCAATATCAGCAAAGGAGACCAGTTCAAGCCCGATTTCCTGGCTATTTCACCCAATAATCGCATTCCGGCCATCGTCGACCACCATCCGGCCGGCGGCGGCGACCCTGTTTCGGTGTTTGAATCGGGAGCCATACTGTTGTATCTGGCCGAAAAAACCAGCCGGTTTCTGGGAAACGGCCCGCGCGAGCGCTACGACGTGCTGCAGTGGCTGTTCTGGCAAATGGGCGGGCTGGGGCCCATGGCGGGTCAGAGCCATCATTTCGGCACCTATGCACCCGAAAAGATTCCCTATGCCATTGACCGCTATGTACGTGAAACTGGTCGGCTCTATGGTGTGCTGAACAAACGGCTGGCTGATCGCGAGTTCATTGCCGGCGACTACTCCATCGCCGATATGGCGTGTTATCCCTGGGTCGTTCCTTACAAAAGGCAGTCGCAGAATATCGACGACTTCCCTCACCTGAAGCGCTGGTTTGCCGCCATTGCGCAGCGCCCCGCCACGCAACGCGCCTACGCGCTGGCCGACACCATCAACACGACGCCTTCGGTCAGCGATGAAGAGTCCCGCAAATTGCTGTTCGGGCAAGATGCAAGGACCGTCCAATGAGCACCTGGGCAGCGCCGTATTCGCGGGCGTTTCGCGGGCTGGCCGTGGCCGCTTCTGTTGTCGTGGCGGGGTGTGCCGGTACGCAATCGTCGGGCGATATTTCATTGGTGCCGGCAAAAACAGGGCAGGAAACGCAGCGTGACGGCTGGTTTTCCCAGCCGCTGCGCTACGAGCACACGCTGCCGGGCTGCTCGGGCCAATGCCCTGCCCTGACGGTCAACTCACTGGTTTTCCCGGGGCATCCACAGCTTACGTCCTTCGTCGATCATGCGCTGGCCACCATGACCGGCGTCACCGCCGACGCTCCGCCCTACGACACCATCGACCAGTTCGAGCGCTACTTCTGGAAAACCGCCGGCCCAAGGGATACGGTCACACTCACCGCCAACGTCCGTTATGCCAACCGGCACCTTACCGTTCTTGAACTGGCCTCGTGGCAATACCTTACCGGCGCGGCGCACGGCATTACCGCGACCCAGTTCCTGAACTGGGACAACCGGCGGCAACAACCGCTGGGGCTCACCGACATCCTGGAACCGGGCGGGCATCCGGCCTACGTTCAGGCATTGCGCAAGGCTCACACGCAGTGGCTGGGCGGGCACGCGCCGGCGGCAGATGACCCCGAGAATTTCACTCGCCTGTGGCCGTTTCAGCCCAGCGATAACGCCGCCATTACGGATCGGGGCCTGGTCGTGAAGTACGATTCGTACCAGATCGCTCCGTATTCGTCGGGCCAGCCCGAATTACTCATACCCTACGAGGCATTGCGCGGGATCATCCGGCCTGCATTTTTGCCTCAGGGTGCCGAAGGCTGATCGAACCGTTTCAGATCGAAATAACGCGACGTGCCGTTGTCCGACGTTGCCTGACCGGCGGTATCGGACCGGCCCGCTTGCGGTGCGGCCACGGGTGCGTTCAGATTCAGGCTGGGTTTGGGAATGGCCGATGTGACATTCACATGCGTTTGTGCACTGACCGGATTGCCGTCGGCACCAAACACCGTGACCCGGCTGGCCTGGTCGCGCAGGGCTTTCTGATAAACCAGCACACGCTGTTCAACGGCACCCAGTTTGGCGGCCAGCGCATCAAACCCGCGCTTGCGGGCCCAGTCGGCCGCGCCTTCCTTGGCCAGCGTTCGCATGGTGATGTCGGCACCGTTGTTCAACAGGTATTGCGCAACGTCTTCACTGCCGTTGAACGCTGCCATCATAAGAGCCGTGGTGCCGTCGGGGCCGGGTGAATTGACCACCGCCTTGTTGGACAGCAGCATCTTTACCGTTTCCAGATGCCCGCGCGAGGCGGCATACTGCAGCGGTGTCCAGCCCAGCCGGTTCACCTGCGCGCCGCGCTGGATCAGTGCTTGCGCCCGCCGGGTTTCCCCGACCACCGCCAGATACATGAGCGGCGTTTCCCCGAATTTGTTCTCGATGTTCAGGTTGCTGCGTTTATTCGCCGCCAGCACGTCGTAAACCGCCCAGGAACCTTCACGTATGGCCAGCATGATCGAAGGCAAGCCTTCGGCGTCGACAACGTTGGGATCGGCGCCCCGGGCCAGCTGCTTGCGTACTTCGTCGGCACGGTCGTTGGTGACGTTCACCCACCAGTCTTTCGGCGCGGCGGCACCGGCGGTGCCGGCGAACAAGGCAAGCAGGCTTGCAATCATGACGACTAGCCAGAAACCCGCCGCGCGCCGCTGCGGAGCCACCGGAAACCGGGTGGTCATTGCACAAGTATCCATAGCGAACTCCGGAAAATTGCCGCGCGCGTCAACCCGCGGCCTTGGTAAACAGCTGGAAAAAGTTACGGGTAGTATGCTCGGCCACGCTGGCCACGGAAATGCCGCGCAGCTCGGCGATCTTTTCCGCCACATGGATCACCAGCGACGGATCGTTGGTTTTACCCCGGAACGGCACTGGTGCCAGATAAGGCGAGTCGGTTTCGATCAACAGGCGATCGAGGGGAATCCGTGTGGCCAGATCGTGCAGCTCGGCGGCTTTTTTGAAAGTGACGATGCCCGAAAGCGAAATATGGAAATTCATTGCCATGGCGGCCTGGGCCACTTCCCACGATTCTGTGAAGCAATGCATGACGCCGCCGCATTCGTGTGCGTTTTCCTCTTGCATGATCCGCAAGGTATCTTCGCTGGCGGCACGTGTGTGGATGATGAGCGGCAATCCCGCCCGGCGCGCCGCTCGGATATGGGTGCGAAAGCGCTCGCGCTGCCATTCGAGCGGTTCGCTCATGCGGAAATAATCGAGCCCGGTTTCTCCGATCGCCACCACACGGGGGGTGGCCGACGCCAGTTCGACCAACTGGTCGACGGTGGGCTCGGGGGTGTCTTCGTAGTCGGGATGCACCCCCACCGAGGCGTAAAGATTCGGCTGGCCGTTCACCAGCTCGACAAGCCGTGGCCAGTCGGGAAGGTTCACACTAACAACCAGGGCATGGGTAACCTGATTGCGTGCCATGCGGCCGAGTATGTCGGGCAATTGGCTTGCCAGATCAGGGAAATCCAGATGGCAGTGGGAGTCAACAAACATAACGCAATATTCACAAAGAAAATCAATAACCTGGCAGTGTAACTTAGGCGGCGCCCGGCGCGCAGGCGAGCACGAAGCGCTGCAGCGCGGTATGCACGAACAGGCGCGCATTCAACGGGTGTTGGGCTACCGCCCGCTGCTGCGCCAGCCATTTGGCGAGCCCGGACAGATTGGCGGCGTCGGCGCGTGCCGCAATGGTGCAAACCAGCGAGGTGCTCTGGATGAAATAGCGCGGCCCGGCTCCCACCGACACCAGCATGAGATCCACACACAAACGCTGCAGATAGTCAATCCAGACGGCGGGGCTTTCCTTTTCAAGGGTGTCGCACACGTCGGCGAAGTTGGCCGAGGGCGACTCGGCCAAACGGGTAATCAGTGTGCCCAGCCATTCGGGGGCCGGTGCATCGCCTTGCTGGGCACGCTGCGCCGCCAGCAAGGGAGCGCCGCCCGAAAAGGCAAGCCAGGCGTCGGCCGCCTGCACATTGTTCGAAGCCAGCCAGCGCAAGCTGTCGTCTCGCCCCGGCACCGGTACCGCCAGGCGCCGGCACCGGGATACCAGCGTTGGCAACAGGCGATCAGGCGCATCGGCGACCAGCAAGAAAACCGTGTGTTCCGGGGGCTCTTCCAGCACTTTGAGCAAGGCGTTCGCGGTCACCATGTTCATGGCCTGGGCCGGATAAATAACCGCCACGCGCCAGCCTCCCCGGTGGGTGGCTGTGGTAAACCAGGTGGCCAGCGTTCGGATCTGTTCGATCCGGATCTCTTTGGACAGCGATTTTCCGGCGTCGTTGTCTGTATCCGGCGTGTCGCCCTCGGCCTCGCCTTCTTCGTGGGCCAGCGCTTGCGGGCGGATGCGGCGCAAATCGGGGTGGTTGCCCCCGTTCACCCACTGGCAGGCGGAGCAATGCCCGCAGGCCAGGCTGTTCACCGGTGACTCACACAACAGGCTCGCGGCGGCGGCCAGCGCAAACTGACGCTTTCCAATTCCGGGCGGGCCATACAGCAGCCAGGCATGGGCAAATCGCTCGCGCTGGCTCAGCCATCGGGAAGCGCCGGCCGATTGCCAGGGAAGAAAGGAATGGAATGCCTGCATGGTCAGTGTTGCCAGCCTTGAACCAGACGGTCGAGCACGGCATCGAGCTGTTGTTGAACCGAAGCGATAGGCTGCGTGGAATCAAGCACGTGAAAGCGCTGCGGAGCCTGTTCCACCCGCCGGTGATAAGCCTGGCGCGTTCGCTGGAAAAAGGCCGGACCCTCTTGCTCAAAACGGTCCAGCGTGCGGGTGGCCGACAAACGCTCGCGAGCCACTTCGAGGGGAACGTCGAATAACAGCGTGCAGTCGGGCTGCAGCGCCGGATGCACCCAGTTTTCAAGGGCTTGCACCATGACATGCCCCAGTTCACGCCCACCGCCCTGGTAGGCATAGGTGGCGTCGGTGAAGCGGTCACACACGACCCATTTGCCCTGGGACAAGGCCGGCCGGATAAGCGTTTCCAGATGCTCGTTCCGGGCGGCAAACATAAGCAGCGTTTCAGTTTTCAGGTGCATGGGGTGAGACAGCAACAGCTGGCGCAACTGCTCGCCCAGCGCGGTGCCGCCGGGCTCCCGGGTGGAAACCACCGGAATGCCGCGTTGTTCCAGGCGCTGGATCAGCCAGGGAATATGGGTGCTCTTGCCGGCTCCGTCCACCCCTTCAAGCGTGATGAAAACGCCCGGCCTTACGATGGATGTCATGAGCGCTGCCCCAGAATGAATTTGCGCACTGCCCTATTGTGTTCGGACAGATTGCGTGAGAACTCGCTGGTGCCGTCGCCCCGCGCAACGAAATAGTAAAAATCATGGTCAGCGGGCTTGAGGGTGGCTTCAAGCGCCGCCCGCCCGGGACTGGCTATGGGTGTGGGCGGCAGGCCGGGCCGGGTGTAGGTGTTCCAGGGCGTGTCGGTTTGCAGGTCGCGCTTGCGAATGCGCCCTTGGTAAGCGTCGCCCATACCGTAAATGACGGTGGGGTCGGTTTGCAGGGCCATGCCGGTACGCAACCGGTTGATGAACACCCCGGCGACCTTGTCGCGATCGGGGCTGTGGCCGGTTTCCTTTTCGACTATCGAGGCTAGAATCAGCGCCTCGTAGGGTGATTTCAGCGGCAGATCGGGGTCGCGTTGCTCCCACAGCTGCGCCAGATGCTTTTGTTGCGCCTTGAAGGCCTGCTCCAGAACCGCGAAATCGGTGGTGCCGGGAACGAACACGTAGGTATCAGGGAAAAACAGGCCTTCGGGGCTGGTGTACTCAGCCCCCAGGCGTTGCAACACCTGCTCATCGGAGACGTCTTGCAGGGTTTGCCGGACATCGGTGTGGTCGCGCAGCGCCTGCCGTATCTGCCGGTACGTCCAGCCTTCCACAAACGTAAGGCGGGTCTGTACCATTTCGCCCCTGGCCATGCGGTCGAGTAGCCGGCGGGGAGAGTCACCGGCCAGCGCCTCGTATACACCGGCGTGAATCTGCCTGTCCTGCCCGGTATACCGCCCCAGCAGCACCAGGGCATCGTCATTGACATGAATACCTGCGCCGTTCATGGTCTGGGCAATGGTGCGCAATCGGTCACCGGGGGAAACCGTGTAGACTATCCGTGGCTGGTCGAGGGTGACCGGGCTGTCTAGCCAGTACACCACATACGCGGCCAACCCCGCCGCGCCCAGCACCAGGGCGGTCAGCAAAGAAAGAAAAAGTGACTTAAATTTCGTCATAACGAAGCATTCGTTCGGTGTCGTTCAGTCCGCTATCATAAACGCTACGCCCTACTTGTGTTTTATCCGGTTTTCATCGTTCATCAGGTTCCTGCACTGTTATGTCGTCCATGCCTTTCGCCTCCACCGATATCTCCGCCATTTCATTGCCCGATTTCGCCCTTGTACGTGTTTCCGGCGACGATGCCGTCTCATTCCTGCACGGCCAGCTCACCAATGATATTGCCGGCCTGAAGGAAAACGCAGCCTGCTTTGCCGGCTATTGCTCTCCCAAAGGCCGTTTGCTGGCTACGATGATGGTGTGGCGATCCGGACCGCAGCAGCTCCATCTGCTGATGAAAGCCGGCATTGCCCGGAATGTCATTCAACGCCTGCGTATGTTCGTCTTGCGCGCCAGGGTGGTGTTTGAACCGGTCGATGCGCCGGTATACGGCGCCTTCCTGCCTGCCGTGCCCGAGCACGTTCCAGGGCAATTGGTCATTGTTGACGGTATTGCCTGCGTTCGTGTTCCCGGCCGGCCGGATCAGCCGGCGCGTGGCTGGCTGGCCGGTGATTATCAGGGGCCGGTCGCGCCAATGCCGGAATCGCACTGGGCGGCCCTGGATATCCTGGCCGGGCTGCCCTGGATTGAAGCCGCCACGCAAGACCTGTTCATTCCGCAAACGGTCAATCTGGACCTGATCGGCGGGGTAAGCTTTACCAAGGGCTGTTATCCCGGCCAAGAAGTGGTGGCGCGGGCGCATTATCGGGGTACCGTGAAGCGCCGCATGGCCTATGGCCACATTGCGGCGCCCTTGCCACACGGGATCGACACCGGCTCACTGGCGGGTACCGATACCTACAACGCACATCGCCCCGATGCACCTTGCGGTCGGGTTGTCAATGCGGTTCATATTGTTCCGGGCTCGGAAGCGCCGGGCGTTCGCACGGGCCTGCACCTGCTGATGGAAGTTACCCTTGGCGATATGAACGAGGCGGATTTCCGGCTGCTGAATGCCGACGGGCCGGAAATCCGCGCTGTTGCGCTACCGGGCGGTACTGCGCCCGACGCCGCCTGAATCGCACCGGGCGGAGCGATTCAGGTTTTTACTACTTCTTGAACATATTCACGATGCTCGAAAAATCAAGCCCGCCGTTGCCTTGTGAGCTGTGAATGGAATACAGGTTGCGGGCCAGCTCACCCAGGGGCGTCGCCGAACGCGATGCCATGGCGGCTTCGGCAGCCAGCCCAAGGTCTTTGAGCATCAGGTCGACACCGAAACCGCCGGCGTAGTTCTTCGAGGCCGGTGCGTGCTCCATAATGCCGGGCCAGGGGTTGTACAGCTCCGTTGCCCAGTTGCGCCCCGAGCTCTTGCTGATGATTTCCGACAAGACGGCCGGATCCATACCGTTGGCCACACCCAGTGCCAGCGCTTCCGAGGTACCCGCCATGAGTATGCCCAGCAGCATGTTATTGCATATTTTGGCTACCTGGCCCGCACCCGCGTCACCCGCGTGGAAAATGTTCTTGCCCATCTTTTCAAGAAGGGGTTTGGCCACGGCAAAGTCGGCGGCTTCGCCACCCACGATAAAAGTGAGCGTTCCGGCCACGGCACCGCCCGTGCCGCCCGAGACGGGCGCATCGATCATGCGCATGCCTTTGTCTTTGGCCGCCGCCGCCACCTTGCGTGCCGAGTCGGGCGAGATCGTGCTGCAGTCGATAATCAGCGCCGACGGGTCGATCACCGACAGCAGGCCCTTGTCACCCAGATACAGGCTTTCAACGTGGCGGCTGGCCGGCAGCATGGAAATGACGAATTCGGCACCTTTCACCGCGTCGGCCGCCGACCCGGCGGCCTGGGCCCCGGCATCGACCGCCGCCTTGACGGCGGCGGGGACCAGGTCAAAAACCGCCAGATCATGACCGGCACGAATCAGGTTCTGGGCCATTGGCCCACCCATATTACCCAGACCAATAAATGCGATACGGCTCATAGTGTGTCTCCTTCCAGGTTCATTAATAAGGTTATTGCAAAACAGGGGAACCGGAGCACCGGCAAGCCTGCCGCGCTCCGTTGCCATGACGGGTGACTATTGCCCCAGGTCGGCCAGAGGATTCGCCGTTCCTTCAGGCCAGGGGGCCGCGAAATAGCGCTGAACCCAGTCGTCGGTAGCCTGGTGATAGGTCGAGGGATTCCAGCGCGGGGTTTTGTCTTTGTCGATGAGCAAGGCACGTATGCCTTCCTGAAAATCGCCCTGGACACCGCACTGAAGCGACACGATGTATTCTTCCTGGAACACCTGGGCCAGCGACATGAAACGGACACGTTGCAACAAGGTGAAGCTGAGCCGGGCCGAACCGGGCGCCCCGGCGCTGAACGTTTTTGCGGCGCGCTGCAGCCAGGGGTCGGAATGTTCCGACCAGGCCTTGATGTTGTTAACCACTTCCAGAAAATCGGCACTGTCACAGGCGCGACGAATGTCGTGAAAATGGGTTTGCAACGGACCGGGAGCGGGATGGGCTTGCGGGGCCATGGCCAGCAGAAGCTTGCGCAGCTGCGCGTCGTTGGCGGTGCGCGAAGCATGCCAGGATTGCTCCTGAACAGCAGCCAGGAAGGCATCCCAGCGGCCGGATTCCAGAACGTAATCGGAAAGGCCCAGCAACTGGCAGTCGCCCGCGCCGATCTGAGCGGCCGTGAGCGCCAGAAACGTACCGATACCATCGGGCAGTCGCGCCAGCATCCAGGTACCGCCTACATCGGGGAACAGGCCAATGGAGATTTCCGGCATGGCAAAGCGGGTGGTTTCGCTGACCACACGATGGCTGGCACCCATGAACAGCCCTACCCCGCCGCCCATGATAATGCCGCTGCCCCAGCAGACGATGGGTTTGGGAAAGGTGTGGATCAGGTAGTCGAGGCGGTATTCAACGTCGAAGAACTCCCGGGCATACGCATTATTCCAGGGTTGGCCGCCGGCGTTATCCTGCATGCTTTTGTACAACCCGTGCAAATCGCCGCCCGCGGAAAACGCCTTGTCGCCGGCTCCTTGGAGCACTACGGCGGCAATGGAATCGTCGGCGGCCCAGCGTGCGAACTGGTCGGACAGCAGACGGCACATTTCCAGGGAAAGGCCATTCAGTGTTTTGGGACTGTTTAACGTGGCAACGCCGATCTTCAATGGCGAAGCGGTAGCCAGTTCCTGAAATAAAACCGGGGAATTCATCGGATGTCTGCTCCTTTCTCAATAATTTGCCGTGCAACGATAACACGCATTATCTCGTTCGTCCCTTCGAGAATCTGGTGAACCCGCGTGTCGCGAACCAGGCGCTCCAGCGGGTAATCTTTCAGGTAGCCATAGCCCCCGTGCAGCTGCTGGGCATCCAGGCAGGCCTGAAAACCCAGGTCGGTGGCCAGACGTTTGGCCATGGCGCAATACGCCGTGGCATTCGGGTCGTTTTCATCGAGCCGCGAGGCGGCCAGCCGCACCATTTGCCGGGCGGCGACAATGTGTGTGAGCATGTCGGCCAGCTTGAACTGCAGCGCCTGAAAGTCGGCCAGCGGCCGGCCGAACTGGTGACGTTCCTGCATGTATTGCCGTGCTGCATCGTAGGCTCCCTGCGCGGCGCCTACCGAACATGTGCCAATATTGATGCGCCCGCCATCCAGGCCCTTCATGGCAAATACGAAGCCCTGCCCTTCCTCGCCCAGCAGGTTTTCCGCCGGCACCTGGACGTTCTCGAAGGTGATGGGCCGCGTGGACTGGCTGTTCCAGCCCATTTTTTCTTCTTTGCGCCCGTAGCTGATGCCCGGAAGATCGGAAGGCACCACAAAGGCCGATACGCCCTTGGGCCCCGGACCGCCGGTGCGGGCCATGACCACCATGACCTCGGTGTCTCCGCCGCCGGAAATAAACGCCTTGGCGCCATTCAGCACATAATGATCGCCCTTTTTTTCCGCACGAGTGGACAGGTTTCCAGCATCGGATCCGGCACCCGGTTCGGTCAGGCAATAGGAGGCCAGTTTTTCACCACTGGCGAGCACAGGCCCCCAGGCATCGCGAACCTTGGGCGTCGCCCATGAACCAATCATCCAGGTGGCCATATTGTGGATGGTGAGAAACGCCGTGGTGGAAGGGTCGACGGCCGCCATTTCCTCGAAGACCAGTGTTGCATCCAGGCGGGGAAGGCCCAGGCCGCCGATAGACTCAGGAGCGTAAATGGCGCAAAAACCCATTTCGCCCGCCTTGGCGAAAGCCTCTTTGGGAAAAATGCTTTCGGCATCCCAGCGGGCGGCATGAGGAGCCAGTTCGCCCTGGGCAAAGTCGCGTGCTGCCTGGGCAAACGCCTGCTGTTCATCAGTTAGTCTGAAATTCATAATGCCTGGTCTCCTGAAGATAATGGTTTTTAACCTTACTGTTTCTGCGTTTTCTTTTCTGTCTTGTTTGCGACAATTCCGGCAGCCTTATGCCGGGCGCGCCGCCGGCGCGACTCCATGGGGTCGAACACCAGCGGCCGGTAAATCTCGATGCGATCGCCATCGTGCACGTGGTCGTCAAGCGCGCGTACCCGGCCAAACACGCCTACCGGCGGCAGCGCCTGCCGGAACTGGGGAAACGCGGAAAGAAAACCGGATGCCTGCACAACCTGGTACAGTGTGCAACCCGCGGCGGCGGTGACGGTTTCTTGCCACACCTGGCCGGCGTGGGCATAAACAAGCTGCACCGTAATGAAGCTAGTCACCGTAGACCTTTTGTGCGCGCTGCGTGAACGAGTCAATGAAGTTGGTGGCGATCCGGTTGAAAATAGGGCCTACAATGGTTTCCAGCGTGCGGCTGGAAAAGGCATACTGCATGGTGTAAACCACTTTGCAGGCCTGGCCGTCTCCCAGGGGAATAAACTGCCAGTTGCCGGTAAGCTCCGAAAATGGCCCGTCTTTCAGATTGAAAACTATTTTATTGGGGTAGTCGTGCTCGTTGCGGGTGCTGAATGTTTGCCGCACGCCGGCAATGCTGATGGTGATCGAGGCTTCCATGCCGTGTTCATCGTGGCGGCTGACATTGGCGCCGCCACACCAGGGCATGAATTCCGGGTATTTTGCAACATCGGCAACCAGGTCGAACATTTGGGCGCATGTGTGGGGAACCAGAACAGAACGTTGAACTTTATGCATCGAAATTCGTTAATCGCTAGAATGTACCGATTTTACAGCCTATAACCTTAATGTTTCATGAGCATCGTCGATAACCGCAAGGCCACCCACGACTACTTCATCGAGGACCGTTTCGAAGCGGGCCTTGTGCTTGAAGGCTGGGAGGTCAAAGCCATACGCGCCGGTCACGTACAGCTGAAAGAAAGCTACGTGATTGTGCGCGATGGCGAGATTTTCATTATCAACATGCATGTCAGCCCGCTGCCCACGGTTTCCACGCATATCCATCCTAACGCCACACGCACGCGCAAGCTGCTGCTGAAAAAAGAGGAAATTGACAAGCTTATCGGCAAGGTGGAGCAACGCGGCTACACCCTGGTGCCGCTGAACCTGCATTACAAGAACGGCCGCATAAAAATTGACTTTGGCCTGGGGCGCGGCAAGAAATTGCACGACAAGCGCGATTCCTCACGGGATAAAGACTGGCAGCGGGAAAAGGAGCGCGTCATGAAGCACGACACCCGCAACCGGCGCACCGACTGACGGCTTTACGCAGGTTCAGGCGGCCAGTGCCAGGCCCTCAAACTGCAGCAGCTGCAGTTTGCGTGACAGCCCGCCGCTGTAGCCGTTGAGCTGTTTGTTGGCCGCCACCACGCGGTGGCACGGCACAATGATGCTGACCGGGTTGCGGCCTACCGCCGCACCCACGGCACGCCCATGGCCGGCGGTAAGCCCCGCTTGCTGTGCCAGTTCACCATAGGAAACGACCTGACCCGGTGCAATGCACAGCATGGCGCGCCAGACAGACTGCTGAAAACCGGTGCCCTGATTCAGATCGAGCGGAATGGAAAAAACGTGCCGGCGATCGGCGGCGTAGGCTTGCAGCTGGGCCAGTGTGGCCTGAAAGATCGCCGTTACAGCCGCCGGCACATGGCTTTCACGAAGTTCAAGCGTGGCGGCAAACACGACATCGCCATGCGGCATGGGCATACCATGAAGGCCGTCGAGGGGTTGTGCGCCGGACCGCACACGCAACTGGTGAATGGGTCGCCCGTCGAGCTCGCCGGCGCGCGGCTGCAGGGCATCGCCCTGGGCAACCGGCAGCCCCTCAAGACGAGGACAGTCTTTTTGCCCGACAAAATACAGACCGCTCAAACCCGGCGTGTCGGCGCAAAGCAGAATACGCCCCAGTGACGATTCAATGAAAGCATGATATGGCATGACGGCGATCTCCTGACGGCTATCCGGCAAAGTTAACGCTAATCGAACGCCCCGGCAAGTGGTCGGCTTCCATTTGGCCTGGCCCCACTGGCCGGCTTACACTCGCGCCGGCCCGCAACGTGGTTGACGGGCCGGCCGATGCCGCTGTTTACTGCCTGGCCAGTCGTTGCCAGGTGTCGACCACTGTGTCGGGGTTCAGCGAGATGGAGACAATGCCTTCATCACGCAGCCACTGGGCAAGATCGGGATGGTCGGACGGACCCTGGCCACAAATACCCACGTACTTGCCGGCTTTCAGGCAAGCCTGAATGGCGCGGCTCAGCATGAACTGAACGGCAGGATCACGTTCATCGAAATCGGCGGCCAGAAGTTCCATGCCCGAATCGCGGTCCAGGCCCAGTGTGAGCTGGGTCATGTCGTTCGAACCGATGGAGAACCCGTCGAAATACTCAAGGAACTGGTCGGCCAGAATGGCATTCGAGGGAACCTCGCACATCATGACAAGCTTCAGGCCGTTCTTGCCGCGCTCCAGGCCGTTGCTGGCAAGCAGGTCAACCACTTTGGCGGCCTGTGCCAGGGTACGGACAAAGGGAACCATGATCTCGACATTGGTGAGACCCATTTCATCGCGTACCTTTTTGAGCGCCTCGCACTCCATGCGGAAGCACTCTTCAAATTCCGACGAAATATAACGCGCTGCTCCGCGAAAGCCCAGCATGGGGTTTTCTTCCTCGGGTTCGTAACGCGAGCCGCCGACCAGCTTGCGGTATTCGTTCGACTTGAAGTCGGACAGGCGTACGATGACCGGTTTCGGGTAGAACGCCGCCGCCAGCGTGGCAACACCCTCGGCAAGTTTTTCCACGAAGAAGGCCCGGGGGCTGGCGTAACCGCGTGCCGCCGACTCGACAGCCTGCTTGAGCTCGCTGTCGACGTTGGGGTAGTCGAGCACCGCTTTCGGGTGCACGGCAATATTGTTGTTGATGATGAATTCCAGACGGGCCAGACCGATGCCGTCGTTGGGAATCTGTGCAAAATCGAAGGCCAGCTGGGGATTGCCCACATTCATCATGACCTTCAGGCCGATTTCGGGCATTTCGCCCCAGCGTACTTCCTCGATTTCGGTTTCGATCAGGCCTTCATAGATACGGCCTTCGTCGCCCTCGGCGCACGAGACTGTGACTTCCTGCCCCGACTTCAGGACATCGGTGGCATGGGCGCAACCGACCACGGCCGGAATGCCCAGTTCACGGGCAATAATGGCGGCGTGGCAGGTGCGGCCGCCACGGTTGGTCACGATGGCCGACGCGAGCTTCATGACCGGTTCCCAGTTGGGGTCGGTCATGTCGGTGACAAGAATGTCGCCGGCGCGCACCTGATCCATTTCGGAAACGTCGGCCACGATACGCACCTTGCCCGAGCCGATTTTCTGGCCGATGGCCCGGCCGGTGACCAGCACTTCGCCGGTGGCCTTCAGACGGTAACGTTCCTGGACATCGTTGTTCTTCTGCTGCGATTTCACCGTTTCGGGACGGGCCTGCAGAATATAGATTTTTCCGTCGATACCATCGCGCCCCCATTCGATGTCCATGGGCCGTTGATAGTGTTTTTCAATGATGACGGCGTAGCGGGCCAGCTCAATGACCTCGTCGTCGGTGAGCGAGTAGCGGTTGCGCTCGGAGACGGGAACATCGACCGTGCGAACGGCATGGCCGGTGGAACGGTCGGTGTCGAACTCCATTTTGATCAGTTTGGAGCCGATGCGACGGCTGACGATGGGGTGGTGCCCGGCCGCCAGTGTGGGCTTGAAAACGTAGAACTCATCGGGGTTGACCGCACCCTGGACAACGGTTTCGCCCAGACCGTACGACGAGGTGATGAAGACCACGTCGTTGAAGCCCGATTCGGTATCGAGAGTGAACATGACCCCCGCACTGCCGCAATCGGAGCGCACCATACGCTGGATGCCGGCGGACAGGGCCACGTCGGCATGGGCATAGCCTTTGTGAACGCGGTAGGAAATGGCGCGATCGTTGTACAGCGAGGCGAAAACGTGACGAATCTTTTCCAGCACTTCGTCGATGCCGACCACGTTAAGATAGGTTTCCTGCTGGCCGGCGAAAGAGGCGTCGGGAAGGTCTTCGGCAGTGGCCGAGGAACGCACGGCAAACGACCCTTTGCCATCGGCGTCGAGCTTGGCAAACGCTTCGCGGATGTCGCGCTCAAGGGCCGGCGGAAACGGCGTGTCGATGATCCACTGACGGATTTCGGAGCCGGCGGCCGCCAGATCGCGGACATCGTCGGGATCGAGTGTGGTGAGACGATCGGCGATACGGGTGTCAAGCTGTGTAGACTGAAGAAAATCGCGGAATGCCTGGGCCGTTGTGGCAAAACCGCCCGGCACGCGGACGCCGGCGCCTGAAAGCTGGCTGATCATTTCCCCCAGCGACGCATTTTTGCCGCCGACCGAGTCAACATCCGTCATGCGGAGCTGCTCGAAAGATACTACATAAGACATAAAGTCACCTATTACGATAGAAAGAAAGCGTGTTTGCTTAGTGCACTGCAAGCCACAAAAACGCCGGTGGTAAAGACACACCGGCGCGCACAAGGTGCGAGGGGCCGCGCGTAAACGGAAGAAACCGAAGAAACGGGGTGCACTAGGCAAACCTGCCTTGCCTGTAGGGGTGACGGCTGTTAATCTTTCAGATTGTACCTTTTCTGGAAGCCGCTGCGCTTAAATTCTTGTATGCCCGACACCCTCACTGAACGTACCGTATTTGTCGTATCCGACAGCACCGGCATTACCGCTGAAACCTTCAGCCATTCGGTACTGTCCCAATTTGAACAGGTGCGCTTCGAGACCATACGCATACCCTTCATCGACACCCCCGAAAAAGCCACCGGCGCCGCCCAGCGAATCAACCGCTGCGCCACCGAACACAATGTTCCCCCGCTGGTCTTCAGCACGCTGGTCAATCCCGAAAGCGTGCAGATAATACAACAGGCCAACTGCATTTTTCTGGATCTGTTCAGCGCCTTTGTCCAGCACATTGAAAATGCGCTGGGCATGAAGTCCAGCCACTCGGTCGGCCGTTCCCACATGGATGCCCAGTCCGAGCAGTACAAGCACCGTATCGAGGCCATCAACTTCAGCCTGGCGCACGACGACGGCCAGGTCGTAAACGGCCTGGAGCAGGCCGATGTCATTCTGGTGGGCGTGTCGCGCTGCGGCAAAACCCCCACCAGCCTGTACCTGGCCATGCAGTACGCCATCAAGGCGGCCAATTTCCCGCTGATCCCCGACGACTTCGATCGCGGCACGCTGCCGGCCACGCTGGCCCCCTATCGAAAGAAACTGTTCGGTTTGTCCATCCAGCCCGACCGTCTGGCGGAAATCCGGAACGAACGTCGCCCGAACAGCCAGTATGCCTCGCTGAAACAGTGTCGCCATGAAGTGGCCGAGGCGGAACGGTTGATGCGCATGGAAAATATTCCGTGGCTGTCCACCACCACAAAATCCATTGAAGAGATCGCCACCAAGGTGCTCGACGAAGTCAAACTCGATCGTCGCGTATTCTGAACCGTCAGCCGCCAAAATCGCCGGCCAGTTGCCGGCGACGGTGTTCAAACAGGCATACGGCGGCGGCTGCGGCAACATTCAGTGATTCCACCGCGGGTTCCTGTGGAATGAAAACGCGCTGGTCAGCGCGTTCCAGCAAGGGCGGCGACACGCCCTGCCCTTCATTTCCCATGACCCACACACACTGATCCGCCAGCTCGGCGTCGTACAGCGATACCGCCCGCTGCAACGACGTCGCCACCAGCGGAATGCACAAACGGTCGGTCTCGGCCGCCAAGTCTACGTGTTCATACACGGCGAGCACGAAATGCGCGCCTTGCGCACTACGTAATACCTTGGGCGACCAGGCGGCGGCGCACCCGGACGACAGATACACCTGCGAAATACCCGCCGCAGCGGCGGTGCGCAACAAGGTGCCGACGTTTCCGGGATCCTGGATCTGATCCAGCCAAAGGGCCGAACGACGGATCAAGGCCGGCCGCTCCGGCGCGGGCGCGCGAACCAGAAAATAAACGCCTTGCCCGTGACCCACCTGGGACAAGGCGCGCGCCAGCGAGGGCGCCAGACCAGTCGACCGCAACTCGGGAACACGCCCGGCCAGAGCGCGGACCTGCGCGTCGCTTGCCAGACGTTCATCATCGAAAAAGGCGGCTTCGGGCTGGCCCGCATGGTCCAGCCAGGCCAGGCACAAATGGTGGCCCTCGATGAGCAGCAGGTAACCCGGTTCACCCTCCAGGCGCTCGGGTTTGCCGGCGGCCAGACGCGAAAGCCGCTTGAACACCGGATTGTCCCGCGAGGTAATTTGCTTCATGAGGCCGCCGTCGATAACGCATGGCGCACGGGCGCAAAGCTGCGCCGGTGCTCCGGGCACGGCCCGTAGCGACGCAGGCGTTCCAGATGGAAAGCCGTACCGTAACCCTTGTGCCGGTCGAAACCGTAAAGAGGGTATTTTTCATGCAGTGTCAGGCAATCGGCATCGCGCGCCGTTTTGGCCAGAATCGAGGCCGCCGAGATGGCCGGTTCGGTGGCATCGCCCTTCACAATGGCCTTGGCCGGACAGCCAAGCAAGGGCGGCACACGGTTTCCGTCGATCAGTGCCATGCCGGGAACCTGCGGCAGACCTTGCACGGCGCGTTGCATGGCGAGCATCGCGGCATGCAGTATGTTGAACTCGTCGATTTCCTGCACACTGGCCAGGGCGACGCTCCAGGCCAGTGCGTGCTCCCGGATTTCGTGGGCGAAATGCTCGCGCTGCGCGGCATTCAGTTTTTTGGAATCGGTCAGACCAGGAATCGGACGGTCAGGATCAAGAATGACGGCGGCGGCATACACCGCACCGGCCAGCGGGCCTCGGCCGGCCTCGTCGACACCGGCAATGGCCCTGGCGCTGACCGGCACATCGCTGAACAAATCACCCTGCATACCCGCGGCCTTCCCGCAAAATGACATCGGCTGCGAGCCGGGCGGTGTCGATCGCCAGGGTGTCGTGCAGACGGGCAAAGGTGTGAATGCAATCGCTGCGATGTTCGTGGTTGGTCAACGCTTCCCATGTGGCGGCGGCCAGGGCGTCGGGCGTGGCGTCGTCCTGAAGCAGCTCGGGAACGACAAAGCGTTGCGCCAGCACATTGGGCAAGCCGACCCAGGGTACATAAGGCGCCGACTGGCCGGATTTCCATGCCATGATCTTTTTCATGAGCGGCGTCAAAACGTAGGAAATAACCATCGGGCGCTTGAACAGCGCGGCCTCGAGCGTGGCTGTTCCACTGGCCACAAGCACCGCGTCGGCGGCCTCCATGACGTGCCACGCCGCCGGCCAGGTGTCGCGCTCGGTCGCCGGTGCGGCAGCGGTCGCAGGATGGTCTGCGCCTGAAGATGAAATGCAGTCTTCCTTCTGGACAATACGCAGATTGGGAACAGGGCACTCGCTCAGCAGGGCCCTGAACTGTGCCTGTCGTTCCGGATTGACCATGGGCACCACCACATGAAGTGCAGGATCCTGACGACGCAGCAACTGGACGGCCTGAAGAAACCGGGGGCCCAGCTGCTGGATTTCCGATGCACGGCTTCCCGGCATGAGTGCCAGAACCCGTGCATCGGCGGGCAGCCCCAGACGTTGTCGCGCAAGGCGTTGGTCGGGCTGCGACGGAATCGCCTGCGCCAGCGGGTGGCCCACAAAAGTTACCGGTATACCCTCTTTCTGGTAAATGGCCTCTTCGAACGGAAACAGGACCAGCATGTGGGATACCGCCTGACGTATCTTGTGAATACGTTCATACCGCCAGGCCCAGATGGAAGGCCCCACAAAATGCACGGTGGGAATGCCGGCCTGTTTGAGCCGGCTTTCCAGACGCAGGTTGAAATCGGGAGCATCGATACCCACGAACACATGGGGGGGGTGCCGCAACCAGCGCCTGCGTACATCGCGGTAGGTTCGCACCAGTTGTGGCAACCGCTTGAAAGCATCGACATAGCCGAATACGGTCAAGGCATGCATGGGATGCCAAAGCTGCATTGCCTGTTCCTGCATGGCCGGCCCGCCGATGCCTTCGCACACCAGATCGGGGCTCTGACGGCGCAAACCCTGGATGACCCGTGCCGCAATCAGGTCGCCGGATGGCTCGCCCGCCACCATGCCGACGCGCAAGGTCATGAGCGGGCGATGCCTCGTGAAGAGGCAGTGAGAAAATCAACAAGAACCTGTACGGCCGACTGTACGTCGTGGGGCTGGTTTGCCTGAAGCTCACGCATGCCGGCCACGGCTTCGTCGACATTGAGCTTGCGCCGGTATAGCAATTTGTAGCATTCCTTCAGCGCGGAAACGGCTTGCGCGGAAAAACCGCGACGGCTCAGGCCTTCGGTGTTGACTCCGACAGGACGGAAAGGATCTCCCGCGCCAATGACATACGGAGGAATGTCCTGGCGTATGGAACTGGTGCCGCCTATCATGGCGTGCGCACCGATACGAACAAACTGATGCAGCGCCGATAAACCGCCCAGCACGACCCAGTCGCCGATGTGAATATGCCCTGCCAGCTGGACGCCGTTCGCAATGACGGTATGATTACCGATCTGGCAGTCGTGGGCTATGTGCACATACGCCATGATCCAGTTGTCGTCGCCGATGCGGGTTACGCCAACGTCCTGGGCCGTGCCGGTGTTGACGGTGACGAACTCGCGAAACGTGTTGCCCCGGCCGATGTCGAGCCGGGTTGCTTCGCCCCGGTATTTTTTGTCCTGGGGGATACCGCCTATGGAGCAATACCGGTAGAAATGGTTGTTGGGCCCGATGGTTGTATGGCCGTCAATGACGCAATGCGGACCGATAATGCACCCTTCCCCCACTTCAACATGCTCGCCGACGATACTGTAGGCATCAACACGCACACCTTGCGCCAATCGGGCGCTGGGCGCAATGATCGCGGTTGGATGAATCGACGTGGTCATATCATCCTTCCAGTACCCGGATGGCGCACATGATCTTGGCCTCGGCCGCCAGCTGCCCGTCGACCGTGGCCTGGGCGGTGTATTTACAGATGGATCTGCTGATGCGGTCGGCGGTGACCTCCAGGCGCAGCTGGTCGCCCGGCACCACCGGGCGGCGGAAACGGGCGCCGTCAACCCCCACCAGGTAATAGGCAATTTTCTGGTCGGCGGGATTCACCGAGCTGTCGTCTTCAAACGAAAACAGGGCCGCCGCCTGCGCCAGGGCTTCAATGATCAGAACGCCGGGCATCACCGGGTGGTGGGGGAAATGGCCGGTGAAGAATGGTTCGTTCATGGACACATTCTTGATGGCAACGATACTTTTCCCCGGCACCATATCGATCACGCGATCCACCAGCAGCATAGGATAACGGTGCGGCAATCGCTCCATGATTTGATTGATGTCGAGTTCCATCAGAGTTTCCTGCGAGAATATCGTGAGACACGAATAGTTTTAATTAATTGTGGGGCTTTTCAAGCGTGCGCAGGCGCCGGCGCAGCTGCGCCAGTTGCGGAATGACCGCGGCATTGCGTTGCCACTGGACATGCTCGGCATAGGGGTACACCCCGGTGTACCGGCCGGGCTGCCCCACCGATGATGTCACCGCCGTACCGCCGGAAACGTGCACATCGTCGGCCAGGACCAGATGGCCCGACAGCATGGCCGCTCCGCCTATGGTACAGCGCTTTCCGATCACGGTTGAGCCCGCCACCCCGACGCAGGCCGCCATGGCGGTGTGGTCGCCGACGACAACGTTGTGCGCGATCATGATCTGGTTATCCAGCTTCACGCCGTGCCCGATCACTGTGTTGTCGAGCGCTCCGCGATCGATGGTGGTATTGGCTCCGATCTCGACATCGTCGTGCACGACAACGGCGCCGAGTTGCGCAATCTTGGCCCACCCCCCTTCCTTGCGAAAGGGGTCGGGGGCAAAGCCGAAACCGTCGGCGCCCAGTACGGCGCCGGAATGTATGATGGCGCGATCGCCCACGCGAACGCCGTGATACAGGGTAACCCGCGCATGCAGCAGGCAGTCATTTCCAAGGAAGGACCCGGCGCCGATAATGCACGCCGGCCCCAGACGCGTACCGTTGCCTACAACGGCGCCCGCCTCGATGACGCAGCCGGGCCCGACGCTCACGCCGTTCCCCAGCCGGGCATCGGGATGAATAACCGCCGACGGATGGATGCCGCCCGGCAGGTGTGCCAGACGATGGGCATCGAACCACTGGGCCAGCAGGGCATACAGCAGATAAGGCTGGCTGCACAGAACCGGCTGCCATGCCACGGCGGACGGATCCAGCTGCTCATACGCCTGCGGCGTGAGCACAACGGCCGTTGCACGGGTTGTGGCCAGCTGGTGGGCCAGCTTCGGGTTGGATAAAAAGCTGATTTCGTCGCCGGTGGCCGAGGTAAGCGACCCCAGGCCGCGAATGACCGGATCGTTCAGCGGCGCCCGGACGACGATTTCGTAATCAAGACCGACGCGGTTGGCACCGGCGATAAGCTCCGACAATACAGGCGCCTGCTCGGGCGCCAATAACACGGGCATGAACGATCAACCGCCCAGCGCTTTCATCACCTGATCGGTAATGTCGACGCGCGGGCTGACGGTGACCGCATCTTGCAGAATCAGGTCGTAGCCCTGCTCTTCGGCAATTTTCTTGATGGCGGCATCGGCCTTTTCAACGATACTGGAGAATTCTTCATTGCGGCGGCGGTTGAAGTCTTCCTGGAATTCACGGCGCTTGCGCTGAAGATCGGAGTCAAGGTCGGCCAGCTGGCGCTGGCGCTTGACACGCTCGGACTCGGACAGCACCGGTGCGTCTTTGTCGAACTTCTGGGCCTCGGTGCGCAGGCGGTTGGCCAGATTCTGGAGCTCCTGGTCACGCTTCTTGAACTCGGCCTCGATTTTCTGTTGCGCAGCCTTGGCGGGCGTGGAGTCGCGCAAGATACGCTCGGTGCTGACAAAGCCGATCTTTGTGGCCTGGGCATGCACAGGCGCTGTCGCCAGAGTGCCTGCGGCCAGCGCCAGAGCCAGCGCAAGCGCGCGCGGGGCACGAGCCAGGCGGCGTGTGGAGACAGAAAACGAATGTGCGAATTGAGACTTCATGAAAAATCTACCTTGCGAATTAGCAGCGATAAAAAGGGTATTGTGCCATTAAATACGGCGCATCAAAAACCGGTACCGATCTGGAACTGGAACGCCTGTTTGTCATCGCCTTCCTTGGCATTGAGCGCCCGGCCGAACGACAGCTGCAGGGGTCCCAGCGGCGACTGCCACGACAGGCCGACACCGGCGGAATATTTCCAGCCGCAGGGATCGACGGCGTAGTTGCCTATACCGCGCGCGCACGAACCGTCGGTATTCGTAACCTGGCCGACATCGGTGAACAGGAACCAGCGCAGCGTACGGTCGCGGTTTGCCCCGGGGAACGGCAGGTACAGCTGGACGCTGCCTGCAATGCGGCGTGAGCCGCCTAGGTAATCGTTGGTAAGGGAGTCGCGCGGGCCCAGCGACGCACCGTCATAGCCGCGCACCGTGCCGATACCGCCGGCATAAACGTTCTTGATGACCGGGAAGGTTTTGTCGTTGAAGGTTCGCCCGTAGTCGGCCAGGCCGTTGAACGCCAGCGTGTATGAACGGCTGAGCGGCCAGTAGCTCTGGTGCTGGGCACTGAGCATGTAGTACTGGAGGTCCATGGTGGAGACGTCGGCGGCCAGGCGGGTGTATGTGCCCTTCGTTGGCGCGATGGCGCTGTCGCGGGTGTCTTTGGACCAGCCCAGGTTGAATATGATGGCGTTCGTGCCTTCGCCGTATTCCTTCACAAAGTCTTGGTAGGCTTGCGGCGTAGTCAGCACATTGAGCTTGGACAAGCGGTTGTGTTCGTAGGTGATGCCCGCAAAAATGCGATCATTTTCCGAAATGGGAACACCGAAGTTGAACCCGCCGCCGTAAGCAGTGACCTCGTAATCGCCGAAGGCGTTGTTGTTGTCGTAAGGCGTGGTGCGGCGGTAATAAATGGATGTGGTCTTGCTGATACCGTCGATGGTCCAGTAGGGATCGGTATGCGAAATAATGGCCGCGCGGTTGGTTTTACTGGTATTTAGCCGCAATGACAACGTGTTGCCGCTGCCGAAAATGTTTTCTTCACTGATACCGGCCGACAAGATGAGTTTGTCGGTGGAGCCGTAGCCCACGCCCAGGTTGATCAGGCCGGTGGGCTTTTCCTTGACATTGACATTCACGTCGATCTGGTCGGTCGAACCGGGCACGGGCGTTGTGGTGACATCGACCTCGTTGAAATAACCCAGGCGGTCGACCCGGTCGCGCGATTCGCGTATGCTGTCGGCGTCGTACCATGCCGCTTCCTGCTGGCGCATTTCACGGCGAATGACTTCGTCGCGTGTACGCGTATTGCCACCGATCTGGATGCGCCGGACATAAACGCGGCGGCCGGGGTCGACATAAAAGGTCAGGTCGGCCTCGTTGGCGTCGCGATCGAGCACCGGATTAGGGTTCACGTTGGCAAAGGCGTAGCCCAGGCTGCCCAGGTAATCGGTAATGGCCTTGACCGTTTCATTGGTTTTTGCCGCCGAGAACGGTTCGCCGGCCTGAACGGTGATCAATGGCTGGATCTTGTCATCGAGGCCCAGAAGATCGCCGGCCAGCCGAACCTGCCGTACGTTGTAGGGCTTGCCTTCGTGCACCGTAAGGGTGATGAAAATATCCTTGCGGTCGGGCGATATGGTGACTTGCGGAGGTTCGGACGTGAACTCAAGGTAGCCGCGATCCAGATAATAGGAGCGGATGCGTTCGACATCGCCTTCCAGCGTTTCACGCGAATATTTATCGGTTCCGGTGTACCAGGTCATGAGGCCCGACGTGGTGAGATCCATTTCGTCGAGCAGCGTGCCGTCGGAAAACGCTTCGTTGCCGACGATGCGGATTTCCTTGATGCGCGCCAGATCACCTTCGAAGACATCGAAGCTGACCCCTACCCGGTTGCGCGGCAGCGGCGTGATGATGGCGTTGATCTCGACCCCGTACTTGCCTTTCGACAGATACTGCTGCTTCAGTTCGAACTCGGCCCGTTCAAGCATGGCGCGGTCGAACACGCGCCCTTCCCCGAAGCCCACCTGCGCAAGCGACTGCAGTATGGTCTTGGCGTCGAATTCATACATGCCGTTGAAGCTGACCGACGCGATGGTGGGTCGTTCCTTGACATTGACGACGAGAATATTGTTTCTGGTGTCGATCTGGACGTCGCTGAAAAAACCGGTGGCGTACAGGCGCTGAATGGCTTCGGTCGCCTGCTCTTCGGTAAACCGCTCGCCCACCTTGACCGGAAGATACGTAAAGACGGCGCCGGGATCGATGCGCTGGATACCGTTAACCTGAATATCTTTGACGACAAACGGTGTAAATGCACTGGCCAGACTTGGAGCAAGCAGCGCCGCAAGCACAACGGGTAAGACGCGCTTGGCAAAAGTAGATTTCCGGCTTGACGACATCCTGAGGAATCCTTGGGCGGGTTGAATGGTGAAGGATTGTAAGGCACAAAGGCGCTAACTGAAAAGGCGGGTGAAGTCGTTGAAAAACGCCAACCCCATGAGCCCTGCCAGCAAACCCAGACCGATGCGCTGGCTTTGTTCCAGAATGCGTTCCGACAGGGGTTTGCCTCGCAAGGCTTCGATGGTGTAGAAGAGCAAATGGCCGCCGTCGAGCATAGGCACCGGCAGCAAATTCAACACACCGATACTAACACTGATCAAGGCCATGAAGCTCAGGTACGAGGCCAGGCCGATGCGGGCGGTCTGCCCGGCATAATCGGCAATGGTGACCGGCCCGCTGACATTGCGCACCGAGATATCACCGGTAAGCATGCGCCCCATCATTTTCAACGACAAGACTGTGGTGTCCCAGGTACGTGTGATACCGTGAACCAGCCCCTGCAGCGGGCCGTATCGCACATCCACCATGGGAATGTCCGAACCCAGCATGACCCCTATTCTCCCCACAACCCGGCCGTCGTCGGCAGTATGGGGGGCCGGTGTGACCACAAGATTAATGGGTGTATCGTTGCGCAACACGTGAAGCGCCAACGCCTGTTCGGGGTGGCGCTGCACCACGTCGACCATAGAGGCCGATGTGGGATTAGCCAGTTCCCCCACACGAACAACAACGTCACCCTGCTGCAGCCCCGCCTGCTCGCCCGGCGAGCCGGGGTTCACCGCAGTAACACGGGGCAATGCCGGTGCCAGCTGAAGGCCGATCTGCGCCATGAGATCGGCACCATCGGGCTGAATATCGGCCGCAGGCACATCGAGAATACGCTCTCGGGGAAACCCTTGTGCGGTTGTCACGTTCAAGACCAGGCGTCCGCCTGCCGTGGCGGCATCCAGCAATTCCCAGCGTGCGTCGTTCCAGGAACGTACCGGTGTACTGCCCACCGACTGAATGACATCGCCCTGCCTGACGCCGGCGGTTGCGGCCGGTGTGCCGGTGGCCGGTTCGGCCAGAATCGCGGCGGGCTCACTGGCACCCATCCAGCCCAGCGCCGCGTACAGGACGGCGGCAAGTATGAAATTGGCGGCAGGCCCCGCCGCAACAATGGCAAACCGCTGGCCCAAAGGCTTGTGATTAAACGCCGTGCTGCTGGACTGACCAGGCAACGGGTCGTCAAGCATTTTCACGTAGCCGCCCAGAGGGATGGCGGACAGCGCCCATTCCGTACCGTGACGGTCGGTGCGACGGGCCACCACCTTGCCGAAGCCCACCGAAAACCTGAGTATCTTCACCCCGCAACGGCGCGCCACCCAATAGTGGCCAAGCTCGTGAAATGTAACGAGCACACCAATCGCAACAATGAAAGCGAGCAAGGTAAACAGCATGGTGGCTGACTCAGGTAACAGGGTTAAGCTGCAGCACTGCAGAACTGCTCTGCCAGGCGCCGGGCACAGGCATCAAGATGGAGGATGTCTTCGAGCGATCCGGGATTACCCGAGGCATCGCCGGAAATCCGGGCGAGCGTACTGTCGATGACGGCGGCAATGCGAGTATAGCCAATACGGCGATGCAAAAAATGGTCCACGGCGACCTCGTTGGCCGCATTCAGGCCAATACACGCCGCCTGGCCGGCACGCAAGGCCTGGAACGCCAGCTGCAGGCAGGGGAAACGCTGGAAATCGGGCGGTTCAAAATCAAGACGCCCCAGAGCGGCAAGTTCGAGCAGCCCGACACCGCTGTCGATACGGTCGGGAAAACCCAGGGCATACGCAATGGGAGTGCGCATATCGGGTTGACCCAATTGGGCCAGAACCGACCCGTCGTCGTACTCAACCATGGAGTGAACCACGCTTTGCGGATGCACGACGACCTGAATCTGGTCGGCGGGCATGGAAAACAGCCAGTGCGCCTCGATGACTTCCAGCCCCTTGTTCAGCATGGTGGCTGAATCGACCGATATCTTGCGGCCCATGCTCCAGTTCGGATGGGCACACGCCTGTTCCGGTGTAACGTTGTCCAGCGAGGGCAGCGGCGTGGTACGAAACGGGCCGCCCGAGGCCGTCAGCAGCAAACGCTTCACGCCCTTGGCGGGCTGATCATAAAACCGGGCGCTTTCCGGCGCGGGCATGCACTGGAATATCGCATTGTGCTCACTGTCGATGGGCAACAACCGGGCGCCGCCTTGCCGCACGGCATCCATGAAAAGACCGCCCGCAGCCACCAGAGCCTCTTTGTTGGCCAGCAGAATGCGCTTGCCCGCACGCGCTGCACCCAAGGCCGCCGGCAGGCCGGCCGCACCGACAATAGCCGCCATGACGGTCGTCACATGGGGATCGGCCGCCGTGTCGACCAGGGCCTGCTCCCCCACGCGTATTTCCGGCAACGAGGCTGCCGGCGAAGGCCATGCCCGCAGAAAATCGTCGCGCGCGGCAACAGAAGGAACAACCACCACCCGGGCACGGTGCCTGGCGGCTTGTTGTGCCAGTTCGCGAATGCGCGAATAAGCCGTGAGCGCGTACACGGAAAACCGGTCGGGATGCCGCGCTATGACATCGAGCGTGCTTTCACCGATTGAACCGGTTGATCCCAGAATGCAAATGGTTTGAATAGTCAATTCCAGCCCTCGAGAATCAGGAAAGCCACCGGCGCCACCGGCAACAGGGCGTCAATGCGATCGTATATCCCGCCGTGTCCGGGCAATAATCCGCTGGAGTCTTTCACACCGGCACGGCGCTTGAGCAGTGATTCGAACAGATCGCCCACGATGGATAGCGCGGCCAGCACAATGCCCAGAAAAACAACCACGGCCACCGGGAAACGCGCCATCATGCCGGCGCCGAAGGTGTTGGGCCAGTAACTGCTGGCCAACAGCCAGAGCACGGCGGCCACGACCCCGCCCAGCGCGCCTTCCCAGGTTTTCCCCGGGCTTACTTTGGGTGCCAGCTTGCGCTTTCCGAAGGTTTTTCCCGAGAAGTAAGCGGCGATATCCGCGGCCCAGATGAGTGCCATAAGGGAAACCACGAACAGCACACCGCGCGACAACAGGAAATAAATGATCACGTACCACGCTACCGGCACGGCCAGCAAACCGAATACCGCCAAGGCAAGCGAGGCAGGCTGCCGTTGTACATTGCCCTGCAATACAACCGTACCGGCCCCCAGAACCCAGGCAAGGGCGACCAGCACCACAACCGGTACGAGCCAGGCGTGCCCGGAGAGCAATGCGGCGGTGCTCTGGGGGGACAGCCAGCCGGACGCCAGAAACACAAAGCCCAGCAGCGCCACAACGCCGGCAACAGGAGCAAACAGCGCGGCGGACGACGGCAGCACAAGGCGTTGCCACTCCCAAAGGCACCCGGCGGCGGCAATACTGAAAAACAGCGTCAGAGGCCACATGCCGGGCGCGACCCCGGCCGCGAACAAGATCGCGAAAAGTACGATGGCCGTGGTGATGCGCTGTTTGAGCATACGAAGAGCCTAGGAGGAACTGGAGGCCAGCTGTTCGCTGGTGCGCCCGAAGCGTCGTTCGCGGGCGCCGTACCAGGTGAAGGCCTCGTCGAGCTCCCGCGGACCGAAATCAGGCCAGTAAATGGGTGTGAAATAAAGCTCGGTGTATGCCAGCTGCCATATCAGGAAATTCGAGATTCGCTGCTCGCCGCCGGTGCGAATGAACAGATCCGGCTCAGGCGCGTAAGCCATGGACAGATAATCCGACAGCAACGGCTCATCAAGGCGCTCGGGGTGGGCGGCGATTTCCGGCTGCGCCTTCAGAGCGGCCCGCGTGGCCTGCAGAATATCCCAGCGCCCGCCGTAGTTGGCGGCAATGGTAAGGACCAGTGCGGTGTTCCCCGCCGTGCGCGCTTCGGCATCGCGTATGAGTTCCTGCAAGCGGGGTTCAAACGCGGATAAATCGCCCACAACGCGCAGGCGCACGCCCTGCTGCACCAGTTGGGTGATCTCTTTTTCGAGCGTCTGCACGAAAAGCCGCATGAGCAGGGAAACTTCGTCGGGCGGGCGGCGCCAGTTCTCGGAACTGAAAGCAAACAGGGTGAGAAACTTTACGCCCCGCCGGCCGCAGGCCTCGACAATTTTCCTGACTGCCTGCACGCCCCGCACATGACCGGCGGTGCGCGGCAAAAAACGCTGCGTGGCCCACCGGCCGTTGCCGTCCATGATGATGGCCACATGTTGCGGCGTGCGCGTCACCGAAGGTATCGAAAGCGTTGAGCTTACGGACATGAAGGATTCGATCCGGCCCGATGGGTCAGACCGTCATTATCTCGGCTTCTTTCTGGGAAACCAGCTTGTCGATCTCGGCAACGTACTTGTCGGTCAGCTTCTGGACTTCGTCTTGCATGCGGCGCTCGTCGTCTTCGGAAATTTCTTTCTCCTTGACCAGTTTCTTGAGCGTGTCGTTGGCGTCACGGCGCAGGTTCCGCACGGCAATCTTGGCGTCTTCGCCTTCGCTGCGAGCCACTTTGGTCAGGTCGCGACGGCGCTCTTCGGTAAGGGCCGGCATGGGAACACGGATGTTATCGCCCATGGCAATGGGATTCAGGCCCAGGTCCGATTCGCGAATGGCTTTTTCCACCGGGCCGGCCATGCTTTTTTCCCACACCTGAACGCTGATGGTACGTGCGTCGACCAGGTTCACATTGGCCACCTGGCTGACAGGCACCGGCGAGCCGTAGTACTCGACCAGCACGTGATCAAGCAGGCCCGCATGCGCACGGCCTGTACGCAGCTTGGAAAGATTCGATTTGAGCGTTTCGACCGTTTTGGCCATTCTCGTGTCGGCCGATTTCCTTACTTCTGGAAGACTCATGCTATTTCCTTTATCAAACGTGTACCAAAGTGCCTTCGTCTTCGCCGGCCACCGCACGACGGAGTGCGCCCGGCTTGTTGATCGAAAACACCTTGATCGGAAGTTTCTGATCGCGGCACAACGCAAACGCCGTCGCGTCCATAACTTCGAGACGCCGGACGATCGCTTCGTCGAAGCTGATGCGCGCGTATCGTGTGGCCGACGGATCCTTGTTGGGATCCGCGCTGTAAATGCCGTCGACCTTGGTGGCCTTCAGAACGATCTCGGCCCCGATTTCCGCTCCGCGCAAGGCCGCAGCGGTATCGGTGGTGAAGAATGGGTTACCCGTACCTGCCGCAAAGACGACAACTTTGCCCTCTTCAAGATAACGCAAAGCCTTGGGACGGATATACGGTTCCACAACCTGGTCAATGTTCAGCGCCGACTGCACCCGGGTGTCGACACCCCTGTGTTTCAGAGCGTCTTGCAAGGCCAGCGCATTCATTACCGTGGCCATCATGCCCATGTAATCGGCCGTTGCCCGATCCATTCCCTGAGCCCCGGGAGCCACTCCGCGGAAAATATTCCCGCCGCCGATGACAATGGCCAGCTCGACGCCCATCTTAGCAACCTCGGCTATTTCCTCGGTCATGCGCACAATGGTGGCGCGATTGATGCCGAAGGCATCTTCGCCCATCAGCGCTTCACCGGAAAGCTTTAAAAGAACACGCCTGTAAGATCTCGAGGTCATGATTAGGTATCTCAGGAAAACGAACCAACGAAAGTTTAAGCCAAAAGTTGGGCCAGCACGACGTGCCGGCCCAAACAGGGTACTGCCTTGAAGCGAATTTACTTTGTCGCAGCGGCAGCAGCAGCCACTTCAGCAGCAAAATCTTCTGTTTTCTTCTGAATGCCCTCACCCACGACATACAGGGCGAAGCGCGAGATTTTGGCGCCTTTTTCTTTCAGCATCTGCTCGACCGACTGTTTGTCGTTCTTGACAAACGGCTGGGACAGCAGCGTGACTTCTTTCAGGAATTTCTGAACGGAGCCTTCGACCATCTTGGCCACGATCTCGGCGGGCTTGCCCGATTCGGCGGCCTTCTGCTCGGCGACAGAACGTTCGGCAGCGATGTCTTCGGCAGCAACACCCGATGCATCAAGCGCCTTGGGCTTGGTGGCGGCGATATGCATTGCCAGATCTTTACCGATTTCCTCGGCGCCGGCGAAATCAACCAGAACACCGATCTTTCCGCCATGCACATAGCTGGCCAGCTGGTCGGCGGTTTCGTAGCGCTGGAAGCGGCGTATGCTCATGTTCTCGCCGATTTTTCCGACCAGCGCGGCGCGGGTGGATTCAACGGTACCGTCAGCCATGGGCAGGTCGCTCAGGGCAGCGATGTCGGCAGGTGCTTTCTCGGTAACCAGCTTGGCCAGGCCGTTGACGAACGCGATGAAATCATCGTTCTTTGCCACAAAGTCGGTTTCGCAATTGACTTCGATCACGGCACCGGTTTTGCTGTCGGCGGAAATGAACAGGCCGATCAAGCCTTCCGCCGTGATACGAGTGGCAGCCTTGCTGGCTTTATTGCCCAGCTTTACCCGAAGAATTTCTTCAGCACGCGCCAGATCGCCATCGGCTTCGGTCAGCGCTTTCTTGCATTCCATCATGGGAGCGTCGGTTTTTTCGCGCAGTTCTTTGACCATGGATGCAGTAATTTGGGCCACAATTTTCTCCAATTTCAGTAAGACACGCCCCGGCCGTGCCGGGGGGATACGATAAGGCTGGATCTGATCATCACGCTCGGGGCGCGATGACGAAGGCCCGGCAGAACACCGGGCCGATAACGCTTATTCGCGTTCTTCTTCCTCGACCTCGACGAACTCTTCGTCGCCTTCGGCGATTTCTTCAACCAGACCGTTCAGGCGCTGCTCGCGGCCCTCAAGGATGGCGTCGGCCATGCCGTGCGCATACAGCGCGATGGCTTTGGCGGAGTCGTCGTTGCCCGGAATGATGTAATCGATACCATCGGGTGAATGGTTGGTATCGACAACGGCAACGACCGGGATACCCAGAGTGCGCGCTTCGGCGACGGCAATCTTGTGGTAGCCCACATCGATGACGAACAGCGCATCGGGAAGCGTATTCATTTCCTTGATACCGCCGATTGCCTTGTTCAGCTTTTCCAGTTCGCGATCAAACATGAGCGCTTCTTTCTTGCTCATGCGCTCGGTTGCGCCTTCAGCCTTCTGGATTTCCATGTCTTTCAGACGCTTGACCGAGGTTTTGACCGTTTTGAAGTTGGTCATCATGCCACCCAGCCAGCGGCTGTCTACATAGGGCATGCCGCAACGCTGGGCTTCGGCCGCCACCAGCTCGCGCGCAGCGCGCTTGGTGCCAACGAACAGGACATTGCCGCCGCGCGCTGCCAGATTGCGCAGGAATTTCTGGGCATCGACATAACGGGCAACCGTTTGCTCAAGGTTGACAATATGGATTTTGTTCCGCGAACCAAAGATGAACGGCGCCATCTTCGGGTTCCAGAAACGGGTTTGGTGGCCAAAGTGCACACCGGCTTCCAGCATTTCACGCATTAAAGACATGGTATTCTCCAAGGGTTAATTCTTGTGGACGGCCTGCATTCTGTACGGCGGGTGCAGCATCGCAAAAGTTGCAAAAAACTTGCAAAATTTGCTAAAAACCTGCCAAAAACCCGCCGGCCAAAACACCCTTAAGGTTGCCGGCCACGCGATTTACAACACGACGATCTACAAAACTACCCGATTTACAAAACCACCTACGGGACCCGGCACATGCAGCAACATGCTTCTGAAGTTGTACATGAATGGGTTCTTCGTAGTTGTTCTACGAAGTGGTTATTCGTAATTGCTCTAAGTAATTCGTAGCATGCTTCCTGTCTGGCCAAGGCCAAATTTCAGGAAAGCCTATAATTCTACTATTTTTCAGCCACCCAATACAAGTATCCATGAGCAGTCTCGTTACCGACCCCAATGATCTCGACAAAATGCGCGCCGCGTGTCAGGCCGCCGCTTCGGCGCTCGATTATCTTGCCCAGCACGTCAGAGCCGGCATCACCACCGGCGAACTCGATGCACTGTGCATGGAATACATTACCAATGTATTAAACGTTCAGTCGGCCACAGTAGGCTATGCGCCACCCGGCTACACGCCCTTCCCCGCGTCCATCTGCACATCCGTCAATCATGTGATCTGCCACGGCATCCCCGGAAACAAGGTCCTGAAGAACGGCGACATCATGAATATCGATGTCACCGTCATCAAGGACGGCTGGTTCGGTGACACCAGCCGCATGTTCTATATCGGGGAACCCTCCATCCTGGGCCGCCGCCTGACCGAAACCACCTACGAATGCATGTGGCTGGGTATCCAGCAGGTAAAGCCCGGCAATACGCTGGGTGATATCGGCCACGCCATACAAAAGCATGCCGAAGGGGCCGGATTTTCGGTTGTACGTGAGTACTGCGGCCACGGTGTAGGGCGCAAATTTCACCAGGATCCGCAAATATTGCACTATGGCAAGCCCGGGACAGGGCAGGTACTGGAGCCGGGCATGATCTTCACCATTGAGCCCATGATCAATGCCGGCCGCCGCGAGATCCGCACTCTGGCCGACGGCTGGACGGTTGTCACCCGGGATCACAGTCTGTCGGCCCAGTGGGAGCACAGCGTGCTGGTGACCGAAACCGGTTACGAAGTACTGACCGTTTCGCCGGGCATGCCCGCGCCGCCCGCCATCATCAACGGGTAACGCCCACCAGGAATCACTCTCATGTCCCATTTGGCAATTCACGCGCCCGACGTGGCCGTGGCACGGTTGAAGGACCAGCATGCTGTAAGACGGGCCGAAGTGATTCAGATGTATCGCAAGCATTTACGGCCCGATGCGCTGCTGCACGGGTTGCGCCGTGTCACCGACGGCACGTTGCGCGACCTGGTGAAACTGTTTCCCTTGCCCGCGGGCGCCACATTGGCCGCCGTGGGCGGCTACGGCCGGGGCGAACTTTACCCCTACTCCGACGTCGACGTTCTGGTGCTGTTGCCCGAGCCTCTGAAGCCGGCTGAAACCGGCCGAATCGAAGCGCTGATTGCCGCCATGTGGGACGTCGGCCTGGAACCCGGCCACAGCGTGCGTACCTTGTCCGACTGCCAGCGGGAAGCGGCCAACGACATCACTGTGGAAACCGCCTTGATGGAAGCGCGCTGGCTGATCGGCAGCAAAACGCTGCTGCAGTCGTTGCGCGATGCCATGGATGCGCGTCGCGACCCGCGTACATTCTTTCAGGCCAAGCGCGCCGAAATGCAGCAGCGCCACGCCCGCCACCAGGACACGCCCTATGCCCTGGAGCCCAACTGCAAGGAAGCGCCCGGCGGCATACGTGACCTGCATGTCATGCTGTGGATCGCCCAGGCGGCGGGCTTGGGAAAGACCTGGCCGGAAATCGCCAGAACCGATGTACTCACGGCCGAGGAATACCGTACCTTGCGTCGCACGGAACAGGCCTTCAAGCGCTTGCGTATCGAGCTGCACCTGCTGGCGGGACGTCGTGAAGACAGAGTGCTGTTCGATCTGCAGCCGGGCCTGGCGCAGGTGTACGGGTTTCAGCCCACGCGTACACGGCTGGCCAGCGAAATACTCATGCAGCGGTATTACTGGGCGGCGCGGGCCGTCAGCCAGTTGGCCACCGTCCTCCTGCAAAGCCTTGAGGAACGGCTGTTCCCGCTTCCCGACGAGAAGCCTTTGGTGATCGACGACCATTTCTCGGTCATTCGCGGGCGCCTGAGCCTTAACCGCGACGACGGCTTTGAACGCAACCCCTCGCTGCTGTTCCGCGCATTTCTGGTCATGCAAGAGCGCCAGGACATTGTCGGCATGACGGCGCACACCTTGCGCGCCATGTGGCATGCAAGGCGCAGCATCGACACCCAGTTCCGCCGCAACCCGGTGAACCGGCGCCTGTTTCTGCAGCTGCTTCAGCAGCCCAGGGGCATCGTACGAACCTTTCGCCGTCTTGCCCTGCTGAACATTCTGCCGCGCTATCTGCCGGTATTTCGCCGCATCGTCGGTCAGATGCAGCACGACCTGTTTCATGCCTACACCGTGGATCAGCATATTCTGATGGTCATCCGGAATCTGCGCCGTTTCACCATGCCGGAACATGCCCAGGAATATCCCTTGGCCAGCCAGCTGATCGCCGGCCTGGATCGTTCCTGGCTGCTGTACATCGCCGCCCTTTTTCACGATATCGCAAAGGGGCGCGGCGGCGACCATTCCGAACTGGGAACCAAGGATGTCGGCCGTTTCTGTCACGATCACGGCATCGACGGCGACGACCGCCACTTGCTCG
Source organism: Burkholderiaceae bacterium (assembly GCA_050252075.1). Taxonomy (GTDB): domain Bacteria; phylum Pseudomonadota; class Gammaproteobacteria; order Burkholderiales; family Burkholderiaceae_B; genus JAAYGT01. The sequence continues at coordinate 6,673 of JBFWLP010000004.1, read as the reverse complement.
AATTTCTGGTGCGCCACCACTTGACCATGTCCATGGTGGCCCAGAAACGCGATCTCAGCGACCCGCGCGTGATTCACGAGTTTGCCTGTTGCGTGCAGACGGAACGCCGATTGACGGCGCTGTATCTGCTTACGGTGGCCGACATACGCGGCACCAGTCCCAAGGTATGGAATGCCTGGAAGGGCAAGCTTCTGGAAAATCTGTATTACCAGACCCTGGAAGCCCTGGGGGGGGTGCAGCCGGACACCGGCACCGTGCTCGAACAGCGCAAAGCGGTCGCCGCCAACGAAATCCGGCTCATGGGTTTGCGTGACGAAAGCCGCGACGCCTTCTGGCGGCAGCTGGATGTGGCCTACTTCCTGCGCCATGAGGCCAGTGAAATCGCCTGGCACACCCGACACCTGTACCATCGCGTCGACACGACGGTTCCCGTGGTCAAAACCCGTATCCTGGGGCAAAACGAAGCCTTGCAGTTGATGGTCTATGCCCCCGACCGCGCCGATCTTTTCGTATCGATCTGCCAGTATTTCGACCAGCGTGCGCTAAGCATCCAGGATGCGCGCATTCACACTACGCGTCACGGGTGGGCGCTCGACAGCTTCATCCTGCTGTTGCCGGGCAGTGAAAAAGACTACCGTTCACACGCCTCGCTGGTGGAACACGAACTGCAGCAGCATTTGCAGGTTCGATCGCGAGAGACACAAAGCGATCCGACCCCATACCGGTTCCGGGCGAAGGGGTCGCGGCGGGCGCGCGTCTTCCCTATTGTGCCAACGGTGGAACTGCAGCCCGATGAACGCAGCGCCTTCTGGCGTCTGTCCGTCACGGCTGCGGATCGCCCCGGGCTGCTCTATGGCCTGGCACGCGTGTTTGCCCAGAACAAAATCAATTTGATCACCGCGAAAATTCTTACCCTGGGCGATCGCATCGAAGACGTATTCATCATCGAAGGCGATATACTCGGTCACCCTCGCACCCAGTTGCAATTTGAACAGGCCGTTCTGGCCGCCGTCGACCTGCCCTCTTCCTGAATCCTGCTTGCTTCCATGTTTCGATCCGCTTCCTCATCGCTGCATCTTGTTGCTCTTGTTTGCGTTGCCGCCGTCCTTGCCGCCCTGGTGTCCCAGCATGTCTTTGATATGCAACCCTGCGCCTGGTGCGTTTTCCAGCGCTTGTTGTTCCTGCTGATTGCCGCCGTCTGCTGGCTTGGCGTGGTGCTGGGGAAAGTCTGGACGGGCGGCTACCGGCTGGCCGCTTCGCTGGCTTTCCTTCTGGCGCTGGGGGGGGTGGCATCCGCCTGGTATCAATACTCGATTGCCTCCAACCTGTTTTCCTGCAGCCAGACCTTTGCCGACCAGTTCATGGTCGCCAGCGGGCTGGACGCCGGATTACCCTGGCTGTTTGGTATTTATGCCACCTGCGCCGACGCCCGCGTGAACTTGCTGGGCATGGAGTACGCCCTGTGGAGCCTGGGTCTGTTCGTGCTCGTGGGCATTGCCGCCTTACGCCGCATCGGCAAGTAGCCCGCGCGCCGCCTCGGCAATATGGGCGCTGGTGCAGCGATTGGCAAGCAGCATGCCGTTCGTGTCGAGCGTACCGCCGCGGTTGATATAACCCAGGGCCTGCGTAGCACGCGGGCCGCCGTCCAGGCGCCTTAGCACGCCCAGCATGGGTTCGGGCCGTGTATGGCAGATCAGTACACGGGGCGTGGCGGGCGGAAACAGGACGTCAATGACCGACTCATCGGCCACGCATCCGGCCTCAAGCGAATCGCGGGCATGCCGGAACCTGCCGGGCTCGATGATGCACGTCACCCGGCATGCAATACCCTCCTGCTTCAAGTGTTGTGCGGCTTTCATGGCCTCAATGGCCTGATAGGCGCCAACGGCCACCAGTTGCACCCGGCTGTTTTCGCCGGGATCGGCAAGATCGATGGCGCCGGTTGCGCACGCTTGTGCCGCTTGCTCGCCGGTCAGCAGGCAAGGCAACTCCTGCTTGGGTATGACCAGGCTGCCTATGACACCGTGCGAACGGTAAACCTCTTGCAGGCAGGCTACGCTGCTCGCCGCATCGACCGGAAAGAACACACGCGATGTGTCCGACATTTCTCCAAGCAGCAGCTCGGCAAGCCCGGGATCCTGATGGGACTGCTCGTTCTTGCCGTTTTCCCAGGTGTGGGATGTGAGCAGTAAAGGCACGCCCAGCCACTCGGGCGAATGGCCCGCCAGCCGCTGGTTACGGGCAAACAGAATGTCCTGGCGCAGTGCGCCCAGCATTTTCAGGGCAAACGCTTCGTAGCTGACCGCCAGATTCAGCCCGCCCTTGTTTCCCAGAGCGGCGCCGATTACCGCCTCTTCGTTCAGGGCGGTGATGACGCGGCCATGCACGTCTTCGGCTTCATGAAACTCGGGGCGATTGACGCGATGCTTGAGCGTTGCCAGCGTGCCGCCCATACGGTTGCTGGCCAGCTCGTCGGGGTTGCCCACACGCACTCGCAGCGCAGGATTGGCCTGCACCAGACGAACAAAGTAATCGTCAATGGCCTGCATGGGTGAAACGATAGCGCCGGGCTGATGCGAATCGGGGGTTGGCAAGGTCGGCGTGGGTACCGAACGAACCGCCAGGGCGTGATGCGATTCACGCGGGCGGTGTTGCTCCTGATGCCGGCACAGCTGCGCCACCCCTTCCTGCAGGACGGATTTGGGCACATGCAGCCTTGCGGCACCTTCCTGAAACAAACGCAGCGATTCAGGATCGCTGGACGGGTTGCCCGGCAACGGCAAATTATGTGCGCGATTCAGACCGGCGCCCGGAAAGCCGTACCCTTTGACACACGGAGCAATACCGAAAGGAAGCGGCAAGGGGTAGTCCAGCGCTTGGCTCGCGGCTTGCCATGCCTGTTGCTTTTGCTCCATGGCGATCAGGGCGCACGCATAAGCTGCCGGATCATGGCCGTCGAGCTCGAAAGGTGCGAACCCATTCAGCGCCAGGTGATCATGCAGCCATTGCACTCCGCCTTGCTGAACAATGGACGTACGCTGTTCGATACGCCGGCCATTCAGGATCATGACGGGCATCACGGTTCCACAATCACGGGCCCGCCACCATCGCGCCGCCCAGTCGCCGCCCCGCTGTTCCTCGAAGGCGCCATCGCTTAGAAACACGGCAAGGCTCTCGCCCGGCAACGGCATGTGTACGTACTGCACTTCCGCAAAACCCAGATAACCACCCTCGGAAATTCCGCCGGCGGTATGCGCGTTGACATGGCTGCCCAACGGCACGGCCGGTGAGCCATCAGGATGGACGGCGTAAGAATAAAAATCCTGTGCCAGGCGTGTCAGCCCCGTATCGGACAAACCATAACGCCCCTGTTGGGCAGCAGAGAGATTGCCCACAATGGCATTGACCGCTTCGATGGCGGCCACGCAATGGCCCTGCCCCATCAGCCAGCTGCGCGTGTGGCCCGTCAAGGCGTTGGCCAGAAGGTAACCCACGTAAGCGGGAACCATGTTAAGGGCTCCGCCCGTGTGCCCTTGCGGCGACGCTTTGAACTCATGCCGCTGTAACGGACGGCCGTCCAGATAAACGCGATTGGCATACGTCATGTGCACGACCAGCCACATGGCGGCACTGGCCAACCGGTCGGCTGCCGCAAACAGACGCAAAAGATCAGCTGTTTGCCGCGCATCGCCACCGGCGGCTTGCCGGCCGGCCAGGAAGCCGGCAACCGCGTCGCGGGTGGCCGAATTGTGAAGAATGACACCATAGCCTTGTTGCCAGTGCTGCCACTCGCGGCTTGCCGGCAAACTGTGCGGTTCAGAAGGGGTATCGGCAAGGGTCATGGCGGATTTCCTGTGGGCGGGCAGTGGATGAATGAATGTGATCATAGACACCCGGCATATCCAAGACCATGGTCAAACGGCCGGTTTCTTGATCCAGAACAAAAACAGGGCGAATCACTCCATGCTATACCCAAGCCATCATTTCGTCATTCGTCAGCCTGCCATCCCCGCCAAACGCCCTGTTTATGTCCGCACCCGCTCCTAACCCTGCTCCGAAGGTTCCCGACACTGCCTGGCATGCGCTGGGCACCAACGACGCCCTGTCCGCCGCGGAATCGACGCCCGATGGTTTAAGCGACATTGACGCCCGCCACCGGCTGGAACGCTGGGGCGCCAATGCGCTGGCCGGCCGGAAAAAACGCGGCCCCTTCCAGCGGTTGCTTGCTCAGTTTCACAATGTTCTTTTGTATCTGATGCTGGCGGCCGCCGCGATTACCGCGCTGTTGGGCGAATGGATCGATACCGGCGTTCTGCTCGCCGCCGTTCTGGTGAATGTGATCATCGGCTTCCTGCAAGAGGGCAAAGCCGAGAACGCTCTGGACGCCATCCGCCGACTTCTGGCACCACGGGCTACGGTGCTGCGTGACGGCCGCCACCATCAAATTGACGCGTCGCTGCTGGTTCCCGGCGACATCGTGCTGCTGGACACCGGCGACCGCGTCCCGGCCGACATGCGCCTGCTTCAGGCCCGCACGCTGCTTATCGACGAGGCGGCGCTGACCGGAGAATCGGTGCCCGCCGAAAAGCAGACGCAAGAGGTTCACGCCGACGCGCCGCTGGGCGACCGCTTCTGCATGGCCTACTCCGGTACCGTGGTGACCAAGGGCCAGGGCCGGGGAGTTGTCATTGCCACCGGCAAACGTACGCAGCTGGGAAAGATCAACCAGCTTCTGGCCGGTATCGAAGGCATGGCCACGCCGCTTGTGCGGCAGATCAACACCTTCTCGTACGGTCTGGCAGCCGTTATTCTGGCCATCGGCGTTGCCGTCTATTTTTACGGCACCCTGGTCATGGCCATTCCGGCGGTTCAAGCGTTCATGATGGTGGTTGCGCTGGTGGCCTCGGCCATACCGGAAGGCTTGCCCGCCCTCATGACGGTCACGCTGGCCCTGGGCGTGCAGCGCATGGCCGGGCGCAACGCCATCGTTCGCCGTTTGCCGGCCGTCGAGACGCTGGGTTCGGTCACCGTCATTTGTACCGATAAAACCGGCACGCTCACCTACAACCAGATGACCGTGCAGCGTGTCGTATGCAGTGCGTACACGGTGGATGTCAGCGGCGCCGGATACACGCCGGAGGGCCGCTTCAGCATCGACGGGCACACCATCGAGCCCTTGCAGGCCGCCGACCTGCGCGAGGCGATACGGGTGGGCATGCTGTGCAACGATGCCCGGCTGCGCCACGACGGTGCCGGCTGGGAGGTCGAGGGTGACCCCACTGAAGGTGCGTTGCTGGTGCTGGGTGGCAAAGCAGACCTGACGCCTGCAGAACTGACCCGTGCCTACCCGCGCCACGACGCCATTCCGTTCGACTCGGCCAATCGTTATATGGCCACCTATCACAGTCTGGAACATGGGCATCCGTGGATTCTGGTCAAAGGCGCCCCGGAACGCCTGCTCGATATGTGTTCCCACCAAATGCGGTCCGATGGCGAACTGCAGGCCCTGGATCCCGACTACTGGCGCCGCATGGCCAATGACACGGCCGCCCGGGGATTGCGGTTGCTGGCATTGGCCCGGAAAAATGCAGCACCGGCGGAAACGGTGATGAACGAGCTGGATGTGGAATCAGGCTTCACCCTGCTGGCGCTGGTGGGCATTATGGATCTTCCTCGCGAGGAAGCCATACAAGCGGTCAGCGATTGTCACTCGGCGGGTATACAGGTCAAGATGATCACCGGCGACCACGTCGACACCGCGCGCGCCATTGGCGGCCGGCTGTCTATCGGCAAAGACAATACGGCGCTGACGGGAGCCGAGATTGCCCTGATGGATGACGAGGCATTGCGCCGGGCGGTCAATCATGTGGATGTGTTCGCGCGTGCCAGCCCGGAGCATAAACTGCGCCTGGTGCAAGCGCTGCAGTCTTTGGGACATGTGGTTGCCATGACCGGCGACGGCGTGAACGATGCACCTGCCCTGAAGCGGTCCGATGTGGGTGTTGCCATGGGAAAAAAAGGCACGGAAGCCGCGAAAGAGGCATCAGACATCGTGCTCGCCGATGACAATTTTGCGACCATTGCGGCCGCGGTTCGGGAAGGCCGGGCGGTATACGACAATATCAAGAAATTCATTCTGTTCATGCTGCCCACCAACGGCGGCGAGCTGCTGGTGGTCGTTGCCGCCTTGCTGCTCGGCTTCACCCTGCCGCTGACGCCGGCCCAGATATTGTGGATCAACATGGTGACCGCCAGTGCGCTGGGTATGGCACTGGCTTTTGAGCCTGCGGAACCGGATGTCATGCAGCGTGCGCCACGGCCACGAACGGAGCGCCTGCTCTCGGGATTTTTCCTGTGGCGCGTCGCATTTGTCTCGCTGTTGATGGCCGGCGGCGCCCTGGGCTTGTTTATTTGGGAGCTACATAACGGCGCGTCGCTGGAAACGGCACGCACAATGGCCGTAAACGCCATTGTGGTCAGCGAAATGGCCTATTTGCTGTGCAGCCGGCATATTTACGCCTCGGTGATCAGTCGCGAAGGCCTGACAGGCAACATGTATGTGGTCATTGCCATCGGCGTGTGCGCCTTGCTTCAGCTGGCCTACACCCATGCAGGCGTGATGCAGGCCATTTTCGGATCCACCCACCTGCGCGCCGACGAATGGCTGCGCGTG
>JBFWLP010000003.1:0-71258 GCA_050252075.1 Burkholderiaceae bacterium | reverse complement strand
AGGCCGTCATTGCGCAAAATACCCACCCAAGCGTACACGCGCAGCAGTAACGAGGCCCAGAACGGCAGAATAACGCCCAGCAGCAGCACATTGCGCACCGATGGATCCGAACGCGCAATGTAATAGGCAATGGGGTAACCGATCAGCGCACAACACAGGGTAGTGATCGCCGCCATTTTTACCGAGTTCAAGTAGGTGGCGATATACAGACTGTCGGTGAACAGCAGAATATAGCCACGCAGGCTGAACACCAGCGACAGCGTTTCATCTTTCAGCTGGGCCAGCGGCGTATAGGGCGGAATGCCGAACTGAAGATCGGCGAAACTGATCTTCAGAACCAGCAGAAACGGCACCAGCAAAAAGGCCGACAACCAGACGAACGGCGGCACGATCGCCAGCCAGCGCCGCGTGCTGATTGCGTCGAAAGACACCTTCTTCATGATGGCAGCACCGTGGCCGCATCGTCGGACCAGGTGACATAGACCTCGTCGTCGATGCCTGGGGCGTCGGCCTGCGCCAGCAACATGCTGGGCACATGGGCCTCAAGCATAAGCCCCGAATCAAGGCGCACATGGTAGCGGGCGTAACTGCCCATCCAGGCCACATGGCTGACCAGGCCGTGCCCCCAATTGGATTCGGAAGACGGCTGCTCACGCCCCACCCGGATGTTCTCGGGGCGAATCGAAATGAAAACCTCCATGCCCAGCGGTTCGCTGACGCCGTGACTGACATGCAGCGGACGCGACAGGTCGGGGCTTTCAATTTCTACGTGATCCGGCTCATCGACGGTGATCGTACCCGAGAACATATTCGTGGTGCCGATGAAGCTGGCCACGAACCGCGAATTGGGGAACGCATAGACGTCGTGGGGCGTGCCGCACTGCACGATCTGCCCTTCGGTCATCACGGCAAGGCGCCCGGCCATGGTCATGGCCTCTTCCTGGTCATGAGTGACCATAATGCAGGTAACGCCCACCTGCTCAAGAATGCGTACCAGTTCGATCTGCGTTTTCTGACGGATTTGCTTGTCCAGAGCCGACATGGGCTCGTCGAGCAGAAGCAGCTTGGGCCGTTTGACCAGACTGCGGGCCAGCGCCACGCGCTGCTGCTGCCCCCCCGACAACTGCCCGGGCTTGCGGCGCGAATACCCCGCCATCTGGACCAGATCCAGGGCCTCGAACACGCGTTCGTGTATTTCGTTGCGGGCAACCCCTTCCTGCTTCAGCCCGAACGCAACGTTTGCCTCGACCGTCATGTGCGGAAAGAGCGCATAGGACTGGAACATCATGTTGACCGGCCGCCGGTAGGGCGGCAACTGGGTGATATCCTGACCGTCCAGGAATATCCGCCCCGATGTCACTTCTTCAAAGCCGGCCAGCATGCGAAGCAGCGTTGATTTGCCGCAACCGGAACTGCCCAGCAACGCAAACAGCTCTTGCCGGCGCACCGACAAATTGAGCGATTTGACGGCAACCGTGTCGCCGTAAATCTTGACTACATCCTCAACACGAACGAACTCGTCGGCATCGCCGGACCACGATGCTCCCGCTAGACGGCTATCGGACATAATGCGTTAACGCCCCGATTTCAGTTCCGCCCACAGGCGGGTTTGCAGGCGCTGCAACGGCAAGGGCAGCGGTTTGATCACGTAAAGCGTTTTGGACACTTCGGGCGGCGGATAGATCATGGGGTTGTCGGCCACCTCTTTCACCACGTATTTGCGCGCCTCTTTGTTGGCGTTGGGATAGAACATGGTATTGGTGATCGCCGCATGCACCTGCGGGGTTTCGATGTAATTGATGAAAGCATGGGCCTGGTCAACATTGCCGGCGTCTTTCGGAATGGCCATGGTGTCGAACCAGGCGGGCGCCCCGCCCTTCGGAATGTAGTAGTCGATGGTATAGGCCTTGCCCGCCTCGCGCGCACGCGCGGCGGCGATCATGACATCGCCCGAGAAACCGTACACCATGCACAAATCGCCGGCCGCCAGCTCATCGATATAGCCCGACGAACTGAACTGCCGGATGTAGGGGCGTATGGTTTTCAGCAGCGCCAGCGCCTCGCGGTAATCGTCGGGCTTGGTGCTGTTGGGATCTTTGCCCATATAGTGCAGTACTGCGGGAAACACCTGGGCTGCCTCGTCGAGTAGGCTGATGCCGCAATTCTTGAGTTTTTCGGCATTTTCAGGCTTGAACAGCATATCCCAACTGCCCAGCGGGGCGTCCTGCCCCATGACTTCCCTGACCTTGGTCACGTTATAACCCAGCCCGTTGGTACCATACCCCCAGGGAACCAGATACTCATTGCCCGGATCAACCGTGGCTACGATAGCCATGATGTCGGGATCCAGATACTTCCAGTTCGGAATTTTCGACTTGTCCAGCTTCTGGAACAGGCCGCCTTCAATCTGACGGGCGGCATAATGCGTTGACGGCACCACGACATCGTAGCCGGATTTCCCCGTAAGCAACTTCGCCTGCAGCGTATCGTTGCTGTCGTAAACGTCATAACGCACCTTGATGCCCGTTTCCTTCTCGAAACCGGAAATGGTGTCGGGCGCTGTGTATTCCGCCCAGTTGTAAACGTTAACGACCGGTTGTTGGGCGCAAACCCCACTGGCCGAGGCCAACATGGCGGCGCCCAGAACCCAGCGCTTTGTCTTGGAAAATGCCATCGCGAACCCCCCAAAAAAACAGAAAAGCCAAAAGGCGTGATGATAAAGCTTTTTAGGCAACCGGCGCCACCCGAACGGCCCTGCGCAAATCGACCTGTTGCAGCCGTACAAAAATCACAAGTTGTACAAAAATTACAAGTGGCCCCGTGCACGCTCCAGCTGGTCGTACAACCGTTCCAGCTCCATCCACCAGGCCAGGCCGGCGTCGCCGGCCACCTTGACCAGCGAGCGGCGCAACCGCAGCAAATTGGCTCGGCGCAGCTCGGGCGTAAGTGCCCGGATCTCGCTTTTGTCAAAGTCGATCAACCAGGCTTTCCCGTCGGTATTCAGAAGAATATTGTAGGCATTCAGGTCGGCGTGCCAAACACCTTCCTCGTGCAGGCGAAACAGCGCCAGCGCCACAGCCGCCTGATGCCCCTCGTTCAACACCCCGGCCAGCGCCCGGGTGTTAGCCAGGCGCCGGGTGAGCAACGCGGCCCGATAGCCGGCACCACGGCGCCAGTAACCGGCCGCCAGCGGTCGCGGCACCGCAAGCCCGCGGGAATACATGAACTGCAGCAGCCGGAACTCGGCAAACGACCGTGTTTTTCGCTCGCCGGTCCACAAATAACGGTTTGACGTGAAGCGGGCAATCCAGCCGCCGCGCCGATAATGACGCAGCACGGCCTGACCGAAGTCGGCCTGCACAAACCATGCCGCCTGGCGCCCCCCTTCGTCCACGGGTTGCGCGGTGTATCGGCCCGCATTAGGCAATAGCACCGACGCATCGGCCGAGGCAATGCACGCTGCATCGTAATACATGGCCCCGCCCTTGAAACGCAGATAGCGTATATCGGGCACCGGTAAGGATTCGACCGTCTGGTTCATGCCGCCTCGCGCAAGATAACCAGCGGCGGCGTACGCAAGACACCCACCAGGGCAAAACGCCCTCCCAGCTGGGCTGCAATAATGCCGGCCACGATACCGGCCGGCCATGGCCACACGCTGAAAGCCAGCGGAAAATCAAACACCTGGCGGGCCAGCACCCAGGCCAGCACCACCGCCGCCACAGCCGCCAGAAACCCCGCCATGGCTCCCAACACCGTGAGCTCCAGACGCAAGGCCGACGACAGTTGCGCACTGCTGGCCCCCAGCGCCCGCAACAGGGCCGCTTCATGCATGCGTTCGTCACGGGTGGCGAACATGGCCGCTCCCAGCACCAGCACGCCCGCCGCCACAGTGAAAAGAAACAGGAACTGAACCGCCTGAATCACCTGATCCAGCACACGCTGCACCTGGGCCAGAATGGATCCCACATCGAACACCGTGATATTCGGATAGGAATGAACCAGTTCCTGCGCCAGCCCGGCCTGCGCCGCCGGCAGGTGGAAAGATGTAATGTAAGTAGTCGGTGCATCGCTCAAGGCAGCCAGGCTCATGACCGCAAAGAAATTCACCTGAAAAGAGTCCCAGTCAACCAGCCGCAGGCTGGTCACCGTGACATTGACCACATTGCCCGCCACATCAAAACCCAGGGTGTCGCCCACGTCGATCCCCAACGTGTCGGCCAATCCGGTTTCCAGCGACACCTCGGGCACCGCCGGATCCAGCCAGCGCCCCTTTTCCAGGGTGTTGCTGGTGGGTAGCGTATCGGTATACGACAGGTTGAAATCACGATCCACCAAACGGCGGGCGCGCGACCCTTTGTAATCGTCGATATCCACATCGCGCCCGTTGATGGACACCAGCCGGCCACGCACCATGGGTTCCAGCGTTACATCCCGAATACCGGCGCTTCGCAGCGCGTGCGTAAGCCCTTCGCGCTGGTCGGGCTGGATATTGATGAGAAAGGTGTTGGGCGCGTTGGGGGGCACCGTATTCTGCCAGCCCATCAGCAGATCCGTACGGGTGATGGTCAACAGCAACAACAGGGTGAGCCCCATGGCCAGGGCGCATAACTGGGTAACGGTAAGGCCGCGTCGGCGTGCAATGCCCGCCAGAGCAAAACGCAAGGCGGGATTGCCGGTGGTGCGATGCCGGAACACGCCCAGCAAGGCCACCATGCCGTAAGCGCAGCCGGCAAACAGCAGAAAGGCCGCCAGGAACCCCGCCCCGACCACAGCCCCCAGGGTGAACTGGCCGGCCACCCAGACAATGAGCAGAAGAAAAGCCGCCGCGCCGAGCGAATAGGCGGGCCAGCGGCGGGCCGGCACCCCTTGGGCGTCATGACGCAGCACCCGCACCGGTGGCACATGACGCAGCGACATCAGCGGCGGCAGGGCAAAGCCCAGCAACAGCAGCACACCGGTGGCCAACCCCTGAACGGCGGGTAAAAGCGTGGCTGCCGGGAGCGTAGCGTCGATAATGCCCGACACCAGAACCACCAGCCCCTGATGCACCCCATAACCGAGAACAGTGCCAACCGCGCAGGCGATAAGAGCCAGGCCGCAGAATTCGACCCAAAGCATGCCCGCCAGTTGCCCCGAACGCGCGCCCAGGCAGCGCATGACGGCTATCCCATCCTGGTGGCGCAAACTGAAACGGCGGGCGGCCAGCGCCACCGCGACCGCCGCAATCATCACGGTCAGCAAGGCAACCAGCGACAGGAACTGTTTCGCGCGATCCAGCGAACGCTGCACCGCCGGCTGGCTGTTCTCGACCGTACGCACTTCCTGGCCGCGCTCCAGGTTTGTATCGAGCCAATTGCGATAGCGCGTGACGGCGTCAGGATGACCCGCCACCAGCAGGCGATAGCTGACACGGCTGCCCGGTGCAATCAGCCCGGTGGCCGGCAAGTCGGCAAAATTGATCATCAGCCGAGGCGCAACATTCACGAACTGCAGGCTGCGGTCCGGCTCGTACACCAGGGTTGCTGCAATGGTCAGTGGAATTTCGCCCACTTCGATCGTGTCTCCCTCGCTGGCCCCCAGCAAACGCAGCAGCTGCGGATCGGCCCAGGCCGTGCCCGGCGCCGGCGGGCCGTTGGGCACACGGGTCAGGCCGGCCTGACCCGGCTCGGCAAGGCGCACCTGCCCGCGCAGCGGATAGCCGCTGGAAACAGCCTTCAGGGATACCAGTTGCGAATTTTGTTCCGTACTGACCATCGAGGGAAACTGAACCGTGTCGGCCGTTTCCAGCCCCAGATCTGTTGCCTGCCTTGCAAACCGGTCGGGCGGCTGCTCCCGGCTTTGCACGGCCAGATCGGCGCCCAGCATCTGGGCGGAGTCGCGCTCCAGGGCGCGCGACACACGATCGGCCAGAAACCCCACACTGGTTACCGCGGCCACGGCGATAACAAGGGCCAGCGCCAGAAGACGCAATTCACCGGAATGCCAGTCGCGCCGCAGCGCCGACCAGCCAAGCCGAATTGAGGAAATCATGCGATAGCCTTCGTTCAGGAATTAACGAGTAACAGCACCATGATAACAAGGAGCATACAGGCAAATGTAAGCTTCAGACGCGGCTCGGGTAAGGAAAACGCCAGCCGTACGCCATAGGGAACCAGGGCAATACTGCCGATGGCCATGGGCAACCCCACCCACCAGTCGGCCTGCCCGTGCATGCCGTAGGCAGCCAGCGCAACGAACATGCCGGGAATGATCATGCTCAATGCCAGCGCCTGCGCATCGGTTTGCGACAAACGGAACCAGGTAGTGAGCATGGGAACCACAAGTACCGACCCCCCCACACCAAACACCCCGCCGGTGAACCCGGCAATGGCGCCCAGCAAGGCGAACCAGCCCATGTGAAACTGCCCGGGCTTGCTCCGCGGCGGCGCAGGCTGCCGGCGCCGCACGGCCCGCCCGCTCTGGTAAAAATAAAAGATGGCGATGCCCAGCACAAAAGCGGCATAAATACGGCGCAGAAAGCCCGAGTCGATGCCCAGGGCAAGCTGGGCGCCCAGCCAGGTGAATGCCACCGACGCCAGGGCACCGGTGATGGCCGCGCGCTTGTCGATCGGTTCCCGTTGGTTGTATTTGCGCACCGTGGCCAGAACGGCGGGCAGCACCATGATCATGGCCGTCCCTTGGGCCAGTTGCTGGTCCATACCCATTACCAGACCCAGCAACGGTATGGCCAGCAGGCCGCCGCCTATTCCCAGGACGCCCCCGGTGAAACCAATAAGCGCACCGGAAACCAGTGCGCCTGCAACCACCACATACCACGTCAAGATAATGCCCCTTAAATGCCCTCTCGCAGACGAGACATAGCTTCGTCGATGCGGTCGACGGCGATTATAGACAGACCCTCGATGGCTTGCTTGGGAGCATTGGCGCGGGGAATCAGGGCCCGGCCGAACCCCAGTTTGGCGGCTTCGCGCAGGCGCTCCTGCCCACGCGGAGCCGGGCGGATCTCGCCGGCAAGCCCCACCTCGCCGAACACCACCAGGCCCTGGGGCAAAGGCCTGCCGGTGAGCGAGGACATGATGGCCAGCAACACGGCCAGATCGGCCGCCGGCTCGGCAATTTTCACGCCGCCTACAGCATTGACAAAAACATCCTGATCGTACGTGGCTATGCCGGCATGGCGATGCAGCACCGCCAGCAACATGGCCAGCCGGTTACCTTCCAGCCCGACGGACAGCCGGCGCGGATTCGGTACATGGGCGCTGTCGACCAGCGCCTGAATTTCGACCAGCAACGGGCGTGTGCCCTCTTGCGTTGCCATGACGCATGATCCGGCAACGTTTTCGGCGTGCTGCGACAGAAAAAGAGCCGACGGGTTGGCCACACCGCGCAAACCACGATCGGTCATGGCAAAAACGCCCAGCTCATTGACCGCGCCAAAGCGATTCTTGAACGCCCGGATGAGACGGAACGAGGAATGCGTATCACCCTCGAAATAGAGCACCGTGTCGACGATGTGCTCCAGCACACGGGGGCCGGCCAGGGCACCGTCTTTGGTCACGTGCCCGATCAGAATGATGGTGATGCCGGTTTGCTTGGCCAGGCGGGTAAGCTGGGCGGCGCATTCGCGCACCTGGGACACCGACCCCGGTGCAGCAGTCAGGCTGGACGAATACAGTGTTTGTATGGAGTCGATCACGGCGACACGAGGCTTGTGCTCCAGCAGGGCCGCCGTAATTTCTTCCAGGCGGATTTCGGCCAGCAACTTGACCTTGTCTGACACAAGATCCAGGCGCATGGCGCGCAATGCCACTTGCTGCGCAGATTCCTCGCCGGTTACGTACAGAACCTCACGCCGGTTCGACACGGCAACCAGGGCCTGCAGCAGCAAGGTCGATTTGCCAATGCCCGGATCGCCGCCGATCAGCACCACCGCCCCGTCAACCAGGCCGCCGCCCAGCACCCGGTCGAACTCGCCGATGCCGGTGGGTTCGCGGGGCTCTTCGCGGGCCTCAATATCGGAAATGCGGCGCACGGGGCTGGCTGACGCCAGCGGCGCAAACCGGTGCGATGTCACGGCCGATTCCTGGTGCTCGACGAGCGTGTTCCAAGCGCCGCAATGAGGGCACTTACCCTCCCATTTCAGAGAGGTTCCGCCGCAATCGGTGCATACAAACGAGGTTCGGGATTTGGCCATGCCGTTAGTGTAACCGGCAAGCCGGCCCTAGCGCGCGCGGCCGACCAGCGACCCTCCGCCGTCAACGCCCAGCACTTGCCCGGTGATGAACGACGCTTCGTCGGACAACAGGAAGCTGACCGCCGCCGCGACATCGGCCGGCGCGCCCAGGCGCCCCAGCGGGATATCGGCCAGCGTGGCTTTTTCCTGGTCACTTCCCACCGGATGATTGGCGCGGAAAAATTCCGTTTCAATAGGGCCGGGCGCCACCGCATTGACGGTCACCCCGAACGGGGCCAGCTCGACAGCCCAGGTTCGCGTCAGCGCATTCATGGCGGCCTTGGCCGCCCCGTAGCTGCTTCGGTTGGGCACCCCGTGCACGGCGCGGCTGGTAATGTTGACAATACGCCCCTGCATGCGCGCCTTCATGGACGGCAAAAACGCCTGGGTAACCTGCACGCAAACGCGCACATTCGCGTCGTACACGTGGTAAAGATCCGCAAGATCAATGTCGCCCAGCAACCCGGGCAACAACAACCCGGCATTGTTCACAACACCGTCAACCGGGTATTTTTCGCGCACAAGACGCAGCACATCTTCCGTTTCCCCCGCATTGGCCAGATCGCAGGCATACAAATAGCCGGGGAAATCGATGTCTTGCGTATTGCGCGCCAAGCCCACGACATGGCATCCCGCGTCGGCCAGGCGCTGGCTGATCGCCCAGCCGATCCCGCGCGTTGCCCCCGTTACCACAAAACATTTGTCTTTCACCGATGTCCCCTTCTGGATGGTTACTGCCGATAGTTTTTCGGAACGCGCGGTGCCACCGCGCAAAGCAATTCATAACCGATGGTACCGGCGGCCTGCGCCACCGCGTCGACGCCGGGGCCGCCTTCACCCCAGAGCACCACCGGCGACCCCACCACGGCCTGCGGCACCGGGGTAAGGTCAACGGCCAGCATATCCATGGAAACCCGCCCCACCAGGCGTGTGGGCACACCATGCACCGTCACCGGAGTGCCGGTGGGCGCGTGGCGCGGATAGCCGTCGGCATAGCCGCAGGCCACGATTCCCACCCGCATGGGCTCAGGAGCGGTGAAACGATGGCCATAGCCCACGCCGGCACCGGCGGCAATGGAGCGAACACTGATCAGCTCGGATGTTAGCGTCATCGCGGGCAACAAGCCAAACGACGAGGCCGGACGCTGGTCGAACGGCGACGCGCCGTACAAGGCAATGCCCGGGCGCACCCATTGTTCAGTACCGGCCGGAAACGATTGCCAGATGGCGGGCTGCAAGGTGGCCGCCGAATTGCAGACACTGACCGGCAAGCCAAGGCCGTCTGAAGCTCGCCGGAACAGGCGGCATTGTTGCAAGGTTGTGGTTTCGTTGCCGTCGGCATCGGCGAAGTGAGTCATGAGGCCGCGCACCGCAACAATTTTTTCTGCAGCCAGCGTCTGCAGTGCCTGCAAGGCGCCGGGCAAATCGTCAACCGACAGCCCCAGGCGATTCATGCCGGTGTCCAGTTTCAGCCACACATTGAGCGGCCCGACGGAGTCGGGGGCCTGGGCCTGCAGCATGGCGATCTGTTCCCGGCTGTGAACCACGGCCGTCAGGCCGCCCGTGCGCATGACGGCGATGTCGGCGGGGCGAAAAAAGCCCTCCAGCATCAGGATGGGCTTGGTCCAGCCCGATTCGCGGCACTCGAAGGCTTCCTGCAGATCGAGCATGGCCAGGCCCTGGGCCTGGGCGAAAGCCTGCAGCGCCGCCGCCACCCCGTGCCCGTAGGCCCGCGCCTTGATGACCGCCCACACATGCGGGGGTTGCAGGGGGGCGGGCGTAGTAGACAGCAAACCTTGTATGGTGTGTAAATTGTGGCGTAGATTGGGAACGGAAATCGTCGCTGAAATGGGCCGGGACATGACTTCTCCAGAGTGCAACGGCAAAGTCTAAACCAGAACGGCCACTCCCGTTAAGATGTCAGTTCTACGTTAGCTGTCCGGCCCCCTGATTCGCTGCGGTCACTCGCTTATACTCTGGCCTTATGGCCGTTGATCACTACGAAAACTTTCCTGTTGCATCGCTGCTGCTGCCGCGTCGTTTGCGCCCGGCCGTGCAGGCTATTTACCAGTTTGCACGCACAGCCGACGACATTGCCGACGAAGGCGATGCCGCACCGGCCGAACGCCTGGCCCAGCTGGCCGACTACCGGCAGGCCCTGCATGCCATGCAGGGTGGCGAGCAGCCCCTGGCGGCTGATCATCCGCGTGCGGCCTTGTTTTATCGCCTGGAACAAGTGATCCGGCGCTACCAGTTGCCCGTCAAACCCTTCACCGACCTGCTCTCGGCCTTCGAACAAGACGTCACCACAACGCGCTACGCCGATAACGAAGCCTTGCTCGACTACTGCCGGCGGTCGGCCAACCCGGTGGGACGCCTGATGCTGCACCTGTACGGTGCGGCCGGCCTGCAGAACCTGCGAGACAGCGACGCCATTTGCACCGGTCTGCAACTGGCCAACTTCTGGCAAGATGTGGCGATCGACTGGCAAAAACAGCGAATTTACATTCCCCAGGCCCGCATGCTGGCCTTTGGCATCGACGAACAAGACATCGGCCATGCCGTGCAAGGTTCGCGGCCCGCGCCCGGTTGGGCACCCCTCATGCGTGAACAGGTTGCAGGCGCGCGCCGCCTGCTGCTCGATGGTGCGCCCCTGGCTTGCCGGCTGGGCGGGCGTATTGGTATCGAGCTGCGCCTGGTGGTGCTGGGCGGATTACGCATACTCGAACGGCTGGACGAATTAAACTACGACGTTTTCGGGAACCGCCCCGTGCTGGGCAAGGCCGACTGGGCCCGGCTGGCGTGGCGAACCCTGCGCTTTGACCGATATACTCACTCACTCGAACACCGCACTCCAACTCTCTAAGGCCAGCAACGTTTTCATGACCCCCGACGAGTACTGCCAAAACAAAGCAGCGCAAAGTGGCTCCAGCTTTTACTATGCGTTTCTGTTTCTTCCTCCCGACAGACGACGCGCCATTACCGCGCTCTATGCGTTTTGCCGCGAGGTCGACGACATCGTCGACGAAGTCCATGAAACCTCGGTGGCCCGCATGAAACTGGTGTGGTGGCGCAAGCAGGTGGAAATGCTGTACGAACACGGTTCGGCCGAGCACCCTGTAATGCAGGCGCTGGCCCCTCATATCGCGCCGTTCGGCCTGAATCAGGATCACCTTTATGCCATCATCGAAGGCATGGAAATGGATCTGGACCGCCACCGCTACGACGACTGGGCGGCATTGCGCCGCTACTGCTGGCATGCGGCGGGTGTGGTGGGCGAGCTTTCAGCGGCCATTTTCGGCTACACCCGGCCCGAAACCCTCGATTACGCGCAGAAACTGGGGCTGGCGTTTCAAATGACCAACATCATTCGCGACGTCGGCGACGATGCCCGGCGGGGCCGCATTTACCTGCCCTTGTCCGATCTGAAGGCCTTCGGTGTACGCGAAGCGGATATTCTGAATGGCATCTACACACCCGGTTTCACCGAGCTCATGAAAGCGCAGTCGGAACGTACGCATGCGCTATACCGCGAGGCCATGCAAGCGCTGCCCGCCCAGGACATCCGCAGCCAGCGCCCCGGGCTGCTCATGGCCGCCATCTACAACACCCTGCTGCACGAAATCGACGACGAGCAATGGCGCGTTCTGGACCAGCGCATTTCCCTGACCCCCATCCGCAAGCTCTGGCTTGCCTGGAAAACGTGGGTGAGCGGTGGGCACGGTCTGGTAAAGCGTCTCGGCCGGCCGTGAGTCTGGGTGCAGGCGCCGGCCATCATGTGGCCATTGCAGGCGCCGGGTGGGCTGGCCTTAGTTGCGCGCTCTCCCTGGCGCGCCAGGGGTACCAGGTGACCGTCTTCGAGGCGTCCGACACCGTTGGCGGCCGGGCGCGCAGGATCAAGGCGCCGGTACACGGCGCCACGCCGGGCGAATCGTGGATCATCGACAACGGCCAGCACCTGTTGCTGGGTGCGTATACCGAAACACTGGCGCTCATGCGGGAACTGGGGCTGGACGCCGAACAACGCTTTTATCGCGAACCCCTGCGACTGGAAAGCCTGGATGGAACCTTCCGGCTTGGCACACCGGCCTGGCCCGCGCCCTGGAACCGGATCGCGGCCCTGCTCACCGTGCGCGGCGTCAGTACGGCCGACCGTGCGCGATTCGCGCTCTTCCTGCATCGGGCCCTGAAAACAGCCCCGCCATCCGTCACTGTCGCGAAATGGCTGGCACCTTCAAGACCGTCGGCCGCCCTGCTGCGCCACTTCTGGGAACCCCTGTGCGTGGCGGCGCTGAACACGCCCGCCCATGAGGCCTGTGCGCAGCTGCTTTGGCGGGTACTGAAAGACAGCCTCGGGGGCGCGACCCGACAAGCTACTGACGTACTGATTCCCCGAGTTGACCTTACGGCCTTGTGGTGCGACACCGCCGTGCGGCAGTTGCAGACGCAACATGCCGCGATGGTTCGATGGCGTACTCCCGTGCGCCGTCTGCAATGGGAAAATGCGCGTAGTCTGTATGTGAATGGCGAGCATTTCAACGCCCTGGTGATCGCCACGCAAGCTGCACCGGCGCGCCAATTGGCGGCGCAGTTGCCGGCCATGCCCGGCAGCGGGCAACTGCTGTCCTCGCTGGCGGCCTTCACCTATCGACCCATTGCCACCCTTACACTGCGTCTGGAACGTCCCTGGGTCACACAGACCCCCATGTACCTGCTGCACGACAACCCGCATGAAGGCCAGGTAGGGCAATGGCTGTTCAATCCGCACGGGTTTTACTCTGACCCCGACTTTTACTCTGACCCCAAAGTTCATGTGGTGGTGAGTGATGCGGTGGGGGTGGTGCAGGCGGAGGGTGACTGGCTGGCAAGTGCGGTGGCGGGCCAGGTGCGGGAGCAAGGGGGGGATTTACCGCCGGTGACCGGATACAGCCTGATTGTCGAGAAGCGAGCCACATTCGCCGCGTTGCCGGGGCTGGATCGCCCGGACAATGTTACGGCATGGCCGAATGTGGTCGTGGCGGGCGACTGGACGGCCACAGGCTACCCGGCGGTGCTGGAAGGCGCGGTACGCAGCGGCCGGCGCGCCGCGCGCTGCCTGGCCGACCAGCTGGACGGCGCCACGGCGGCCGCCCCCCAGGCCTTCAGGGCTTGATCAGGGCGTGAACGGTCACAAACCCCACGGCGGTCAAGGCGATACAGCCGGCCACGCTGCCGCCCATATACCCCAGCGCGGTCAGGTACTCGCCACGCTCCAGCATACCGAAGGATTCGCCCGAAAAAGTGGAAAAGGTGGTCAGGCCGCCCAGAAAGCCGGTAACGAAAAACAGGCGCAGCCACACTGGAACCTCGGGAAACAGTGACAACGCCCCCAGGGCCAGGCCAATAAGGTAGGCCCCGATAAAATTGGCGGCCAGTGTTCCCCAGGGCAACGACAAATAGGGTTGATTCAGCCACAACCCCAGCAACCAGCGGAACACGGCCCCCAGCGCAGCGCCGATACCGATGGCGGCGACATTAGCCAGCTGGAGCATGCGTCTCGATGTAGCGACGAACATCGTCGACCCGGCACTCCATCACCTGCACTTTTTGCGGCAACGTGGCCAGGTCGTGCAAATGCGGGGGTATCGGAGCGTCGCGCCCGATGGCTTCGCGGATGGTTTCATTGAACTTGGCCGGCAACGCCGTTTCCAGCACCAGCATGGGCACGCCGGGCTCAACGTACTCGCGCGCCACCTTCACACCGTCGGCCGTGTGTGGATCGATGAGCACACCGGTGCTACTGGACACCGAACGAATGGTGGCCAGGCGGTCGGCGTGATTGCTGACACCCGCCACAAAGCCAAAGCGCGACTCAAACAGCGGCTTCATATCGGTAAGATCGAAGTAGCCTTGCGAAGCCAGCTGGTTCCAGGCCTGACGCACCCGCGCCGGATCGCGGTCGAGCAGATCGAAGACAAAACGCTCGAAGTTCGATGCCCGGGAAATGTCCATGGACGGACTGGACGTGGCATGCGTGTTCTGGGCCGACCGGGGCCGGTAGACACCGGTGCGGAAAAACTCTTCCAGCACATTGTTTTCATTGGTGGCCAGTACCAGACGGCGCACGGGCAGCCCCATCTGGCGTGCAATGTGGCCCGCCAGAATATTCCCGAAGTTGCCCGACGGCACCGCGAACGACACCTGCTGGTCTGCTCTTTGGGTGGCGCGCAGCCAGCCCCAGAAGTAATACACTACCTGCGCCGCAATGCGCGCCCAGTTGATCGAATTCACCGCCCCCAGATGGTAGCGCGCCTTGAACGCCAGATCGCCCGACAAAGCCTTGACGATATCCTGGCAGTCATCAAACACACCCTTGACCGCAAGGTTGTGGATATTGGCGTCTTGCAGGGAATACATTTGCGCACGCTGGAAATCGCTCATGCGGCCATGAGGCGACAGCATGAACACGGACACGCCCTGCTTTCCGCGCAAGGCATATTCGGCCGCCGAACCGGTGTCGCCCGACGTGGCACCCAGAATGTTCAATGTGGTGCCGCGCCGCGTAAGAACATACTCAAAAATATGACCCAGAAACTGCATGGCCATGTCTTTGAAAGCCAAAGTGGGGCCTTCCGACAAGCCCAGCAGGGTCAACCCGCCGTCCAGCGGCTTCAGGGGCACGATCTGCTCGCTGCCGAAAACGTCGGGGCGATAAGCCGCGTGTGTAAGGCGGTCCAGGTCATCGCGGGAAATGTCGTCGATGAACAGCGACAGAATCTCGGTGGCCAGGCCGGCGTACGACAAGCGGCGCCAGGCCTGCAGGGTGTCGGCGGACACCACCGGATAGCTTTCGGGCAACGCCAGGCCGCCGTCGGTGGCCAGCCCTTCCAGAAGAATGTCACTGAACGGCTTGGGTTCCATGCCCCCGCGCGTTGTAAGGTATTTCATCAGATATTCTCCACGCGCAGCAGAATCAGCTCGGACTGCACCACGGGCAAGGTACGAATCTGGTCCATCGCCTGGGCAATGGCCCCCTCGCGGGCCTCGTGGGTCAGGAAGATGATGTCGGCTTCAGCCTCGCCATTGGGTTCCTGGATCATGGAACCGATAGAGATGCCGGCATTGGCCAGAATACGGGCCACATCGGCCAGAACACCCGGACGGTCCTGCACACGCAGGCGCAGGTAATACGACGACACCACGTCTTCCATGGGCATAACGGGAGTGTCATCCATGGCGTCGAGCTGGAACGCCAGATAAGGCACACGGTGATCGTGATCAGCCGCCTGCAAGCGGGCGACGTCAACCAGATCGGCCACCACGGCCGACGCCGTGGGCAATTCGCCCGCGCCCTGCCCGTAATACAGCGAAGGGCCGACGGCATCGCCTTGCACCAGCACCGCGTTCATGGCCCCTTCAACATTGGCCAGCAAGCAATTGGTGGGCACCAGCGTGGGGTGCACCCGCAGCTCGATGCCGTTGGGGCGGCGACGCGTAATGCCCAGCAGCTTGATCCGGTAACCCAGGCGCTCGGCGTGCTGAATGTCTTCCGGCGCCAGGTTCGTAATGCCTTCGATATGGGCTTTTTCAAATTGCACCGGAATGCCGAATGCCATGGCGGACAGCAAGGTAAGCTTGTGCGCGGCATCGACCCCTTCAATATCGAAGGTGGGATCGGCTTCGGCGTATCCCAAATGCTGGGCTTCGGCCAGCACCGAGTAAAACGGCTGCCCGCGCGACCGCATTTCCGACAAGATGAAATTGGTGGTGCCGTTGATAATGCCCACCACCGACTCGATGCGGTTGGCCGTCAGGCCCTCGCGAATGGCTTTGATAATGGGAATACCCCCGGCCACCGCTGCTTCGAAGGTAACCATGACGCCCTTGGCATGGGCGGCGGCAAACACCTCGTTGCCGTACTTGGCCAGCAACGCCTTGTTCGCCGTTACCACGTGCTTGCCCTGGGCAATGGCTTCCATGATCATTTCGTACGCCGTGGAATCGCCGCCGATCAGTTCCACAATGACATCGATGTCGGGGTCGCGCACCAGCGACAAGGGGTCGCTGGTAACCGGCACCGCGTCGCCCACCAGGGCACGCGCCTTTTCGACATCGCGCACGGCAATACCCGCCACCTGAATGCTACGACCCGCACGACGCGCAATTTCCTGCGCATTTTTCTGCAAAACCTTCCAGGTGCCGCCACCGACAACGCCCAGACCCAGCAAACCCACTTTCATCGGTGTCGTCATTTCATCAACCCGTCTTTTCGGAACATTTCCTTCACGCCGCGCACCGCCTGGCGAGTGCGTTGCTCGTTTTCAATCAGCGCAAAGCGAACGTATTCATCGCCGTAGTCGCCGAAACCGATACCGGGCGACACCGCCACTTTCGCATCGGCCAGCACGCGCTTGGAAAATTCGAGCGACCCCATTTTCTGGTAAGGCTCGGGAATTTTGGCCCAGATGTACATGGACGCTTTCGGAATATCGACCACCCAGCCGGCTTCATGCAAACCTTTGGCCAGCACATCGCGACGGTTTTTGTACTGTTCCACCACCTGCTTCACGCAGTCTTGGGGGCCTTCCAGGGCGGCAATTGACGCCACCTGAATGGGCGTGAACGTGCCGTAGTCGTGGTAGCTTTTGATGCGCGCCAGCGCATTCACCAATTCCTGGTTGCCCACCATGAAGCCCACACGCCAGCCGGCCATGTTGTAGCTCTTGCTCATGGTGAAAAACTCCACGGCAACATCGCGTGCGCCCGGCACCTGCATAATGGAAGGCGCCACATAGCCGTCGAAGGTAATGTCGGCATAGGCCAGATCGTGCACCACCAGAATATTATGTTCCCGGGCCAGCCCGATAATACGCTCGAAGAACGATAAATCTACGCACTGCGCCGTGGGATTGCTGGGGAACCCCAGGATCATCATTTTCGGCTTGGGAATGGTTTCGCGAACCGCGCGCTCGATTTCCTCGAAGAAGTCCAGGCCCGGCGTCATGGGCACCGAACGGATATTGGCCCCGGCAATGACCGCGCCGTAAATATGGATGGGGTAGCTGGGGTTGGGCACCAGCACCGTGTCGCCGCGATCGAGCGTTGCCAGCATCAGGTGGGCCAGCCCCTCTTTCGAGCCGATGGTGACTATGGCCTCGGAATCGGGGTCGATGGCCACGTTGTAGCGGCGCTCGTACCAGCCCGAAATGGCACGGCGCAAGCGCGGAATGCCTTTGGACACCGAATAGCCGTGCGTGTCGGGGCGGCTGGCCACTTCAACCAGTTTGTCGACGATATGTTTGGGGGTTGGGCCATCGGGGTTACCCATGGACATATCGATAATGTCCTCACCGCGCCGGCGCGCCGCCATCTTGAGTTCACCGGTAATATTGAATACATAGGGCGGCAACCGTTCAATACGCGGGAAGTTCGTCATGATGTTCCTTAGATGACAAAGTACAGTAAATAACTGACTAGTTTAAACGATTGGGCGATGAATATTGCTGCGTCGCGCAAGCGAAGCAACACGGCACGCCGGGGCGGGCGAACCGGCCGCGGTTTGCGCTATCATCAACCCATTGTCAGGAGTGATGCTTTGCAATTGCAACGTGAAAACAATCCGGCGCTGAACACCGTCACGGCGTACGGCCCCGATTACATCCAGATCAACGAGGTCGACTTCCATCATGCGGTGTATTTCGGCCCCGAAGGCCCCATCGAACAGTGGCACGTTAGCGCACCGGCGCACATTACCAGTGCCGAATTGCGCACGGTGGCCGGGCTTGCCGACACCGCGCCCGGCAACCCGGCCGACTTCCTGAACACCGGCCCGCGCGAGCGGCCGGCCGGCGCCCCCGAGGTCATGCTGGTGGGCACCGGGCTGCGGCAGTATTTGCTGCCCGCCCATGTAGTACGCCCGCTGCTCGACCTGGGTATCGGTGTGGAAGCCATGAGCACTGAGGCCGCCGCACGCACCTACAATATTCTGATGGCCGAAGGGCGCCGCGTGGTGGTGGCCCTGCTTCCCAACAAGGAAATCGCATGACTGATCTAGCCCAAGGACAACCTGTCCCCTCGTTTACAGCCGACAGCACCCAAGGCGAAATCCACTTGCCCGATCTGGCCGGGCAAAAAGTGGTGTTGTTTTTTTATCCCAAAGACAACACCCCCGGCTGCACCACCGAAGCCCAGGGGTTTCGCGACACCTACGACGCATTCCGGGCCGCCGGCTGCCAGATCATGGGCGTGTCGCGCGACTCGCTCAAGTCGCACCAGAATTTCACCGAGAAACAGAACCTGCCTTTTCCGCTCATTTCCGACCCCGACGAAACGCTTTGCACGCAGTTCGGCGTCATGAAACTGAAAAACATGTACGGTAAACAAGTACGCGGAATTGAACGCAGCACGTTCCTGATCGATGCTGACGGAACACTGCTGCGCGAATGGCGCGGCGTAAAAGTGCCCGGCCATGTCGACGAGGTCCTTCAGGCCGTGCGCGAATCGTAAGAACACGCCAATAACACGCACATAACACGCAGGAGCCCGACTACATGCCGCTTCCCAAGTTGCCAACCCGTATGGGTGACAAGGTTGATCCCGTTGCCACCCCATCCGCCCCACCCCAAACGCACGACGAGCCGGCTGCCGGCACGCGCCGTGGGGCCCGCAAAAAGGCAACGCCCACGGCTGCACTGCTGAAAACAGCGGCTCCGGTCACCGTACCCGCCACGCCCGCCAAGACCGGCGCAGCACCGTCGACGCCGGCAGCAACATCGGCAGCAACGCCCGCACCCGTGCCGGTGCAGGCAACCGCCGTTCCGGCCCCCGCACCGCAGGCCCCCGCCACACCGGCCGCCGCCCCGGCCAGAACAGCCCCCGCCCGTAACAACAGCAAGAAAAAGGCCCTGCCGGTGGGCAAGCGCAAACTCTTTGTGCTGGACACCAACGTGCTTCTGCACGACTCGAACTCGCTGTTCCGCTTCCAGGAACACGACATTTTCCTGCCCATGATTGTGCTCGAAGAGCTGGACCACCAGAAGAAAGGCATGTCGGAAGTGGCCCGCAATGCGCGGCAGGTCAGCCGCTACCTGGACGGTCTGGCTGAAACGCCCACAGCCTTCGAAAACGGTGCCGCACTCGATGCCCTGGGCAATACCGATGCTCTGGGCACGCTGCACTTCCAGACCCAGCCGCTCAGCGCCAAACTGCCCATCGAACTGCCGCCCGGCAAGGCCGACAACGCCATCCTGGGGGTTGTGCATGCGCTCAAGTCGCTGCACAAGGGGCGTGATGTCATTCTGGTGTCCAAAGACATCAATATGCGTCTGAAAGCCCGGTCGCTGGGCCTGGCCGCCGAAGACTACCTGAACGATCACGTCATCGACGACACCGACCTGCTGTACGACGGCGTTATGCCTTTGCCGGCCAATTTCTGGACCAAACACGGCAAAGACGTTGAATCGTGGCAGCAAGGGGGAACCACCTATTACCGGGTTCGCGGCCCGCTGTGTTCCGAATTCATCGTCAACGAATTCGTGTACTTCGACGGCGACCTGCCCCTGCAGGCCCAGGTGAAGGAAGTCAGCGGTCGAAGCGCCGTGCTGGCCACGCTGCGCGACTACAGCCACGCCAAGAACAACGTGTGGGGCATCACGGCGCGCAACCGCGAACAGAACTTCGCCCTGAACCTGCTCATGAACCCTGACATCGACTTCGTGTCGCTGCTGGGTCAGGCCGGTACCGGCAAAACATTGCTGGCCCTGGCGGCGGCACTGACGCAAACCCTGGAAACCAAGCGCTACAGCGAAATCATCATTACCCGCGCCACAGTGCCCGTGGGCGATGAGATCGGCTTTCTGCCCGGCACCGAGGAAGAAAAAATGGCCCCCTGGATGGGCGCGCTGGAAGACAACCTGGAAGTGCTGCATCTGGGCACCCACGGCGGCATGGCCCACAACGCCGGCGGCAACGACAGCGGCAAGAACGCCACCATGGACCTCATACGCTCGCGCATCAAGATCAAGTCCATGAGCTTCATGCGCGGCCGAACCTTCCTGAACAAGTACCTGATCATCGACGAGGCCCAGAACCTTACCCCCAAGCAAATGAAAACCCTGGTCACTCGGGCCGGCCCCGGCACAAAAATCATTTGCCTGGGCAACATCGCGCAAATCGACACCCCCTACCTTACCGAAGGCAGCTCGGGGCTAACCTACGTGGTCGACCGCTTCAAGGGCTGGCCGCATGCCGGGCACATCACCCTGCAGCGCGGTGAACGCTCGCGCCTGGCCGACTACGCCAGCGAGGCGCTGTAACCGCCGTGGCTCACCCCGCCGGAACCGCGCTCACCGCCTCCTCGCGCCCGGTGGGTATCACCCTGGGCGACGCGGCCGGCATCGGGCCGGAAATCGTGGTCAAGCTCTTCACCCGCCCGTTAAGCCACCCGGCCGTGGTGTACGGCGACGCCGGCATTCTGCAAACCACGGCCCGGCGGCTGGGGCTGGGCGACCACATACAGGTGTGCGACATTACCGGGCAATGGCCCGATCATGGCGGCAGTACCGGCCACACGCTGCCTGTGGTGAACCGCTGGGAACCCCTGCCGTCCGATTTGCCGCCCGGCAAAATCAGCGCCCAGGCGGGGCGGGCCGCCTACGAATACCTGTGCCAGGCCATCGACGACGCCCGGGCCGGCCATATCCGGGCCATTGTCACCGCCCCCCTGCACAAAAAAGCCATGCAGGCCGGCGGCATCGACCACCCCGGCCACACCGAAATTCTGGCCCAGCGCACCGGCACGCCGCAGGTGGCCATGATGCTGGCCAATGAACAGCTGCGCGTCATTCTGGTCACCATTCACGAGCCCCTGGCCAAGGTGCCGGCACTGATCACCCTGCAGGCCGAACTGCAAACCATTCGCCTGGCTCACCTGGCCTGCCGGCAGGCCGGCATTGCCCGGCCCCGGGTGGCCGTGGCGGGCCTGAACCCGCATGCCGGTGAAGACGGCAAGTTCGGCAACGAGGAAATCCGCATCATCGCTCCGGCCATTGCGCAGGCGTGTGCCGAAGGCATCAATGCCAGCGGCCCCTGGCCGGGCGACACGGTTTTCATGCGGGCGCGCCAGGGCGAATTCGACATTGTGGTGGCGCAATACCACGACCAGGGCCTGATCCCCGTAAAGTACCTGGGCGTTGACGAGGGCGTGAACGTTACGGTGGGCCTGCCCTTTGTGCGTACCAGCGTGGATCACGGCACCGCCTTCGACATCGCGGGAAAAGGCCTGGCCGACCCCGCCTCGCTGCGCGCCGCTTACGCCATGGCTCTGGCACTCAGCGACTCCCGCAGCGTTTGATCAAAGGCCTGCATCAGGGGTGTCCAGGTGCCGCCCCGGCGGGTTAACAGGCACAGCTGGCGGGCAATCGGTACATAAATGGGCAAGACATGCACGGCATGGCGCCGCACCAGATCGGCGGCATTACCGTGGGCAAAGGAAATGAAGTCGCCCTGCTCCACCAGCGCCAGCGTGCCCGGCGACACAAACGGCACCTCCATGGCCGGGCGCGGCGACGCCAGCCCGTGCATTTCAAAGTAACGGAACAGAGCCTGCCGCGCCGACGACTGCACCAGCGGCAAAATCCATGGGTAGTCCAGGGTATCGGCCAGCTGCAAAGGGGTGCGGGCCAGCAAAGGGTGCCCGGACCGTACCACAATATGCATGGCGTCTTCGCGCAGCACCGTCTTTTCGGTGCCGTCGGGCACCGCCGTACGTGCGTACACCGGCGCCACCGCCATGTCCAGCGCACCCTGCACCACCTGATCGAACAGATCATCGGACAGCCCCACCGTCAGGCAGGCCCGCAGCGCCGGGCGCTGGGGCAACAAACGCCCCAGGGCGGGCAGCACCAGGGAATCGAGCGTGGCGCCCGTGGCCCCCAGGCGCAGCAAACCGGCCTCGCCCAGCGTCAGCGCCGACGTATGCAGCAAGGCATCCTGATACTGGGCGTGCAAGCGACGGGCATGTTCCAGAAACGCCACACCCGACGCATTCAGCCAGATACGGCGCGCACTGCGATCAAACAGGGTGAGCCCGGTTTCCTCTTCCAGGCGGCGCAGCGACTTCGACAGAGCCGACTGGGTTACGCCGCAACGCAGCGCGGCCTGCCCCATGTGGCCCGTTTCCGCCATGGCCAGGAAGTACTCCAGGTCGCGAAAACTTAAATTCATTCCAAAAAAGACTTAATTACCAACAATTGGGAATTAAATCACGAAACCACCCCTACCTATAATGCAATGCCACTGTGCTTGGCAATTTATTTATCTTTTTGGAAACACCGGCGCAATGACCTGCCAGAAACCGAACATCGTTTTAATTCTTGCCGACAACCTGGGCTGGGGTGAACTGGGCTGCTACGGCGGCGGCGCCCTGCGCGGCCAGCCCACCCCCCATATCGACCGCCTGGCCTCGCAAGGCTTGCTGCTGCAAAACTTCAACGTGGAAAGCGACTGCGTGCCCACGCGCTCGGCCTTGATGAGCGGGCGCCACCCCATACGCACCGGCTGCCTGCAGTCGGTGCCCGCCGGTTTGCCCCAGGGCCTGACGCGCGACGAAACCACGCTGGCCCAGCTGCTGTCGCAGCAAGGCTACGCCACCGCCCATTTCGGCAAATGGCACCTGGGCGACATTGAAGGCCGCTTCCCGTCGGATCGCGGCTTCGACGAGTGGTACGGCATACCCCGCACCACCGACGAAAGTCAGTTCACGTCGACCGTGGGATACGACCCCAGTGTGGTTGACCTGCCGTACATTATGGAAGGCAAGGCGGGCGAACCCTCGCGCAATGTCAAGGTGTACGACCTGGACGCGCGCCGCGGCATCGACGCCGACCTGGTCGACCGCAGCGTCGACTTCATGCAGCGCCGGCACCGGCAAAACCAGCCGTTCTTCCTGTACTTCCCCATGGTGCACCTGCATTTCCCCACCCTGCCGCACCCCGACTTTACCGGACGCTCCGGCGCGGGCGATTTCCCCGACTCGGTCATCGAGATGGATCATCGGGTTGGCCAGATCATGCAGGCAGTGGACGACCTGGGCATTGCCGAAAATACCGTCTTCATTTTTGCCAGCGACAACGGCCCGGAATTTCGCCGCCCCTACCGCGGGTCGGCCGGCATGTGGACAGGCACCTACCACACCGCCATGGAAGGC
The DNA here is from genome assembly GCA_050252075.1 of Burkholderiaceae bacterium. Taxonomy (GTDB): domain Bacteria; phylum Pseudomonadota; class Gammaproteobacteria; order Burkholderiales; family Burkholderiaceae_B; genus JAAYGT01. The sequence continues at coordinate 47,838 of JBFWLP010000003.1, read as the reverse complement.
AGCCTGCGCGTGCCCTTCATTATCCGCTGGCCCGGCAAAGTGCAGCCGGGGCGGGTCAGCAACGAAATCGTGCATGTTACCGACCTGTTCACCACCCTGGCCGGCCTGGCCGGTGCACCCTTGCCCGCCGGCAAACCCATCGACGGGGTGGACCAGACCGAATTTTTCCTGGGCAACGAGAAATCGAACCGCGAAGGGTTCCTCTTCTACATCAAGAACGACCTGCGCGCCGTGAAATGGCGCCACTGGAAACTGCACTTTTACTGGGAGCCCGAGGTGAACAAGGGTGAAGGCAAGCTGGAATCGCCCTACCTGTTCAACCTGCTGACCGACCCCAAGGAAGAAAGCGATGTGCTGATCTTCAACACCTGGGTGATGGGCCCCATGCTGCGCATGATCCGCGCCTTCAACGACAGCGTAAAAGCGCACCCCAACACACTACCGGGCGCCCCGGACACCCACTAACCCCTTTCTTGCTTACTGGACAACCCCATGAAAAATCTGAAACACCCCCTGTTGCTGCGCGGCCTGCTGGCCGCCTGCACCCTGGCCCTGTCGGCGCCGGCCCTGGCAGCCGAGAACTGGCCGCAAGCCCCTGTGCGCTGGATTGTCGGTTTCGCACCCGGCGGCACCGCCGACGTGCTGACCCGCATTGCCGCCGAACAGCTAGGCGAAAAACTGGGCCAGTCGGTCGTGGTGGAAAACCGCCCCGGCGCATCCGGCTCGATCGCCCTGCAATTCGTGGCCAAGGCCGACCCCAAAGACACCCTGCTGATCACCGTGCCCGGCCCCATCATTTTCCCGCGCCCGGAACCATCGGTCGGCAAAGAACTGGCGCCGGTGGTATTGCTGGCCCAAGGCCCCATGATCATTACCGGGCCGTCCAAAAACCCGGAAAACACACTGCAGGAAGTGATTGCCAGCGCCAAGGCCAACCCCGGCCGGTGGAACTACGCCACATCGGGCACCGGCACCTCGCAACACCTGGCCGGTGAACTGGTGAATGACCTGGCCGGCGTGCAAATGACCCAGATTCCCTACAAAGGAGGCGGCCAGGCCGTTACCGACGTTGTCGGCGCCCAGGTACCGCTGGCCATTCTGGGCCCCACACCCGTGCTGCCGCACCTGAAGTCGGGCGCGCTCAAGCCCTATGCCGTCACCACCACCTACCGCCTGCCCAGCCTGCCCCAGGTACCCACCGTGCAGGAAGCCGGCATCAAGGGCTACGACGCCACCCAGTGGTTTGCCGTTGCCACCACGCAAGGCACGCCCGCCGACCGCATTGCCAAGGTGAACGCCCTGCTCAACGACATTATGAAAACCGACAAATTCAAAACCGCCGTTGAGGCGGCCGGCATGATCACCGGCCCCAGCACCCCGCAACAAACCGAAGAGTTCATCGGCACCGACGCCAGAAAATGGGCCGAGCTGGTTAAATCGCGCAACCTCAACCTGGGTGGTTGAACACCTGCCCCAGCCAATCGTAGGCGCGCTGGTGATACACCGAGCGTGCCAACGTTTCGCAATGGCCCCCGGTGCCTTCATCGGCACTGAATGTTATTAGGGTTTTCGGGCAGTTCAGCGATTCATACAGCACCGGGGCAAAGGCGGCAATAGGATCGTCTTTCGCCCACGTGAGCAGCGTGGGGCAGGCAATTTGCCCGGCCAGGTGCGACAGGCGAAACTGCGCCAGCGCCTGCACATACCCCGAAAACGAATCCACCCCATGCACCCAGTAACCGCGCTGCATGACTGTCCAGCGCAGGGCCGGATTGGCCTGTATGGCCTGCACCACCGGCTGCAAATCGCTTTCCGTGGCCTGCGGCAACGCCCGGGCCAGCTCACCGGCCCCCATCTTGCTGAACATGCCGCGCACCGCATCCAGCATATCCCACTGGCCCGGATCGGCAATTAACGCCGCAATACGCGGCTCGCCCGCCGCCGCCCGCGGCGCCAGATACCCGCCAAAACTCCACCCCACCAGGGCAATGCGCAAGGCATCCACGCCCGGCAACGCCACTGCATAATCCACCACCTGCTGCACCACGGCTTCCCAGTCAGGCCGCATGGTTAGCCCTTGTTCGATCAGCGCCCGCCCCTGCCCAGGGCCGTCGAACACCAGTACATGGTAGCCGCGCTGCTGCGCCGCCACCGCATGGGCATAGTGCATGGCATGCAAGGTTTCATCGTAGCCATTGGTACACACCACCAACGGACGCGTGCCCGGCCCGCCCGAATAAAAGTACCCCGGCAACGTCGTATTTTCATACGGAATCTCCACCGCCTGCACCGGCTCGGAAAAAAGCGCCGCCGCCTGCGCAAACGCCTGCGCCTCACGCTGATACCCCTGAACCACCCGGGCATCGGTGGGCCGCCCGAACAACAACGGATACGACAAGCGGTAATACGTACTGGCCCGCTGAAACAGCTGCCGGGCACTTGCCCGGTGCCCCTGGCGCAGGCACTGCCCGGCCTGGTCCGACAATTTGTCGGCCAACGCCGTCCAGGCCGCAAACCACGCCCCTCGATCCCCATCGGGAATACGGCCCACCATGGCCGCCACCTCGCCCACCTCGGCCCCGCCGCCCGGCACATTCAGCAGCGCCCGCTGCGCCCACGTTTCAAACATGGGATCCGTAAAACCAAATTTCATCGCCCCCCCCTTATGCAGTCTGCCAAACAGGGTTATACGACGCACCGGAGTCGTTTGAGAAGAAGAATCCACCCACATACATGTAACGCATGAAGCCAAAAATATTTATGCGATTCGCCCTAAAGTTGTTCCAAACCGGGCCGTTAACGAGAGTGAACAGGAAGAAACGGCTTTAAGTCAGGGTGTAAACCAGTAATACGGCACAGAAACCCAACGTTTTCTTCTTGGCAATCAGGCGGATCTCGTGTCGCCGTATTTGTTACTCGAAGGAGTTCATCATGTCAGTTATCAACACCAACTATCTGTCCCTGGTTGCTCAGAACAACCTGCAGAAATCCCAATCCGCCCTGGGCAACGCCATTGAGCGCCTGTCGTCGGGCCTGCGCATCAACAGCGCCAAAGACGACGCCGCCGGCCAGGCCATTGCCAACCGCATGAGCGCACAAACTCGCGGCCTGGCACAAGCCCAGCGTAACGCCAACGACGGTATTTCGGTAGCCCAAACCGCCGAAGGCGCGCTGAACGAAGTCAACACCAACCTGCAACGCATTCGTGAACTGGCCGTTCAGTCACTGAACGATACATACACGACTGCCGACCGCGACTCACTGCAGGCTGAAATTAATCAACGCCTGGCTGAAATTGACCGTATTTCAGCACAAACCGACTTCAACGGCGTAAAAGTTCTGGCGAACGACACCACACTGAACATTCAGGTGGGTGCCAATGACGGTGAAGTGATCGAAATTGATCTGGAAGCGATTACCTCCAATTCACTTGACCTGTCGACATTCAATGTCAATGGCGCGAAAGGCACCCCAGTTGCAGCATCTACTGCTGCATTTGAGGCCGCATGGGGCGAAACCACAGAGATTGCAGACTCATCGGTTACAGCGGCTGGCACTGCAGAATTTAAAACGGATCTTGGAATCACTACAGGCACGGTCACGATCGATACCGCTAACGCGCTCGTAGACGACGCAGGCAACTGGTTTGCCCAAGTCACAGTCGCTGCTCTTACCTCAACAGAACAGGCAGAAACGGGCTTAGAGAACCGTGTATATTATGTTGCACTAAACCCGAACGATGCTGCAACAGCCACCACTACTGCCGCTTTCACGCTGGACATGAGTGATCTGACTGCACGGGCACTAAAAACTGGCGCAACGGATAATCCGTTGGCTGCCCTGGACACGGCCTTGACAACCGTAGACACCTTAAGATCTGATCTCGGGGCGATTCAAAACCGTCTTGAAACTGCCATCACCAACCTGCAAACGAATTCGACAAACCTGACGGCTGCCCGTTCGCGAATCGAAGATGCAGACTACGCGGTGGAAGTAGCAAATATGACTCGCTCTCAGATTCTGCAACAGGCTGGAACCTCCGTTCTGGCGCAAGCGAATCAGTTGCCTCAAGGCGTGTTGTCTCTGCTGCGTTAATTTGACGCCAGGTAGCTTACAAAACGGGCTCTCCGCTATTTGGAGAGCCCGTTTTTCATGGCTAAAGAGTTTATTTTCCAAAACAATCTAGCCAAATAGTGCTTTTTTTACCTGCTATTCGTACCACAGAAATAGTCAGGCAATTGTAGAATCAGCTGATAACCCAGCCACTACAAGCCCCCTACGTGATCTGTCATGAACCGTAAAAACAAGCAGCGAAGCACTGGAAAAGCCAGCGCTTACAACACCAAACAGCAGGCACTAACATCCCTGTTGTCACTTTACAAAAACAATAATTTTAAAGCGATAATTAACTGGTTTGACGAGTCAAACAGTCCGTTTCTGAACGACCCAGAGCTGCAAAAAATTCTGGCACTATCACTTTTTGCAGAAGGCAAACATTTAGAATCAGAAAAGATAATAACAAGCATACAAGGGTTGTTGCCAAGCGACGAAGCACTAGAAGAAGCACTGGCAAAAATTGCGTACACAAAACACGACCTCATCACTGCTTTAATACATGCAAAAAAAGCATCGAGCATCAATAAGCAATCTTTTACCTTGAGTGATTTGCACACTAAACTTTTGTACGACCTGGGGAAGTACGATGAGTGCTTAGAAGAGTTAGATCTTGCCCTTACACAGCACCCTGAAAATATAATATTAAGCAACCGAAAAGCAAATTCATTTACAAAAAAAGGAAATTTTTCTGAGGGGCTATATGTCCTGGAGAAAATATTAAAGGACAATCCAAACAATACGGCCACTTTATCGAATATTGCCGGCGCCTATCGCTCAATAGGAGCCTACGAAAAAGCGGAAAACGCCTATTTGAAAGCGCATAAGCTTGACCCTGAAAGAGTCGAAATTTATTCGAACTATTTGATGTCATTGCATTACAACCCTGCACACAGCAACGAGTATATTTTTCAGAAGCACTTGGATTGGAAAAAAATATTCAAGGTAAAAACAAAACCTAGGGAAAAAACAAATAAAGACCCTAATAGAAAGTTAAAGTTAGGGTTTATTTCAGCAGGGCTTCGGATCCATCCCGTAGGCCAGATGATAATCTCGTCAATGCGCCGCCTGTCGCCATCAGAGTTTGAGCTACATGCATACAGCATGCGCGATGATTCTGACTCTATTACAGAACTATTCAAGAGCCGTTTCGATTACTGGCAAAGTGTAACTGCACTCAGTCATGATGCTTTATCCGACAAGATACAAGATGATCAAATAGATATCCTTTTTGATCTATGTGGCCACACCGAGGGTAACAGGCTATTGACCATGGCAACCAAGCCTAGCCCAATCCAAGTGAAATGGGTTGGGGGGCAGATAAATACAACCGGCCTTGATACGATTGATTATTTTCTGAGCGACGAAATAGAAACCCCTAACGGCTGCGACAATTTCTATACCGAAAAAATAATTCGCCTACCTGACGATTACATTTGCTACACCCCCCGGGGAGACAGGCCTTCGATAAAAAATGTGCCTTTCTTTGAAAACAACCACATCACATTCGGCTGCTTCAACAATCCTTCAAAAATCAACCCTGTCATTGTTCAGCACTGGGCCGATATTCTGCATCGCGTGCCGCAAAGCCATCTGCTTCTGAAAGGCCCCCAATACGACCACCAGGAGTTTTTAGATCGTATTCGCAGCCAGTTCCTCGAGCACGGCATCGAGCCTTCACGAATCGAATTTGAAGGCCATTCACCGCACTACGAACTACTGGATACGTACAACAAAATTGATGTTGCGCTAGACCCCTGGCCATATTCCGGCGGGCTAACTACGTGCGAATCCTTGATTATGGGGGTGCCGGTGGTAACCTACCCCGGCCCCACCTTTGCAGGGCGCCACAGCGCCACGCATTTGACCAATGCCGGTCTGCCGGAACTGGTGGCCAACGATTGGGATCAGTACAAGGATATTGCCGTCGAACTGGCCATGAATCCGCAGTATCTTGCAATCTTGCGCCAGAAGCTGCCGGAACAGGTGCAGAAATCGCCGTTGTGCGATTACAAACGGTTCGCCAAGAACTTTACATTGGCTATGCGAGCCATCTGGAGCCGCTATTGTGAAGGCAAACCCCCTGCGGCGTTAACCCTGGACAAACAAGGTAAAGCGTGGTTTGACGGCGAAACAAAACCTTTTGAATTACCCGGGCTTTGGGCTGACGATAAGGCGAAGGATTTTTCCTTTTCTTTCAACGGGAAACTGGTGGCGATCGACCATGGCGGCCGACTGCTCACCGACGACCGCTTTAAACCGTTGCTGAACCTTCAGGTACATGAAGCCGTCGTATTCGACCCCGCAGCGCGGCTTAAGGATTACGCTGGCCAGCTTTCCGGCAACGATCTACATTATGTGCCGAACCACGTTCTTGGTAATGGGTCTGCGGCGACACTGCACGCATGTTTGAATAACCAGCATTCCTCAACCTTAGTACCATTGGGTGCCAGTGATGATGGCGCACAAGCTATCGACCCCATTCATACATTGGCCAAGGTCAGTTTACCCAGCAGCCGTTTAGACGATATTGATGGCGTTGAAAAACTGGACTGGCTGTTAATGGATGAAACTACCGATGCATTAACACTGCTGGAAAATGCATCATCCAAACTGGCCTCAGCGCTACTGATTCAAGTACGACTAAACGCCACACCAAGGTATCAGAACCAGGCTACGCTTGACGCACTGCAAGGGTTTCTGAAAGACAAGGGTTTCGATTTTTATCAGTTCAGCAATCCTTCTTATTTCAGCTATTTTAATCAGCAAATCGATCCTTCAGGCACGCAGGCTACCAAGCTGCTTAGTTTCGATGCGTTATTTGTTCCGTCACCAGCTATGCTGGAACAGAGGCCCGAAAATGACAAGCGCAAGCTTGCCTTTTTGCTGCACACCGCTTTCCAGATTTACGACTTGCCTTACTCGCTGCTGGCTACTATCAGCACCACCGACGCGGAACGTTATCGCGCTTGGCTGGATGCCCGCTTTATTAATCAAGCACAAGCGGGGCATTCTGATACCACTTCGGTAAAAACAACGTTACCTGCTCTGCAAGACGATGGGCGCTACTTGCCGGGTGCAAGCCCTGCAGATACCCCACTCAACCAAGCCATCCTGACATCCATGGACGACTCCCAGCATTCAAACGTAGCGGCGAACTCAAAAGAGCTGTACGTGGTCGATATCGGAGCAAATCCGATCGACGGCGACCCTCCGTATAAAAAGCTGCTGCAGAAAAAGCAGGTAAAGCTGGTGGGTTTTGAACCCCAGACCGACGCTCTAAATACACTGTTACGCACCAAAGGGCCGAACGAAACCTACCTGCCTTACGCCGTAGGCGACGGACGTGCAGCGACGCTCTATGTTTGCCAGGCGTCAGGAATGACGTCAACCCTCAAGCCGAACGCAGCGTTACTGAACCACTTTCAGGGATACCCCGACTGGGCAAAAGTACGCCAGGAAATCCCCTTGACAACCGTGCGGCTGGATGACATCAATGAAATAGACCACATTGACTGGTTGAAAATTGATATTCAAGGCGGCGAGCTGGCTGTTTTCCGTCATGGCGAACAAAAGCTCAAGGATGCCTTGGTTATACAAACCGAAGTCAACTTTATTCCGCTATACGAAAATCAACCATTGTTCGCGGAAATCGATCAGTGGATGCGCGAACATGGTTTCATGCTGCACACGTTGCTTGAGCAGCGTATACGGCTATTTGCACCATACGTGCTGAAAGGGCAAATTCACCAAGGCATAAACCAGCTGACAACCGCAGATGCGGTTTATATCAGGGACATCAACCAGCTTCATAAGCTAAGTAAAACCCAGCGTGAAAAATTGGCATTAATACTCGACGACGCTTATGGCAGCAAGGATCTGGCAGGCCGCATTCGAAGCCATTTAAATTAGCGATAAAAAGCACTGCGAAACTATCGCCCACTCTGGCAAACCCTTTACAACAGCCGGGCGCCACTTTTAATCGACTCAGCGCCCAATCGAATAATACGTGAACCCCCTGCGCTGCATGCGGGCGGGATCATATAAATTCCGGCCGTCGAACACCACAGGGGTTTTCAGTTTTTCTTTTATATAGTCGAAGTCGGGCGCCTTGAATACCTGCCAGTCGGTCACGATGGCCAGGGCATCCGCGCCGCGCAGAGCCGCCTCTTTGGTGCCGCACAGCACCAGTTCGTCGCGTGCGGCATACAGCCGCTGGGCTTCTTCCATGGCTTCGGGGTCGTAGGCCTGCACCACGGCGCCCGCGCTCCACAGGGCTTCCATCAGCACACGGCTGGGTGCGTCCCGCATGTCATTGGTATTGGGCTTGAAGCTTAGCCCCCACACCGCAATCACTTTGCCGGCCAGGTCGCCGAAATGCCGGGCTATTTTCTGGAACAGCACGGTTTTCTGCTCGGCATTGCGTTGTTCAACCGCTTTCAGTATCCAGGCCTCAACCCCGCAATCGTGTGCGGTCTTGATCAGGGCTTTAATATCTTTGGGAAAGCACGACCCGCCGTAGCCGGCGCCGGCATAAATAAAGTCGTAGCCGATACGGGGGTCCGAACCAATGCCCTGGCGCACCAGTTCAATGTCGGCGCCCAGGCGCTCGGCCACGTTGGCTATTTCATTCATGAAGCTGATTTTTGTTGCCAGCATACCGTTGGCGGCGTATTTGGTCAGCTCGGCGCTGCGTACATCCATGACAATCATTTTTTCGTGATTGCGGTTGAACGGGGCATAAAGCTCGCGCATTACGTCTTCGGCGTGGCTGCTGTCGGTGCCCACAATAATACGGTCGGGGCGCATGCAGTCGCCCACGGCGGAACCCTCTTTCAGGAACTCCGGGTTGGACACCACGTCGAAGGTCAGGTGCGAGGCCTGTCGCCCGGCCAGCACGGCGCGCAGGCGGTCGGCCACTTTTTCGGCCGTGCCTACCGGCACGGTGGATTTGTCTATGACCACACGATGGCCGTTCATGTGGCGGCCAATGGTTTCCGCAACGGCAAGCACATGGCGCAGATCGGCCGAACCGTCCTCGTCGGGGGGGGTGCCCACCGCAATGAACTGCACTTCGGCGTGTTTTACACCGGCATCGGCATCGGTGGTGAAGACCAACCGCCCTGCCGCCGCGTTGTCACGCACCAGGGCGGTAAGGCCGGGTTCGTAAATGGGAATTTTCCCCTGGTTCAGGGCGTCGACCTTGTCGGCATCAACATCCACGCACACCACATCGTGACCCACCTGGGCCAGTACGGCGGCCTGCGCCAGGCCCACATAACCGATTCCAAAAATAGTTACCCGCATTCACGCCACCTTGAGCAGTCTTCTAAGAAAGCCAGAATACCAAGGGAAATGCCGGTGTAAAGGCGGGAATAACGGCCGTAAACGGGACAATCCGTTTGCTACAACAAACCCGACAACAAGTCATCGCCCGGGCTTTCATCCCATGCCCCTGCGGCCAGCGAGGCACGCAGCCGGGCCACGGCCTGGGATCGCAGCTGCGACACCCGGCCTTCGGTAATGCCCATGACGGCGGCGATTTCTTTCTGGTTCAGGTCTTGCTCGAATTGCAGTGACAGCACCAGTTGCTCGCGTTCGGGCAGTGCCCCGATGGCGGCCACCAGGGCATGCCGCAAGCCGGCCGATTCCAGCACGGTTAGCGGGTTGTCCCACGGGGTGCTCAGCGGGGCCTGGTCACTGCCGAAATCCAGCGGATGCGCCGCCCCCTCGTCGATATTGCGGGCCAGATCCTCGTAATGGACGATTTGTACGCCGCGCGCGTCGTCGAGCATGGCGTGGTAGTCGGGCAGGGGCACGCCCAGCGCACCGGCAATTTCAGATTCGGTCGGCGGCCGCAGCTGTTCGTGGGTAAGTTTCTGTATGGTGTGCTCAATGGTGCGGCTTTTGCTGCGGGCGCTGCGTGGCAGCCAGTCCTGGCTGCGCAGTTCGTCGAGCATGGCGCCGCGTATGCGGGTGGACGCATACGTTTCAAACTGGGCTTCGGGCATTTCCTGATAGCGCCGAACGGCATCCAGCAAACCCATCAGGCCGGCCTGAATCAGATCATCCAGTTCCACGCTGGGGGGCAAGCGCGAAACCAGCTGCAACGCCAAACGGCGCACCAGCGGCGCATACTGCCCAACCAGAATGTCTTCGGAACTTGCCATGAATTATGTGTATGTAGAACGCAAAACGCCAAACTGTACCATTGGATGACTGCAGGCCTATTGTTTCATTTCGTAGCATGCACCATACAAATGAAAAGCACGGGTTTTCAAACTTAATTGAATAAATTAAAGTTTCGTGAACGACTGCCGTTAACGCGTGTAGAAGCGTACGTGTTTCAGGTTATTCGAATACCAAGGAGTCCATCATGGTCAGCCCAATCGCCTCCGGAGTCGCCCCCGCTGTATCAGGTGTTGCTCCGACGGCCGTTCAGTACCCCAGCGTGCAGCCGGATCCGGCCGTGCACGTTACGGGCGCCGCATCGGCCAAAAGTGCAGAAAACTCGCAACAGCAACAGCAGCAGTCCGATTTTGCCCGCGACCCGCAGCAATCGGTTGCCGACGCCCTGGAAAAAGTGAACGAATCGTTACGTTCGTGGCGCACGGGTATGCGCTTTGAAATGGACGACGAAGCCCAACGGCTGGTCGTCTCCATCATCGATGCCGAAAGCGGCGAGGTCATTCGCAAGGTGCCTTCGGAAGCCGTGCTGAAGGTGGCGCGGGCTATCGTTCAAATGCAGGGCGGCGGGGTCGACACGCGCGTTTAGGCAGTGCGGCGCGGTTCTTCGCGGGCGGTAAATGCCCAAAGTACCAGTCGTTTTCGTGGTTTAACCGGGCATTGATGCCCGGCCAAAAGTAGCACAATACCCGCATCGGGAGTATTTCATGGCCATTTCATCCATCGGCGTTGGTTCAGGTCTTCCACTGGATCAATTGCTGTCCAATCTGCGAACCAGTGAAAGCCAGTCGCTCAACCTTATCAGCAACCGCCTCAGTGCCGAAAAAAGCCGGTTGTCGGCCTACGGAACCATTAAAAGCGCGCTGGAAGGGCTGAAAACCGCGGCCGCCACCCTGGAAAAAGCCGAAACGTTTGGCGCCCTGAAAGCAACCACAGGCAGCGAGGCGTTTTCCGCCACGGCCTCCAGCAGTGCCATCGCCGGCAACTATCAAATTCAGGTAACCCAGCTGGCCAGCGCGCAAACGCTCAAAAGCGCCACCGGGCAGGCCAGCCGCGATACGGCCCTGGCCTCGGGCGATGTTACCGTTAATGTTGAACTGGTCGACGGCACCACCACAACCATTAGTGTAGCCGCCGACGACACCTCGCTCGAAGGCATCACCCAGGCCATCAACAATACGTCGGGCGTGGGCGTTCAGGCTACGCTGGTGAACAACGGCGATCCCGCGAACCCGCACTATCTGTTGCTCAATGCCGAAGGCATGGGCGAACAGGCGGCGGTCAAATCCATTACTGTCGCCGGGGTCGACGCCGGCACCGATGTCACCGCACTGAACGACGCCTTGGGCTTTACTCAGGGCGATCCCGCCAGTGCGCTCAGCGAAACCGCCGCAAAGAACGCCACGCTTACCATCAACGGCATCGATGTCACCAGTCAAACCAACACTCTCACCGATGCCATTGAAGGCGTTACGCTCAACCTGACCAAAGAAAACACGGCACCCGAAAGCCTGTCCATCCAGCGCGACGATACCGTGGCCAAAGATGCCGTCAACGCGTTCGTTTCGGCCTACAACAAGCTGCAAAACTCGATCAAATCGCTCACCTCGTACAACACCGATACACAACGGGGCAGTGCGCTCACGGGCGACTCCCTGGCACGCCGCATTCAAAGCCAGGTGCGTGAAGCCATTAATGTATCGGGCAGCACGGGTACCGTGCGCAACCTGTCGCAAATGGGCATCACCACCGACCCCACCACCGGCACCCTGAAGGTTGACAACGATGCGCTTACCGAAGCGCTGAAAGACAACCTGGTCGACGTAAAAAACCTGCTGTCGGGCGGCACCGCCCTTAGCGGGCGGATTACCACGGCCACCGACGTTTACGTCAAAACCGACGGCCTGCTCAGCAGTGCCACCAAAAGCATCAACAGCAACCTGAAAGTGCTGAACCAGCAATACGACGCGGCTTCCGAACGTATCGACACCAAAATGGAAGTCTATCGCAACCAGTTCATTCAGCTCGACAAACTGATCGCCCAAATGAATTCCACCAGCACCTACCTAACGCAGCAACTGTCGGCGCTCAGCCAGCTTGGGGGACAACAGAAATGACCTACACCATGCCACGCGGCGCCGGTCGCCAAAAATCGGCACAGTCTTACGCCAATGTGGGGCTGGAAACGGAAGTGCTGTCGGCCAGCCCGGAACGCCTGATCACCCTGCTGTTCAACGGCGCCCGCGCCGCCATCATGAAAGCACGGCTGCACATGGAAAACGGCGATATCCCCGGCCGGGGGCAAACCATATCCAAAGCCATCGATATCGTGGGTTCGGGCCTGAAAGCTGCGGTGAACGAAGAAGCGGGTGGCCAGGTAGCCAAAAGCCTGATTACCAGTTACGACCTGATCATTTATAACCTTCTTCAGGCGAACCTGCATGGCGACATGTCGCGTCTCGACACCGCCGAGCGCATCCTTACGGAAATTGCCTCGGCCTGGAAGGAAGTCACCGAACCTGCGGCGGCCGGCAAGCCCGGCCCGGCGGCATCGGCACACACCGAGCTGGCAGCGGCAGGTTAATCGGGCAGCAACGAATCACTCTTTTCATCGCTGGGTATTTATGCTTTCTTACCTTATGTCTACTCCCCCACCAGGCGCTCCCTTGCAATCGGCCACCCGCCTGCTCCAGCAGTACCAGGTTATTGAACGCATTTCCGGGCGCATGCTGACCGAGGCGCAGGCAAAACACTGGGATAAAGTCATCGAACTCGGTCAGGCCTATAACACCGAAGTCGCCCGGCTCCAGGAGTTTCCCGAACTGTCCACCGACGACCGCAACGCCCGGCGCGACATTCTTATCCGCATACTCGACAACGATGCCTGCATCCGGCACCTGGTCACCCCCGAGCTGGAGCGCCTTAGCCACCTGCTGGGCACCCTGAAACGACAACAAGCCGTACTGCAAACCTATTCGGCGCCTGTATTTAACCCATGAGCTCCGGCCCGTCGGCCCTCGGCACCCTGCTGGTGCAGCGTCTCGATGCCATGCTGGGAACCACGCTTTCCCAGCAATCGAATCTGGTTACGGGCGCCCGGCCCGACGCGGTCAGCCAGCCCGGCACGGCGGCACGCACCGACGCCCTGCCCAACGACACCCAGCGCGACCCGCGTGAAGCCGTTGATCGTGCCCGCAGCCATACCGAACAGTCGAACCGGCAAACCATTGATCGCAGCCGGCTCGATCCCAAAACCGCCGAACTATTGCAGGCACGCAACGCGCCCAGCACGGCGGCCACGGCCTCGGCCCCTACCCGCCTGGGGTTTGCCGCACAAACCATACTGGCGCTGCTGGCCGGTTATCCCGAATCGCCGCCCTTAACCCACCACCGACGCCCGTTGTTTCCGTTCGGCCCGCAGGGGCAAGCCCAGGGCGAAGGCCGGCAAAGCCAACCCTCTGCCGGGCAAGCCGCCTCGCCCGGGGCGGGTGGGTCATCGTCGGCATCCGGCAGCCCGGCGGCACCCACAGGTGCCACGCCGCCATCGGCGGGCGGCACCCCGCAATCTGGATCCGCACCGGGGTCATCGAACGCACAGACGTCACCTTCCGGAACACCGGGTGCGTCGGGCAGCGCCGGCGCATCGGCCGGGCCGTCGGGCCAGGCGGTCGGCTCTCCTTCGGGTGCTGCCGGCGGGGCGCCGGCCTTGTCAACGTCCGCGCCCGGGTCAGCCGCCTCGGCGACCGGCGCCGCGGCGGGTACAACGGCAGCGGCAGCCCTTTCGGGCCAAGTAGCAGGGCAGGTTGCCGGGCAACTGGCGCAGGCGCTCTCGGCAGCCATTCAGAACAGCGGCATGTTTTACGAAGCGCACCTGGCCCAGCTGGCATTCGGCAAAATGGCCCCATCGCAGCTTCGGCAAGAACCGCAAGCCCAGCTGGCCGCGCAAACTGCCTCGCCGGCCTTGCGCCAGGGTGCTCCGAACACGGCATCGGCCGGACCAATGCCCGGCGCCCCGGTTCAGGCCGCCAGTCCGGGGGCACCGGCGGGCGCTCCACCGGCGGCTGCATCCGCCGCCACCGCTGCCGGCGCAGGCGCGGGCACATTGGCGTCGGGTCTGAATGCCATGGATCCCAAAACCCATCTGCTGGTTCGCCAGCAGCTCGACGTGCTGGCGAACCAGCAGGTCGCCTGGCGTGGCGAAGTGTGGCCCGATGCCCCCACCGAATGGCAGATCGAGCGGCGGGAAGCCTGGCAAGACATGAACGGCGACGAGCACCCGGCCCATTGGGCAACCACCCTCACCGTTGATCTGCCCGAGCTGGGGCAGGTTCAGGCGCGCATTACACTGACGGATCAACAGGTGGTCATGCGGCTGGTTGCGCCCGATTCGGCGCCGATGCTGGCGCAACAGCTCGACGCCTTGCGCAGCCGTTACAGCGCGCAGGGGCTGGTGCTCAGCCAGCTTTCCGTCAGCCGCCACGACACGGCGCCCGAACCGGCCGCCCGTGCGGAAGGCCCGGCGGCGTCGCCGCTGGCCGATCTGATCGATGACGATTACTGGGACAAATACGACGCTGCCGGCGGTACGGGCGCCAGGGGGCCGCTATGAGACCCCGCGACGACGGCCGGGCCAGCGCCGTTGCCATTGCCTACGATAAAACCGATGCGGCGCCGCGCGTGGTGGCCAAGGGCTATGGCACCGTGGCCGACAACATTATTCGTACCGCCAAGGAACACGGCCTGTACGTGCATGAATCGCCCGAACTGGTGGGGCTGCTGATGCAGGTGAACCTTGACGCCCATATTCCACCGCAGTTGTATGTGGCGGTGGCCGAACTGCTGGCATGGCTGTACTCGCTTGAGGGCGGCCGGAAACACCAGGAACTTCTGGCCGCTTCCGACCAGGCAGGCCCTGGCACCCAGGCTTAGATCGGCATACTGGCAATTTCCTGGTAAGCCGCCACCAAACGGTTGCGAGCCTGCACAGTGGTTTGAAAGGCAATGCTGGCCTTTTGCATGTCGATCATGACATCGTTCAGCGATATATTGGGCTCGCCCAGTTGAAACGCCCGGGCCTGGGCCGACGACTGATTCTGCAATTCGGCCACTTTTTCAAGCGAACGTGCCAGTTCGCCGGCGAAACCGCCGTTCACGGACGAGTGCCCGTTACCCGGCGCGCCAACCGCTGCCCCGGCTGAAGCCGCCTGGGACATAACGCGCATTTGCGCGAGCACGTTTTCAATGGCGGTTAGTTTGTCGATAGCCATGACGTTAACCAGAAAGTGAGTACACAGTAGCTGCCACTATACCGAACGCCGATCGCCGGCAAGCGATCTAACAAAGGCAAAAATTACTCGCTATTCTTCGCTACAGGCCGGGCATGGCCCCGGCGTGCGGGCCATAGCAGCTAAATAACACCCAAAAATGGTGTTTTTCAGCGCTTGGCAAACGGGCCGGTCAGGCAATAATGCAGCCTCAACTTACCTAACCCTGCCGCATGCAAACCTTGCTGATGTCCCGTTTGATGCTTCCCGCACCCTGCAGTTGCCACCCCCGAGGTAGCCGATGAGCACGGCGGCCAACTGGATGGCCCGCCTGCCATCGATTCCCGGCCTGAATTCCATCGCCGGCTGGCCCCGCACCGTCCAGCTGGGTGTGGCAGCCGGCGCCATAGCCCTTCTGGCCGTGGCCTTGTTGTGGCTGCGCACCCCCGATTACAAAGTGCTGTTTTCCAATATCGAAGACCGCGACGGCGGCGCCATTGTGCAGGCGCTCACCCAAATGAACGTGCCGTACCGGCTGGCCGAGTCGGGCAATGCCATCCTGGTGCCGGCCGACAAAGTGCACGAAGCGCGCCTGCAACTGGCCCAGCAAGGGCTGCCGCGCAGCGGCGAGGCCGGGTTCGAACTGCTCGACCAGACACGTTTCGGCGCCAGCCAGTTTGCCGAGCAGGTCACCTACCAGCGGGCTCTGGAAGGCGAACTGAGCAGCTCCATCCAGTCGCTGCATGCGGTGCAGCATGCTCGGGTTCACCTGGCCATTCCGCGCGAATCGCTGTTTGTGCGCGATCGCCAGCCCCCGACCGCGTCGGTGCTGGTTACGCTGTACCCGGGCCGCACGCTCAGCGAAGCCCAGGTCAATGCGGTAACCTGGCTGGTGTCGTCCAGTGTTCCCCATTTAACGGCCGAAAACGTCTCGGTGGTTGACCAGAACGGCCGTCTGCTTACGGCACCCACCGGCGATGCCGCCATGGACGCCACGCGCCGCGACCTGGTGCACGACATTGAGCAACGAACGGTTCAACGCATTCTTACCCTGCTCAACCCCATTGTGGGTGCGGGCAATGTACGAGCGCAGGTCAGCGCCGATCTCGACTTTTCTCAGCGCGAACAAACCTCCGAGGTCTACCGGCCCAACCAGCAACCGGGCCAGGCGGCGGTGCGCAGCCGGCAATCCAGTGCATCCACTGAAAACGGCGTGCTGCCCCCGCAGGGCATTCCGGGCGCGCTTACGAATCAGCCTCCTGGAACCGCCGTCGCCCCCATCGACGTCCCGCCGGCGGCGCAGAATCCGCAGAACCAGGCCAATGCGCAGAACGCACCCAATGCGCCCAATGCCGTCACCACGCAAACCGCCGAAGCCCAAGGCAGCGCCCGCTCCGACGCCACCATCAACTACGAAGTTGACCGCACCATCAGCCACACCAAAGACGCCATCGGCCAGATACGCCGCCTGTCCGTCGCCGTGGTGGTGAATTATCGCGAGCTCGACGGCGAACCGGCACCGCTGCCCGCGCCGGAACTTGAACAACTGAACGAACTGGTTCGCCAGGCCATGGGGTATTCGGCCGAACGCGGCGACTCGCTCAGCGTGGTGAACAGCCAGTTCACCCCAGAACCCGGCATTCCGTTCTGGCAAAACCCGCTGTATCTGGATTACAGTTTGCAATTGGTCAAGTACCTGATTGTTGGCTTTGTCATTTATCTGCTGTGGCAATTGTGGTTGCGCCGTATGGTTGAAAAGGCACGCGAAGAACAGGCCCGCGCCTACGCCGAGCGCGAAAGCGAAAAACTGAACCGCGAGCAGGCCGAGGCCGAAGCCCGCCTGGCCGCCGAGATGAACCGCTACGAAAGCAACCTGAATATGGCACGCCAGCTGGCCGAGCGCGACCCGCGCGCCGTGGCCATGGTGTTGCGTCAATGGATGGAGAGCAAGAATGGCCCTTCGGAAACATAACCCGCATCTGGAACGCTGCGCTATCCTGATCATGTCGCTGGGCGAGAACACGGCCGCGGAAGTGTTCCGCTACATGTCGGGCAAGGAAGTTCAGGAAATCGGCCTGGCCATGGCCAATATCCGTCAGGTTACCCGCAACGACGCCGACCGCGTGCTGGAAGAGTTCCGCGAAGATGCCGACCAGTACATGGCGGTCAACCTGGGGGCCGACGACTACATTAAATCGGTGCTCAGCAAGGCACTGGGCACCGACCGCGCCGCCGGCGTGATCGAAGACATTCTCGACGACGGGGTGCGCATCAACAGCGGTATTGACGCCCTGAACGTGCTGGACCCGGGCAGCGTGGCCGAACTGATCGCCGAGGAACACCCTCAGATCATCGCCACCATTCTGGTCCACCTGGAACGCGAACGCGCGTCCGCCGTACTCACGCTGCTCGACGAGCGCCTGCGCAACGACGTTATGCTGCGCATTGCCACCTTCGGCGGGGTGCAGCCGGCCGCACTGCAGGAACTGACCGAGGTGCTGAACGATGTGCTCTCCGGCCAGGGAACCAAACGCAGCAAAATGGGCGGTGTACGTACCGCTGCCGAACTGCTGAACTTCATGAGCTCGACCGACGAGGAATCAGTGGTCACCAACCTGCGCGACACCGACGCCGAACTCGCCCAGCGGGTGGTCGACGAAATGTTTGTGTTCGACAATATCGCCGACATCGA
Source organism: Burkholderiaceae bacterium (assembly GCA_050252075.1). GTDB lineage: Bacteria > Pseudomonadota > Gammaproteobacteria > Burkholderiales > Burkholderiaceae_B > JAAYGT01. The sequence goes on along the minus strand of JBFWLP010000003.1, from coordinate 29,583 downwards.
AGATGTTGCGGTGCAGACTATTTTGCGCGAAATCGATACCAATGCCCTTACCATTGCGCTCAAGGGCGCACCCGACGAAGTGCGCAACAAGATTTTCCGGAATATGTCCAACCGCGCTGCCGAAATGCTGCGCGAAGACCTGGAAGCCCTGGGGCCGGTACGTATGTCCAAGGTCGAAGAAGAACAGCGCAACATTCTGGCCGTGGTACGACGTCTTGCCGAATCGGGGCAAATTTCCCTGAATCGCTCGGGCAACGAGGAATATGTCTGATCAGCCGGGCAACCCACATACCGGCGCAACGCCCTGGCAGCGCTGGGTGCCGCAGCGGCTTGACACACCGCCACCGCCGCCTGAACCCCTGCACGACGCCACGGAAGACGCAACACCGCAGCGTCCCGATCCCCGGCAGCTGGAAGCCGAGCTGAATGCACTGCGCGAAGCGGCGCAATCGCAAGGCCATGCCGAAGGTTATCGGGCCGGGTACAGCAAAGGCATTGAAGAAGGTACGGCCGAGGGCCAGCAGCAAGGGCACCAGGCGGGCTACGATACGGGGTTCACCGCCGGCCACGCAGCGGGCATGAATGCCGCCGGCGAAGAGGTGGCGCGCCTGGCACGGCTAACTGACACTGTGTCGCAAGCACTGGCCCATGTGGAAGAGGCCGTTGGCCAGCAACTGGTTCAACTGGCCATACGCATTGCCGAACGCGTGCTGCACACGCAACTGGAGCAACACCCCGAAACAATCCTGTACATGGTTCGCGACATTGTGCAGTCGTATCAGCATCGCGATGTTCTGCTCACCTTGCGCGTGCATCCCGACGACCATGAACGCGTAAGCACGTACCTGGAAAGCGACCCCACCATTACGCACTGGCAACTCGTTGCCGACCCGGCTCTGCAGCCCGGCGACTGCCTCGCGCAAACGCCACTGGGCACTATCGATGCCACCCTGGCCACCCGATGGCGGCGCGCCACCACGGCGCTGGGCCATCCGGAATCACTGCCCGGCAGGCCGTCATGACCGCCGCCACACTGGCATCGCCCGAAGAGCGCTGGCAAGCCCAGCTGGAACTGGCCGCCCAGCGCGTATCAGCCACCGAGCTCTGGCATAAAGCGGGGCGTATCACCCGCGCCACGGGGCTGGTGCTGGAAGCCACGGGCCTGCAGCTGGCGGTGGGGGCGGCCTGCAAGATCCAGCTGATCGAAGGCCAGGATGTCTGGGCCGATGCCGAGGTGGTTGGCTTTCACGACAACACGCTGTATTTGATGCCCCAAAGCGAGATCGCCGGTCTTCCGCCCGGCGCAACCGTGGTTCCGCTGCAAGCCACCGAGCCGGCGCCGGTTCCCCTGCCACGGCAGGCCGAGCACCGGGTGCCGCCCTCGCCCCTGCTGTCGCGCCAGTTGCCGGTGGGCAATGCCCTGCTGGGTCGCGTTGTCGACGGCGCCGGCCGCCCGCTCGATGGCAAGGGCCCGCTGACGCATGCCGGTTCCGCCGCGCTGACGGCGCCAGTGCTCAACCCGCTGGATCGCGCACCCATCGATACCGTGCTCGACGTGGGCGTGCGTGCCATCAACGGCCTGCTAACGGTGGGGCGAGGCCAGCGCATGGGGTTGTTTGCCGGATCGGGGGTTGGAAAAAGCGTGTTGCTGGGCATGATGGCCCGATACACCCAGGCCGACATTATTGTCGTCGGGCTGATCGGCGAGCGCGGGCGCGAGGTGAAAGAATTCATCGAGCACAACCTGGGCGCCGAAGGGCTGGCCCGGTCGGTGGTGGTCGCCGCGCCGGCCGATGTGTCTCCCCTGCTGCGCATGCAAGGCGCCGTGTATGCCACGCGCCTGGCGGAACACTTCCGCGACCAGGGGCGGCATGTATTGCTGATCATGGATTCACTCACCCGCTACGCCATGGCGCAGCGCGAGATAGCCCTGGCAATCGGCGAACCGCCGGCCACCAAGGGCTATCCGCCCTCGGTGTTTGCCAAACTGCCCGCGCTGGTAGAACGCGCCGGCAACGGCACGGCCCATGACGACAACGCGGCCGGATCGATTACCGCGTTTTACACAGTGCTCACCGAGGGCGACGACCAGCAAGACCCCATTGCCGATTCGGCACGAGCCATCCTCGATGGCCACATTGTGCTGTCGCGCACGCTGGCCGAGTCAGGCCACTACCCTGCCATTGACATCGAAAGCTCCATTTCGCGGGTCATGTCGGCCATCGTGCCGCAGGAACAGCTGAATCTGGTGCATCAATTCAAGCGCATGTTGTCGCGCTACCAACGAAACCGCGACCTGATCGCCGTGGGGGCTTATACGCCCGGCAACGACCCGCAAATTGATGAAGCCATTGAAAAGTATCCGTGGCTGGAATCGTACCTGCAGCAGGGCATGACCACACGCATCGATTACCCGGCTGCCACCGGCGAACTGGCCACCCTGTTTCGCCGCAACAGCACAGGTTCAGGCGCGGGCGCACCGGCCGGTGCGGGGCGGCGTGCCCCTGCTACGGGAGTAAACCGTGCATAAGCAAACCTCGCTCACCACGCTGATCGAGCTGGCGGTCAAGGAAGCCGACGACATTGCGAAAGAGCTGCAGCAAGCCACGGCGGAAAGACGCAACGCCCAAACCCAGCTCGACGCCTTGCACGAGTACCGGCTTGACTATGCCCAGCGCTTGCAACACGCCACGGAATCGGGGTTGTCGGCCGCGAATTACCACAATTTTAGGCAGTTTATCGCCACTTTGGATCAGGCCATTTCGCAGCAAAATAAGGTCGTTCAGCAGTTGGAACACCGAATTGATGCAATTCGCGAACGTTGGTTGGCTCAGAAGCGGCGAATTAACTCGTACGAAGCCCTGCAAACGCGTCAGCACCTGCGTTTGCAGCAACAGCATAACCGACGCGAGCAACGCCAGAGCGACGAATACTCGGCCGCGCTTTACCGACGATTGCGCCAACCCTCGTAAGCCACCCTTCGCTTTAGTGCAGGCACCCCATGACGACACAACAACTTATAACAGTCCTACCCGCCTCAACGCCGGGCGGCGTGCACAGCGCAAACGTCAATCACGCCGATGCCGGCCACTCCGGGTTTGCCAACGTGCTGTCGGCGCAACGGGCCACACCGCCCGCCCGCGATCCGCAAAAGCGAACCGAACGTGAATCATCCGCCGCCGACACCGCGGCAGCCTCTGATGCCACCGCCGCGCAGGCGGGAGCCGCAGCCGCCGCCGGCCATGTTGCTGCTCAGCCCGCCACAACACTGACACTGGCCGCCGAAGCGGCCGCCGTACGACAGGGCATCCAGGCACGCTGGGGAAATACGGTTTCGGCGACCCGCGCCGGCGCAACCGCCACAGGGCACTCTGGTCGCGACGCTGCGAACGCCAAAGGGCAATCGCCCCTGAACGGTCAAGCACCGGCGGCCGTTAACGGGCGTTTGTCCGGCGGTGGCCTGTCTGCCGGCGGCAACGCTGCCGACACCGCATTCGCTGACATCAAACATACGGCCGATGTCGCCCGTACGCAGGGCCTGTCGCAGTCGCGCGGCGCACAGGCGGGCACATCCGAAGCCGGTCAGGCGGCCCTTGCGGCCCAGGCACGGGGCGCCGCCAGAGAATCGGCTCAAACCCTTGCTGCCGACGCCACTAGCAACACCGCCCTGGCAGCCCGTACAAGCGCCATGCGTACAACCAACGCGCTAACCGCCGACGATACCGCAGCGCTTCGGGCGCCCGCCTCGGCCGCCACCCGCCCCGTCGGCAGCCAGCGCGAAGCCGCGCTTGCCGGGCTGAAGCATGCGGTTCAAGTGGCACATCACCGGGCCATGGCGCTGGAAAGCGGCCAGGAACCCGAGATCGCCCCCGATTTCTTCACCGCGCTGTCACAGGCGCGCGGTGTTCCGTCCGACCCTATGCCCAGCGCCACCCTGATGCAGGCCGACTGGCTGGCACGGCATGACACGCAGGCGGCCGGTGCGGCGTTTTCCCCATCGGTTTCGCCCGGTTTGCAGGTAATCAGCGCAGCAGCCCCGACGGCGTCGGGGCAAGTGGCGCTGCCCATCCACCATCCCGACTGGGGAACCGAATTCGGTCGCCAGATTACCGCGCTGGCTCAATCAAACCCGGCCGGCGGGCACACTATTGAAATGCGCCTCGACCCACCCGATCTGGGGCCCATCCGCATTTCCATCAACCTGAACGAATCCACCCTGCAGGCGGCATTTGTATCGGCGCATGCCGCTGTTCGCCAAAGCGTAGAAAACGCACTGCCCCAGCTGCAGCAGCTGCTGGCCCAGTCGGGCATCACCCTGGGTCAAGCCGATGTCAGCGACCACAGCGCACAGCAGCAGTCATTCGCCCAGCAAGGCCAGGGTTCGGGGAACTCATCGGGTTCCGCAGGCAACCACGCATTCCCGGGAAGCGCCTCCGCGCAACCCTCGACTGCGCCAGCCATGCCACCCACCCGCGCCGTGGCATCGAATGCGCTTATCGACACGTTCGCCTGAACCACCCTTCGCGCCCCGCTGGTCAATTTTTTAACGTCACCACCGAAAGCAGATTCGCAGCATGCCTAAAATTCCCATTCTTCCCGTACTCAAGTGGCTACTTTTACTGGTACTCACCGTCGTGCTGGTGGTAGGCTCTTTAGCCGGTCTGGCGTATTATTTTTCAGATAACATTCGCCAGGCCCTGATGGGGCTGGCCGCCACGCCGGTTCAGGTCGAGGAAAAGCCCGCACCGTTGCCCAGCCCCATCTTTACCGCGCTGGAACCCTTTACCGTTACCCTGGCGGGCGATTACAAAACGCGCATTCTGTATGCCGGCATTACGATCCGGGTGGCCGACGACGCATCGCAGGCCATGCTCACCGACTACATGCCCGAAGTACGTGATCGTGTGCTGCGTTTGCTGTCGCAACAGCGCCCCGATGTCGTGCAAACGGCCGATGGCCGCGGGGTACTGGTGCAACAGCTTAAAGACACGCTCAGTCAGCCGTATGCACCCCAGCCCAAAGGCCCGGTGATCACAGACGTTCTGTTTACCGCATTCGTTATTCAATAACAATAGCGCCGTTGCTCGATCCATTCGCAGTTTCTTGGCATTACGTTGGTGATTTTTGACTATGGCTTTCCAGAACGCTCTGACCCAGGAGGAAGTTGACGCGATACTCGCCGAGTTTACCGGCGAACGTCAGGCAACCCCCGACGAAGAGATCAGCCTTCACGGCGTTCGTGCCTACGACCTTACGTCGCCCGACCGGGTGGTACGCCATCGCATGCAAACGCTGGAGCTCATCAACGAGCGGTTTGCACGCCGTCTGCGTACGGCACTGTTCACCTTCATGCGCCGTAACGCCGACATCAGCGTGGGCGCCATGCGCATCCAGAAGTACGCCGACTTCGAACGCAACCTGCCGGTACCCAGCAACCTGAACATGGTGGCCATGAAGCCGCTGCGCGGCACCGCGCTGTTTACCTTCGACCCCAGCCTGGTGTTTCTGATCATCGACAGCGTGTTCGGCGGCACCGGGCGCTACAACACACGCGTTGAAGGGCGTGATTTCACCAGCACCGAGCAGCGCATCATTCGCCGCCTGTTATCCAATGCCCTGGAAAGCTACGGTGCCTCCTGGGAGCAGGTGTATCCCGTAGAGTTCGAGTACGTGCGCTCGGAAATGCACACCAAGTTCGCCAGCATTGCCAGCAGCAATGAAATTGTGGTGGTTTCCACCTTCAATATCGAAATGGGTTCCCAGGGCGGCGGGCGCATGCATATTTGCCTGCCCTATTCCATGATCGAACCCATTCGCGATCTGCTGACACGCCCCTTGCAAGATGCCGCCGCCGACACGACCGACCAGCGCTGGACAAAACGTCTTTCCCAGCAGGTACGTAGTGCCGATATCGAACTGGTGGCCGAATTTGCCCGTATCGAGAGCTCGATTTCCAGCTTGCTGAAACTGCAAGTGGGCGATGTGCTGCCTATTGAGCTTCCCGGCCTTATTACCGCCAGCGTTGGCGGGGTACCCGTGCTGGAAGGCACCTACGGCACATCGCGCGGGCGCTACGCCCTGCGGGTGAACCAGTTACTTACCAACGCAGAACCCGATTTTTCTTAAGCAAACGCCCATGACCGACTCCGACAAAGACCCCGCACCCCCTACCCCGGACAACGAGCCCGGCGATCTGGACTGGGCTTCCGCCCTGTCCGAGGAAACCCGGGCCAATGCCGCTCGCGAGAACCAGGCCGCGGGGTTGCGCAAAGACAACGATGACTGGGCTGCCGCGCTAGCCGAACAAACGGCGGCACAGCGCGGCAAAGCCGCACCCGGACAGCGTGCTCCCAAAACACCTCCGACAGCCGGCGCCACCGCGCCCGCATCGGGCGGTACGGGTGCCGCCGGTGCTGCAGCCGCCGCAGGTACTGCCCCCGGCCCAGGCCCCGGGCCGGCAAGCTCCGACCGGGCGCGCCGCCTGGAGCAGCGCGCCAACGCCAATGCCGCCGCCGCGCAGGTGTTCCAGCCTTTGAGCGGTGATCCGGTGGAAACCAGCGCCGATATCGACATGGTGATGGACATCCCCGTGCAGCTGTCGGTGGAACTGGGGCGCACCCGCCTGACCATCAAGAACATACTGCAGCTGGGACAAGGCTCGGTGGTCGAGCTGGACGGGCTGGCGGGCGAACCCATGGATATTTATGTCAACGGCTACCTGATCGCCCAGGGCGAGGTGGTGGTGGTCGACGATAAATACGGCATTCGCGTGACCGACATCATTACGCCGGCCGATCGCATTCACCGGCTGAACAGCCGCCGCTGAAACAATGCAAGAAGCCGATATCCTGCGGGTGATCATCAGCCTGGTCGTTGTCGTGCTGCTCATTCTTGGCGCGGCATGGCTTACCCGCCGGGCCGGCTGGCATCGCAAGGGGCAGGCGCGCAGCATGAAAGTTCTGGGGGCTCAAAGCCTGGGCGGGCGCAATTATGTTGCCATGGTTCAGGTGGAAGACACACGCCTGGTGCTGGGCGTTACGGCCCAATCCATCACCTTGCTGCATACGCTGCCTGCCGGGCAGAGCCACGACGCAGCGGCTGCCGGCGCTTACTCTGACCCCAAGGGCTGCTCTGACCCCGAAATTTACTCTGACCCCAACGACTCCGCCGGCGGGTTGAGCGCACCGGATTCGGGACGGATGGGGGCTTTTTCCCGGGTGCTGGCGCAGTCGTTGAAGCGAAGATGATGGCTGATCGTGGTTTTTCGCCGGTGTTCCGGTATGTTTGCGGGGTGCTGCTGGCGCTGCTGCTGGTTCGGCCCGACGCGGCTTGGGCGCAGGCCACGCTGCCGGCCATAACGTCGTCCAGCAACCCCGATGGCAGTCAAACCTGGTCGCTGAGCCTGCAAACGCTGGTCATGCTGACCATGATGTCGTTTTTGCCGGCCATGCTGCTGCTCATGACCGGCTTTACACGCATTGTGATCGTGCTGGGCTTGTTGCGGCAGGCCATGGGAACCGGCGCGTCGCCGCCCAACTCTGTGCTGGTTGCCCTGGCGCTGTTCCTGACGTTCTATGCCATGTCACCGGTATTTGACCAGATTTATCAGCAGGCCTACCTGCCGCTGAGCACCGGGGCGCTGAATTTTGAACAGGCACTGCAGCAAGCCGTGGGCCCCTTGCACACCTTTATGCTGACGCAAACCCGCGAAGCCGACCTGATCCTGTTTGCCAACATGGCCAATGTAGGCCCGCTGGAAACGCCCGCCGACACGCCGCTGCGTGTTCTGGTTCCGGCCTTTGTGACCAGTGAGCTGAAAACGGCCTTTCAGATCGGTTTCACCATTTTCATTCCCTTCCTGATCATCGATCTGGTGGTGGCCAGCGTACTGATGGCTCTGGGTATGATGATGGTGCCGCCGGTGACTATTTCACTGCCGTTCAAACTGATGCTGTTCGTTCTGGCCGATGGCTGGCATTTGTTGCTGGGGTCGCTGGCCCGCAGCTTTTATCCCTAGGAGACCGCCGCCATGAACTCCGAAGCCGTCATGTCCATGACCTACGAGGCCATGAAAATTGCCCTGAGCATGGCCGGCCCCCTGCTGCTGGTGACACTGGTGGTGGGTTTGGTGATCAGCATCTTTCAGGCCGCCACCCAGATCAATGAAATGACACTGTCATTCATTCCCAAATTGCTGGCCGTCGGCTTGGCACTGGTGTTGCTGGGTCCGTGGCTTATCGGCACCATGGTGGACTACATACAGACCCTGTTAACGGGCTTGCCCAACCTGGTGCAGTAAGCCGGACGACGCGCCGTGATTTCGGTCACCGACACCCAGCTCTACGAGTGGATCGCCGCCTTTTTGTGGCCCATGTTCCGCATCATGGGGCTGCTGGCCACGGCGCCGCTGCTGGGCGACGCGGCAATTCCCACCCGTATCAAAGTAGGCCTGGGCGCCGTGGTCACCGTGGCGGTGGCCCCCACCCTGGGCCCCTTGCCCGATGTTCCGCCGGCGTCCTGGACGGGCTTGTGGATCGCCTTCCAGCAAGTGATGATCGGCATCGCCATGGGGCTGGTCATGCGCATTGTCTTTGCCGCCGTGCAAACGGCCGGCGAATTCATCGGGCTGCAGATGGGGCTTTCCTTCGCCAGCTTTTTTGACCCGGCCACCGGCGCCAACACCGCCGTACTCTCGCGCTTTATGAACACCATGGCCCTGCTGCTGTTCATGGCCGTAAACGGGCACCTGCTCATGCTGGGAGGCCTGGTACGCACCTTCGATATTCTTCCCATTGCCGTGAACCCCTTGCGCACCGACGGCTGGGGTGTATTGCTGGAATGGAGTTCGCAAATCATGGTGTCGGGCATGCTGCTGGCCCTGCCCCTGATTATCATATTGCTGACCATCAGCCTGGCGCTGGGCATATTGAACCGCACGGCCCAGCAACTTTCGGTATTTGCCGTGGGCTTTCCCATGAGCCTGCTCACCGGGCTGGTGCTGCTGGCCATTGTGCTGCCCCAGTCGGCACCGTTTTTGTCACGATTGTTTGAAGAGGCCTACACCACCATGGCGAAAATGGCCTACATGCTGGCGGGCGGCTGAAAGCGGGAGATCGGTGCGATCGGTGCGATTGGTGTGATTGGTGCAGATGGTGTAACTGGTGCGGATTAAGGCGAATTACGGCAGGTGAATTGCAGCAGGCGGATTTACGGCGGATTATGGCTGCCAAACTGGTTGGCCCGGGGAATATTCGTGCCTTTCACAATACGCTGGTAGGTGCCGTCGGGGCCGAACGCCAGCCACAATTCCTGATTGAAATACACGGCATCGGGCACCCAGCTGGCCTTGTGTGCCCAGATGGCCGTGGCCGAGCCGTCGAGCCGCCGGTACACCTGCACGGGGTCAGACTTCAGCAAGGCACTGGCCTGGGCCATGGTGGTCTGGCCGGGCACCAGTGCCGGCAGCGCCGATGAATCAAAACTGCTGCCGGTGGTGGTACACCCGCTCAGCGCAACCAGCGCGGCCAGCCCGAAGGAACGAAGCGCGCGCGTCAATTGGAACCCATGTTGAACAGGCTGGTGTTCTGGATTTTCTTGAAGGCCAGTGAAGCAGCTTCCAGGGCGGCCGTACGCAGCTGCAATTGCGTGGTGGCGGTGTAGTAGTCCAGGTCTTCCAGGCGGGAAAGTTCCTGCGAATAGTTCAGTGCCCGCTGACTGCCATTGGCATCGAGCGAGTCGAGCTCGTTCATGCGTGCGCCAACGGAAGCGCGTACGGTAATGACGTTGTTGTAATTGATGTCGATGCGCTGCATGGCACTGGCCAGGGTATTTTGCACGTAGGCCGACGCGGCGGGGTTGCCGTTGGACGGGGTGCGCAAGGCTTCGATCACACTGTCGAGCGTATCAAAAATGTTCAGATCGGTTTTGATGGTGTCGTCAGTGGGTACCACGGAAAATGTATCATTGACCGCCGGATTTCCCGACACCTTCACCTGAACGCCCCCGGGCAACGACAATACGTTTTCACGCCCAGGAACAAAGGTTTGGTTGGTCAGGGTTTCGACCGGGTTATTGGCACTGTCTTTCATGACCACGGTGTATTCATTCAGCGCGGTGAACTCAATGTCGTAACTGTACGTGGCGTTATAGATGGAATAGTCGTTCACCAGCGGTGAGCTGATGGAACCGGTACCGGTTTGCACCCCGGCCGATGCCAGCATGTCGGGCATGTGGGCCGGCTCGACAAAGAAAGTGTCATTGATGGCCGGCTGGCCCGTAAACTGGATCTGCACCCCGCCGGGCAGGGCCAGGCTTTTGCTGACGTCGGCGTTGTACACCTGGTTGGTGACCGTTTGCACCGTGGCCCCCAGGGGATCCTTCACCACAACGCTGTAGCGGTCCGGGCTGGTGAACGTTACCTCGAATACATTGCCGATATTGGCGCCGGACGGATCGGTAATAGCCGGATTGCTGGCAAAGCCGTTGCCGGTATTGGTGCCCGCCCGCGTAACGTAGTCGGTGGTGCCGGGGGTAGCGCGGGCAAAAATCTGCGAGCCGACATCGCTGGCAATGATCTGGCGGGTTTGATCGGCTTGAATTCTGCGCGCACCCTGATCGCCCATGTATTCGATTTTTCCGTTGATGTCCTGGAAAGCAGCCGTGTTGCCCTTGGCCCCCGAAAACAGAAACTGGCCGTTGCCGTCGGTGGCATTGGCCAGGCCCAGCAGCGAATCGCGGGCGTCGGAAAACACCCCGGCCAGCGTAGAGCGGTCGGAATCGGACAAGGTGCCGTTCGAGGCTTCCACCAGACGCGTCTTGATGTCTTGCAGCAACAGCACCGTGTTGTCGAGCGTGCTTTCCGACAACCCCAAGTTGCGTTTGGCCACTTCGCGATTTTCGGAAAAACGCTGGTTCAGCGACTGGGCCTGGCTGATATTGATAGCCTGCGAGGCGGCAAGCGGGTCGTCGGAAGGCGTAACCATGCGCTTGCCCGTACTGACTTGCTGATAGATGTGCAGTAGATCGGACTGTTGCGCCGTAATGGAGTTGAGCCCGGTTTCAAAGAAAACAGTGGAACTGATGCGCATGGCAGGGCTTCCTGAATTAAGAACGCAGATTGATCAGTGTTTCAAACAGCTTGGAGCTTACGTCGATAAGCCGTGAAGCGGCGCGGAACTGCTCCTGGAAGCGTTCAAGATTGACGAACTCTTCATTCAGGTTAACCCCCGACAGCGACTGCTGCGTCTTCAGATTCTGGGCCACCAGGGCTTCCTGGGCTTTCACCGATGTGGCGTTTTGCTGCGCTTGCACGGCAACACGGTTCACGATTTGCGAGAAGGCCTCGTTCGGGCTGAGACTGCCGCTGCCCATGATCTTGGCGGTTTGCAGCTGCGCCAGCTGAAGACCGATTTCGCCGTTGGCAGTACCGGTATTGGGTTTGGCCACGGCAATTTTTGCCGGATCGGAAATGGATACCGAAAACTGGGCGGCCGCCTGGCGGGTTGGCTGCACTACCCAGGAGTCGCCTGCCGTGTGCGCGCCGTCAAGATTGCCGAACGTGACGCCGTCGATTTCAATTTCCTGGCCGGCATCGACCGTATAGGTTTGCGCCTGGCCATCGGGCAGACGGGTGATGGTGTAGGTTCCCGGCGCCGTGGCGTCGGTGAGCCTGATTTCGTAATCTTGTGCCGACAGATCGCCGGCGGTGGTAATGGCGGCCGTAACCGCCGGCCCGGTACCGCTGTTGTTCTTTCCGGGCACGGCGGTAATGTCGCCAATGCGGAAGAATTCGCCGCCGGCAGTGCCGGCCAGATCAGCCCCGGTGGCATGAACGCTGTTGAAGGCATGGGTAAGGCCCACCGCCAGGCGGCCCAGCTCGTTCTGGACGGCGTCAAGCGATTCGCGCCGGTACTGAAGCAGCCCGCCCAGTTGCCCGCCGGTCAGGCGGGTTTCATCGATGATCTTGGCAACCGGGGTACCCCCGGAACCCGTGGCCGTTGCCGCCACCACCAGGCGCGAGGGATCGCCGCTGGCCGGCACCGCCTGCAGCGGAAATACCGACGTGCCGCCCAATAACGTTTGCCCGCCGCCCAGGGTTAAATTGTATTTGCCTTCCTGCTCGATGACCGTAACACCCACCAGCTGGCTCAGTTCACGTACCACCTGATCGCGCTGGTCGAGCAGATCGTTCGGCTCGTGCGACGAGGACGAGGCCCGGGCTTGCGCAATTTGCAGATTCAGGCTGTTGACCCGCTCGGCCTGGCTGTTGATCTGGCTGACCAGGGTGGTTAATTGCGTATTGATATTGTTGCGCTGGTTATTCAGAAACGCATTGGTATCGTTGATCTGGGCGGCCAGGCTGTTGGCCCGGCCCAGCATTTCCTGGCGCGCCGCGCTGTCGGCCGGCGCCGAAGCCACCGCGTGAACCCCGTCGAAGAATTTCTGCATGGCGGGCGAAATGCCCACTGTGCGGTCGGCGAACAAATTGTTCACCTGGGTGATTTCGTTTTGATAGCTGGTGAACGATGCCTGGGCGGTTTCGGCGTTGACCAGTTGCCGGTACATAAAGTTGTCGTAAGCACGCTGAACGGTAACCACTTGCACACCGCGACCGTAATACCCGGCGCTGGTCGCCCGCGCACCGGCGGTCTCCACGGCTACCGCCTGCCGGTTGTAGCCTTCGGTAGCGGCATTATCGATGTTGTGACCGGTTGTGATCAGGCGATTTTGCGCCGCCGTTAACCCCGATAACCCTAGATTCGTTAAGCTCATGGCAGAATTCCGTAGCGTTCAGGGCGAAAAACCCGCCCTGTGATGGCATGTTGTATAGGTTAACGGCATTCTGGCGAAAAGATTTATGCTTTTACAGGCATCTTTTGGCTGTTAATCCGGGTTTTCACAGGGGTACCCGGCAATCGCGGTTGGCATAGTGACTGGCGCCGCGATCGCCGTTGCCGCCGTGATCAACGGCCCGGCAGGAACAGGCCGGCCTACCCCCGGGTCATCCCCGTGGTTTCGAAGTACTGCATAATGGAAATGAGCTTGTCGGCATACGCCGGATCGGTGGCGTAACCGGCGGCCTGAATACGACGGGCGGCCTCTTCGGCCGACGGCGCCGTGAGCACCTCGGCGTACCGGCTGTTCTTGCTGATCAGCCGGGCATAATCGGCAAACGATTCCGCGTAGGAACTGTAGGCGCGGAACGGCTGGGTCAGTTTGCGCGGCTCACCGTCAATATATTCCGTGGTGGTAATGTGAACCACCTTCCCGCTCCAGCCGCCGGTTGCCTTGATGCCGAACAGGTTGTAACTGGTGCTGCCGTCTTCACCGCGAATTTCACGTCGCCCCCAGCCCGACTCCAGTGCGGCTTGGCTAAGAATCAGTTTTTCAGGAACTCCGCTTTCCGCCGACGCGATGCGCGCGGCATCACGCATGCGCGATACAAATTGCTGAATATGCTGTGGAGCGCCACGAATGGCCGACTGTATCCGTTCGCCAACGGCGGCGGCCCCCTGGGTGATCAGCTCGATTAGTGAGCCAATCGACGACGCATGTTCGGGGCGCGTTGCATCACCCACCACCGACTGCAGATGCGGCAGGCGCGACGAAGCCATCTCGGGCGGACGTTCCTTGCCCTCGAATGTGGGCACCTGGCCATCGGCGGCAACGCCTTGAACACGGCGAATCTGATCCAGTATGGCCTTGGCCAGACCCATGCCGGGGTCGGCCAGCTGGGCCGCCACCTGCTCATCTTGCAAGCTTTGCACCAGGCGTGTCTGGTCGCTGTTGAACAACGAGGATTCGGGAGCCACCTGCCGCGACTGTTTCAGCATTTGCTGGATAAACAGGGCCTCGAACTGGTGGGCTGCCTCGCGGACCTCGTGCTGGGACCCCCCCTGCACGCCGCGGCGCATCTGATTCAAGCCGTTGAAATCGAAGGTATTCAGCTGATCGCCGGACGGACGAGGTACGTACTGAACGAATCGCATGACGCCCCCGGATCGCTAGATGATTTCCAGGTCGGCGCGCAAGGCGCCGGCGCTTTTCAGGTTCTGCAAAATGGACAGCAGATCCTGAGGCGTGGCGCCCAGCGCGTTCAGGGCACGCACCACATCGGCCAGATTGGCACTGGTGGTGACCCGCTGCAGCGAGCCTTGCTGGGTACGCATTTCAATCTGGGTGTTGTCGGTGACCACCGTTTGGCCACCCGCGAACGGCGTGTCGGGCTGATTGACTTCGGCCTGGCGATTGATGGTGACCGACAGGTTGCCATAGGCAATGGCCGCCTCGTCAATTGTGACGGTACGGTTCATCACCACCGAGCCGGTGCGGGCATTGATCACTACGCGGGCACGCGCCGGCGGCAGCCGCACATCAAGATTTTCGAGCTGAGACAGAAAGGCCGATTGCTGGGTGGGGTCGATGGGCGACCGAACCTGAACCACACGGCCGTCCAGGGCCTTGGCAATACCCTTGCCGAATTTTTTGTTCAGCGCGGCCACCACGGCCTGAGTGGCGCCGAAATCGGTGGTGTTCATTTCCAGATTCACGACGCCGTCGCGCACATACACCGTGGGTACACCGCGTTCCACGATCGCGCCGCTGGGAATAATGCCGCCGTTCAGCTGGTTGACCTGCACACTGGAGCCGCCGGCCTCGGCACCCGCACCGCCCACCAGCAGGTTGCCTTGTGCAATGGCGTACACCTGGCCATTGGCCCCTTTTAGCGGTGTCATGAGCAAGGTGCCGCCGCGCAAGCTTTTGGCGTTCCCCATGGATGACACCACCACGTCGACCGACTGGCCGGGGCGCGCAAAGGCCGGCAAACGAGCCGTCACCATCACGGCGGCTACGTTCTTGACCTGCATATTTGTACCTTGCGGCACCGTAATACCCAGTTGCGACAGCATATTGGTCAGGCTTTGCTGGGTGAAGGGGCTTTGGCGCACCTGATCACCGCTGCCGTCCAGCCCGACCACCAGGCCATAGCCCACCAGCTGGTTCTCACGCACGCCCTGGATGGAAGCCAGATCCTTGATGCGGTCGGCCTGAGCGGCCAATGGCCACCCAAGAAGCAGGCTCAGCCATACGGCCGCGCCCAGGCGGCCAACACGACGAAGGGGAGCAGGGATAGTCATGATCAATCCATCAGAACGGTGAAACGTTCAGGAAAAAGCGTTGCAGCCAACCCATGGTTTGCACTTCATCCATGGTGCCTTTGCTGCGAAACTCGATGCGCGCGTCGGCCACCTGGGTGGACAGTACCGTGCCATTGCCGGTGATCGAGCGCGGGTCGACCACGCCGGAAAAACGGATATGCTCGCTGCCCCGATTGATAGCCATTTGCTTGTCGCCCGCAATTTGCAGGTTTCCGTTGGGCAGCACGCCCACCACGGTGGTGGTCAGGGTGCCGGTGAAAGTATTGTCGGCGCGGGTGGAACCACGGCCATCGAGCGAGTTCTCACCCGACATTTCAAAGCCCTGGCCGCCCAGCGACGACGGCAGAAGGTCGGGAACGATCTCGGCACCGAACATGCCACTGCTGTTGCGGTCGGTGGTGGTTTGTACGTTCTTGGCCGCGTTCGTGCGCTCTTGAATGACGACGGTTACGATATCCCCCACGTTGCGGGGGCGACGGTCTTCAAACAAAGGGTAGCTGCCATACGCCGTCGGCTGGTAAATGGCACCGTTGGCCTCGACGGACGGCACCGCCACCGGCATGGGCGGCGGCGCGGTGAGCGGGCCGGTCACCACCGGCTCCGGCGGCACCAGGGCACATCCGGACACGATCAACACTGCCATGGCAAGGGCAGCCCGAACAGCCACATTAAACATTACAGTTGTCCTAACCGGGCCAGCATCTGGTCGGATGTCTGGATTGCCTTGCTGTTCATTTCATAGGCCCGCTGGGTGGCGATCATGTTTACCAGTTCTTCGGCCACATTCACGTTGGCGCTTTCCACAAACTGCTGCAGAATCAGGCCCGCGCCGTCCAGGCCGGGCTGGGCAAAATTGGCCGGCCCCGACGCATCGGTTTCGGCATACAGGTTTTCGCCGGCGCTAAGCAAGCCGGTGGGGTTCACAAACGTGCTCAGCTGCAACTGCCCCACTTCCACATTGGTACCCACTGCACCCGGTTGCGTTACCGACACCGTGCCGTCGCGTGCAATGGTGATGCTGAGCGCGTTGTCGGGAATATTGATAGGCGGCTGGATGGGATAGCCACCGGCTGTCACGATCTGGCCGTTCTGGTCCACTTGCAGGCTGCCGTCGCGGGTGTAGGCAAACGTGCCATCGGGCATTTCCACCTGCAGGAAACCGCGCCCTTCAATGGCAATGTCCATGCTGTTGCCGGTATTGATCAGATTGCCCTGGGAAAAGATGCGCTCGGTAGCCACCGTGCGAACACCGGTGCCCAGCTGCAGGCCCGACGGCAACTGGTTGGCCGCCCCCACCTGCGCCCCGGGCTGCCGTATGGTTTGGTACATGAGGTCTTCAAAGACCGCACGGCTGCGCTTGAAGCCGGTGGTGTTCACGTTGGCCAGGTTGTTGGAGATCACGTCCATACCGGTTTGCTGGGCTTCCAGGCCGGTCTTCGAGATCCAGAGCGAACGTATCATTTTCAGTATCCTTTTACGATTTCTTGCGAAGCCCGCCGCTTATTGGCTGGACAACAACGAATTGGCGCGCTCGGCGTTGGCGCTGGCGTCCTGGATAATTTTCATTTGCAGCTCAAAGCGGCGTGCGTTGGCTATCATGCCCACCATGGCCTCGGCCGGATTCACATTGCTTTTCTCGACAAAGCCCGCCACCACTTTCACCGCCTCGCTGGCCGGCGCCACCTGGCCGTTGGGCAGGCGAAACAGGGAGTCGTCGCCACGGATCAGCGCATCGGCCGGGGGATTCACCAGTTTTAGCCGCCCCAGGGCCTGGATATCGGCCGGGTTGTCGCCCGCACCCAAGGCTGAAATCTGGCCGTCGTCGGAAAAGGTTATCGACCCGCGATCAGGCACTTCAATGGGCATACCGTCTTCGAGCAGCATGGGGAACCCCAGCTGGTTCACCAGGAAACCTTCCGGGTTTACAGCCAGTTCGCCCGCACGCGTGTAGGCCTCGCCCTGCGGCGTCAGCACGGCAAACCAGCCTTCGCCCCGGATCGCCAGATCCAGGGCGTGGCCCGTTTCCATCATCACGCCTTCGGCCATATGGCTGCCGGGCGTACTGGCCACGCTGGCCACCCGTGTTGGCAACGCAGGCTCCTGCCCCACCAGCGGCGCCGACCGGTACGCCGCCAGCTGTGCACGGAACCCCGTGGTGTTCACGTTGGCCAGGTTGTTGCTGATGATGGACTGCTGCTCAAGCACCCGGGCGGCGCCGCCGGCAGCGGTGTAAATAACGCGATCCATGCCGTTTTAACCTGTCGCTTAACGCAGCGACATCAGGCTTTGCAGGATCTGATCCTGCGTTTTAATGGTTTGCGAGTTCGCCTGATAAGTGCGTTGGGCAATGATCAGATTCACCAGCTCCTGGCTCAGGTCCACGTTGGACTCTTCCACCGCCATGCTGATCACCGTGGCCAGGCTGTTGCTGCCCGGGCGGCCCAGAATCGGCTGGCCCGACGCCCCGGTTTCCACCCAGGCGTTGCCGCCGGCCGCCTTCAGGCCGTTCACGCTCACAAAGTCGGCCAGCACCAGCGCGCCGATTTCCTTGCTTTCGCCGTTGGTGTAGTTCGCAATGATGGCGCCGTCGGGCTCAATGGAGGTACTGGCGTATTCACCCGTGGGGTAGCCGTCTTGCTTGAAAGAATAGTTGAAGTCGCCCTGGTACTGAGTGGAACCCGCGTAGTCGGCGGTGAATGTCAAGCCATTGAGCGAGGCATCCGGATCCGTGGCCGTGAAGGCAACCGAAAATGGCGTGAATGCCGCGTCGAGTGTTCCGTCGGCATTAAAGGTAACCGTTCCGGGTGCTCCGGCAGCACCGCCGTCGACCGATGTCGTGGCGCCATTGATCACGTAATACACGTTCCACTCATTGGCAGTGGCCGTTTTCCGGAAATATTGAACCATCTGGTGCATAGTGCCCTGTTGATCGAACACATTGATGGGCAGGGAGTGGTTGTACGTATCGGGATCGTCGGGATCAAAAGCCAGGGTGGGTTCGGTGGCGCTTGCGTCAACGTTCATGCGCACTTCAACATCGCTGGTGAATCGCGGCGGAATATTTCCCGTGGGAATCTGTATGGGCTGCAGGCGCGTGCCCGTTTCCACGTCGTAACCGGTCAGCTGGTGGCCCTGGGCGTTGACCAGGAAGTTGTCCTTGTCAGGACCAAATTGGCCGTTGCGGGTATACATAATGACGCCGTTGGCATCCAGCACCCGGAAAAAGCCTTTGGGGCCGTCGACGGCAATATCGAAGGCGTTGCCCGTGTTCGATATGGTGCCGGTGTCGAAGCTTTGTTTCACGCCGATGAGCTGGGTACCCAGGCCCACCGATGCGTTGGCGTAAACGTCGGCGAATTGGGCGGTGCTGCTTTTGAAACCCACCGTACCGGCGTTGGCAATGTTGTTGCCGATAATGTCCAGATTGCTGGCGGCGGCGTTTAAGCCGCTAAGTGCCTGACCGAAACCCATGATTAACCTCGCGAAGTGCTTGCTACGTATTGATCGTTAAAAACCGTTGAAACCCGGCTCCGCACGGGGAAGCCCGACCCAACCGCCTACATAATTTTCTTGATATCCAGCAACGAGAATGTGCCGGCCAGACCCAGGTCAAGCTTGGGCCCCTGACCGGTGTTCACCACACTGGCCACCTTGCCGGCCATTAAGGGGTTGACCCCCACCGGAGCACCGTCACCGCCCACGGCGGTAACCTGCACCGTATAAGCGCCGGCGGCCAGCTCCACGCCGCCCTCGCCCTTACCGTCCCAGCCCACTGAAGCCACGCCTTCGGGCTGAGGGCCCAGTTCCAGCTTGCGCACGGCCATGCCGCCGGCATCCAGAATGTTGACGGTAATTTTGGCAGCCGGCGAAATAAGATCGATGCCGAAGGGTGTGGCAACCTTGTTGCCGTCTTCACCCCCCAGCAGCACCTTGGCCCCCGGCACCAGCACCTGCTTGCCGATCAACGATGCCGCCTGCATGGATTGCGAAACATCCATTTGCCCGGCCAGCGCCAGCAAGGTGTTGTTCAGCTGGTTAATGCCATTGACGGTCGACAGCTGCGCAATTTGAGACGTAACTTCGTTGTTGTCGAGCGGATTCAGGGGATCCTGATTCTTCAGCTGGGTAACCAGCAGGGTAAGGAAGCGGTCTTGCGTGTCGCCCATGAGGGTTTGCGTGCCGCGCTGGGCAGCCGACATGGCCGCCGTAGAGGCAGTTGACGCGGATGCGGGGTTGATGGTGCTCATTATGAGGCTCCGGTAATAAGTGCTTGCCGAGGGCTTACTGGCCGATCGACAGCGTGCGCATCATCAGGCTCTTGGCCGTATTGATGACTTCCACATTGGCCTGGTACGAACGCGATGCGGAAATCATGTTGACCGTTTCGGCCACGACATCGACATAGGGCAGGGTGACATAGCCGTCGGCATTGGCCAGCGGGTGCTTGGGATCGTATTGCAGGCGAGGCGGCGCATTGCTTTCCAGCACCTGGGTAACCTGCACCCCGCCCACCGCCGGCGCATAGGCTTGACCGGCCATGGGCGCCATCTGAAAAACCACCTGCCGCGCCTTGTAGGGCTGGCCATCGGGCCCGGCCACACTTTCGGCGTTCGCCAGATTGCTGGCCGTGACGTTCATGCGCTGCGACTGTGCTGTGAGCGCGGAACCGGCAATCTGGAAAATGGTCATGGAAGACATAAAAACGTACCTTTACGGGAATTCGGGTTACTGCTGCAGCGCCGCCATGATTCCCTTGATACGCGAGGAAATGATGGCAAGATCGGCCTGATAGCGCTGGGTGTTGTCGGCAAACGCAACGCGCTCGACATCCATGTCGACGGTGTTGCCGTCCAGACTGGGCTGCAAAGGCTGGCGGTACAGCAGTTCGGCATGCTGGGGCGCGGCAGCCTGGCCGGGAATGTGCCGGGCGGACGTTAGCGACAGATGCACATTCGGCAACGGCATGGCCCCGCCATTGCCCATGGCTTGCTGCAGCGCCGAGCCGAAATCGAAATCGCGGGCCTTGTAATTGGGCGTATCGGCGTTGGCAATGTTTGCAGCCAGCACTTCCTGACGCTGGTTACGCAAGGCAACCGCTTCTTGATAGAATTTCAGTTCGTTGGCAATTCGGTCGATCATGCGGGGTTCACCGGGTTTTTCATGCACTTGCAAATTCCGGAAAGAACCGGGTGAATGCACACCCTTTATCCTTTCCTTCGCCATACCTGCATCGTAAATCCGCTTGCCCTGGAACAAAGTGCGAAATAAACGACGAATTTCCAGTTAATTCATCCAATGCACGCCGAACGGTGTGGCAATACAATTTCAGCATGCAAATAACCCCTTCCTTGCGCGCTGCCTGCCAAACGGTCATCCTGCTGCTGTTGGTGATCACCGGCATCGCCGCGGCCGCGGGCAATACCGCCGGGGCGGCATCCGGCGCCCAGGATCCCGAAGCCGTGGTCGCTCTGGTCGAAGACTACATGCTCGCCCAGGCCGAAATCTACCCGGGCAAGGCGTCGGTTTCCGTCGAAAAGCCCCGCCTGACCAATCAACCCGCCTGCGACGATCTTCAGGTTTATCTGCCCACCGGCCAGCGCCTGCGCTCGCGCATGAACGTAGGCGTGCGTTGCATGGCGCCCCGCCCCTGGACAACCTATGTGCAGGTCAACCTGAGTGTCGACGGCTTCTTTTACGTGGCCAACCGCATGATCCAGCCCGGAGAAATGCTCACCCTGGACGACATGATGGCCCGCGAAGGCGATGTATTGCGCTTGTCGCGCGGTACCATTGTCGATCCCAGCCAGGCCGTCGGCTTTATCACCACCCAGCGCATCCCGTCGGGCGCCCCCATCAAGGCGGGGGCCCTGCGTCACCCCGAGTCCATCCAGCGCGGGCAAATGGTGCGCACCATCGCGCGAGGCACCGGGTTCATCGCCACCGGCGAAGGCCAGGCGTTGCAAAGCGGCAACCCCGGCAGCTCGATTCAGGTTCGCACATCGTCCGGCCAGATCATCACCGCCACGGTGATTGACGGCAGCACGGTGAACGTACCTATGTAATTCAGGGGTATCCCCTAAAGAATTTTCCGGCTCTGCCGTTACACATTACACGAAGCGCGATACACTACGCCCATGCCCGGAGAACTGCCTTGAAAATCACACCTTCCTCCCTTACCTCGCTGGCCACGGAAACCCTGTCGGGCAACCGTAGCGGCGGCGCACGCTCCGGTGCGGCGGGCCAAGCCACCCAGCCCGGCAGCAGCACGGTCGACCTCAGTGTCACCGCACGCCACATGGCCAGCCTGGAAAACGCAAGCAGCGACATCAACGTGGTCAAGGTTCAGGCCCTGCGCGACGCCCTGGCATCGGGCGAGCTCAAAATCGACGCCTCCCGCATTGCCGACGGTCTGCTGGCCAGTGCACGCGAGCTGCTGAAATAAAATGAGCACCACCCTGATTTCCCTGCATCAGTGCCTGGAACAGGAGCTTAAACTGGCGCGTGAATTTATCGGCGTGCTGGAAGAAGAAGCACAGGTTCTGGTGAATACCCAATCCGAAACCGAGCTTCCCCGCAACACGGAAAAGAAAACCGATTACGCCGATCGTCTCAGCGCCATTGGCCGCCAGCGCGAGTACTGGCTGCTGCAAATGGGTTACCCCTCGGGGCGCAAGGGGCTGGAAAGCGCTGTGGCGCAGCACCCCACGCTGGAACCAGTGGTGAACCAGCTGCTGTTCACGGCACGCCGGGCCAATGAACTGAACAACAGCAATGGCGTGCTCATCGACACGTTTCTGAAGAACAACCAGCAAACCCTGCACGCACTGCGTACCATTAGTGGCCAAGGCAATTTGTACGATGCTCGTGGCCGGGCCACCCCGGCGTCGGGGCGCGGCTCGCAACGCGAAGTAAAAGCCTGAAAAACCTTGAAGAAGCCGGCCTTGGCCGGCTGAAAGCCTGAGCAATGGCCGGGCGACGAGCTATCCGGCCTCGCCGGCCACCATGTCGCGGGCGGCAAACAATTTGATCAGCACCGGCGCGGCCAGCGAGGCCGGCAATGTACGCTTGCCCACCAACGCCATGGCTACGCGCCGCACCAACCCAAGTTTTGGATCCTGCTGCACTTGCCAGGCAGCCAGCCCCAGTTGTGCGGCTGTCAAGGCCAGTTGGCGTTGCAAGGCCGGCGCTTGCGGGCCCGCCAGTTGACGCCAGGCCGTTGCCGCATGGCGCATAACCATTTTGGCCTCGTGGCGCATCACCAGCCAGGCGGCCAGCGTGTCGGTGGACAAACGCGACTCATCGACATTGGCCAGCCCCAGCACGGAGCGAACCAGATCACCGGTTTCACGGTCGACAATGCGCACCGACACCAGACGCAGTGTGGTCGCCGGTACGCCGCGCGCCTGAACCTGAACCCTCTGATCCGCCGCCCAGACAACCACCGACGCCGCCGGCCGGTTGGCAATGTTCACCAATGCAGGCCAGGCCGTGAAATCGGTAAGAGGCTGATACGGCAATGACAACGCCACGGCACCGGCCAGCGTAGCGCAGTCGTCGGTGTACACACGTGTGGTGGGTGAGATCAACGCCAGCCAGTCAACGCCATCGCTTTCCAGGGCTTGCCACGCGGCGGGCGAACCGCCGTCGAACACATGCACGACCGGCGTTTTCCCAAGCTGCTGGCCAAGCTGAAAAACCTGATGCCGCAACAGTTCAACGGCCGGTAACGGGGTGTGGAACGCCGCACCGTGGGAAGGCAGCCAACCGCCCGACAACTGGGAAAGCTGCAAGGTGGACGCCCAGGGGTGCCCCTGGCCGGAAAACAGCAGCGAGGCGCGCAACCGCCCCCCGCCCTGCAGGTTGGCGGGCAAGGTCACCTGATCATGCACGGCAATGACCGGCAGGCCGTTGGCCTTGTCGTTGTGCATTTGTTGCACCACCCGAGCCAGATGGCGCAAGGTGGCGTCGATATCGACGGCGGGCCGGGCGTGGCCGGCCTCGGTGCCGGACTGCGCCATGGCGTGTCGCCATAACCCCAGCGCCTCGCGCGGGGCCAGATGCTCTTCCAGGGTATCGCAGGCCAGACGCAGCTGTGCCATGTCCAGGCCGGCGCCTGCCCCTGTTACCGACAACAGCATGGGCAGCCACTGCTGCCGCTGGGCGTTTTCTTGTGATGTTTTTTCCAGGGATGTGGCCTGGGATGCGGCAAGCAGCGCCGCAAAATCGGCTTCCGACGGGGCATACAAGCCACCGGCACCGGCCCGGTGTGTCAGGGCCTGGTCGATCAGGTCGTCGGCCTGCGGGAAAACCAGATCTTCGGGCACCTTCTGGCCCACAGAAACATAATGTATGGGCAGCCGGTACCGGATCGCGGTATCCAGCGCCGCTCCGGGGCGGCTCGCTTCGTCCATTTTGGTAATGATGCAGCCGAGCAGCCCTGTTCCGCCGTCATTGCTGTAGGTACGGGCGACTTCGTCAAGGGTGTCCCCCTGGCTGGACGCATTGAGCACCAGCAGGCGCCCGACCGGGCGTGTGGAAGCCGCCAGCATGGCGGCCTGGTCGGCAATGTAGCGATCCCGCTGGCTCATGCCGATATTGTCGATGATGACCGTCTGCTCCGGATGGATGGTCGCCATCACCTGAACCAGATCGTGCGCGTTGTTCACCACGTGCACGGGAACCCCCAGCATGTCGCCGTAAATTCTAAGCTGCTCGTGCGCGCCGATACGGTAGGTGTCGGTAGTGACGAGCACCAGGCCCTGCGGCCCGTGGCGACGCACACAGCGCGCCGCCAGCTTGGCCACCGTGGTGGTTTTACCCACGCCCGTGGGCCCCACCAGCGCCAGCACCCGTCCGGGGATCCACAACGCGTCTTCCGCACCCAGCACCGGCAGATTCTTGACCAGCTCACGTCGTGCCCAGTCGAGCGCCGCCCGTTGCGACACATTCTGCGGCAGGCGCTTTAACATGGCCCGCAGCAGCGCCGTGCTGAATCCACAGCTCAGCAATGTCTGGAACACACTCACAGCCTGCGGAGTGCGGCTCAGCTGATTCGACCACATCAGTTCGTCGATGCGATTTTCCAGCGCGCCGCGCAGCTCGCCAATGGCGCTCATGAG
This sequence comes from Burkholderiaceae bacterium, assembly GCA_050252075.1. Taxonomy (GTDB): domain Bacteria; phylum Pseudomonadota; class Gammaproteobacteria; order Burkholderiales; family Burkholderiaceae_B; genus JAAYGT01. The sequence continues at coordinate 5,306 of JBFWLP010000003.1, read as the reverse complement.
CTCGACGCGCTCATCGGCCGGGGCCACCGGCTCGGGCTCGCCGGCCGGCACCCAGGTATCAGACGTTGGCGCAGGTGCTGAAAACGGCGTATCGGTGTCGGGCTCGGGCAGGCTGTGGTCCGCTTCAGTCAGGGAGGGCAATTCACCGATCCACTGACCGTCCTCGTCGACCGGCATAGATGTGGCATCGGTGGCCAGAATCTCGACGCCGCCATTGACGCGACGGTTCGACAGGATAAGGGCATCGGGACCGAGCGCCAGCCGAACCTGGCGCATGGCCTCACGGTTGGTGATGCCAAAAAAACGACTGATGTTCACGAAGCGCCTCCGCCGATCACTGCAGTAATTCTAAGCCGCCGCTCCTCGGGGAGCTCGGCGTTCGACAATACCCCCAACTGGGGAAAATTCGGCCGAAGAAAGCGTGCCAATGACGGACGTAACAAGGGGGGTACGACCAGCACGGTCGGATCGCCGTTTTCTTCCTGGAACTGAATGGTGCGCTGTGCTTCGGTAAGCAGGCTGTCTGCCAGACCGGGTTCGAGTGCCCCGCTGGTGGTCAACGCCTGCGTAAGTACCCGCTCCAGGCGCGGATCCAGCCCGATGACCCGCAACTCGTCGTCGCCGGCAAACCATTGCTGGGTAATCGCCCGACCCAGCGACACGCGCACCAGCTGCAGCAATTCGTTCGCGTCGGGCCCGGTACCCGCCGTGTTCTGGGCCGACAGCCTGGGGGCGTGCTCGGCGATGGTTTCCAGAATGCTGCGCAAATCGCGAATGGGTACGTCTTCGTCGAGCAGGCCGCGCATGACTTTTTGCAGCAGCGTCATGCTGACGGTTTTCGGCACCAGGTCTTCGACCACCTGCGGTGCTTCGCGACCGATGTGATCCAGCAATTGCTGAACTTCCTGACGGCCCAGCAGACGCGCACTGTGGCGATGCATCAAATGGTTCAGATGGGTGGCGATCACGGTACTGGCATCTACCACGGTATAGCCGGCGATCTGTGCCTGTTCCCGCAGCTCCACGTCGATCCACACCGCCGGCAGCCCAAAGGCGGGATCCTTGGTGACGGCCCCCGGCAGTTTCATGGAGACGCCGCCTGGGTCAATGGCAAGCCACTGGCCCGGCACGGCCGCCCCGCGCCCTACTTCGACGCCAAACAGCATAATGCGGTAATCGTTCGGCTTGAGCTCCAGGTTGTCGCGGATATGCACCACGGGCGGCAGAAAACCGACATCTTGCGCGAACTTCTTGCGCAGGCTGCGAATACGATGCAGCAGTTCGCCGTTCTGCGAGTGATCCACCAGATTGATCAAGCGGTAGCCCACTTCCAGCCCCAGGGGATCCACCAGCGATACATCGTCCCAGGTAGCTTCGGCCGCAGCGGCCTGCGCGGCGGCCAGCGTGGCCGCCGGCTCTTGGGCCGTTTGGGCCTTCTCCTGCTGCTGGCGCTTGTACAGCAGCCACCCGCCGCCGGCCATGGCGGCCGCAAGCAGCAAAAAGGCCACATGCGGCATATTGGGTATCAGCCCCATCAATGCCATGATGCCCGAGGTAATGAACAGCACATTGGGGTTGCTGAACAGTTGGCCCACCATTTGCTGGCCAACGTCCTGGTCGGTTGCCACCCGCGACACCACCACGCCGGCCGCCGTGGAAATGACCAGTGCCGGTATCTGCGCCACCAGCCCGTCGCCGATGGTCAGCAGGGTATACACGCGACCGGCTTCGGCGAAAGACAGATCGTGCGACCCCACCCCGATGATCAGGCCGCCGATAATATTGATGATCATAACCAGCAAGCCCGCCACGGCATCGCCGCGCACAAACTTGCTGGCACCGTCCATGGAGCCGTAGAACTCGGCTTCCTGGGCCACTTCCAGGCGCCGGCGCCGGGCTTCCTCTTCGCCGATCAGGCCGGCGTTCAGGTCGGCATCGATGGCCATTTGCTTGCCGGGCATGGCATCCAGGGTGAAACGGGCGCCCACTTCGGCAATACGCCCCGCCCCCTTGGTAATGACCACAAAATTGATAATGACCAGAATAATGAAAACAATAATGCCGACCGCGAAATCGCCGCCCACCAGAAAATGGCCGAAGGCCTCGATGACCTTGCCGGCGGCATCAGGCCCTTCGTGGCCGTTGAGCAGCACAACACGGGTGGAAGCCACGTTCAGCGCCAGGCGCAGCAACGTGGCAAACAGCAGCACGGCGGGAAACGCCGCGAAATCGAGCGGCTTTTTCGTGAACATGGCCACCAGCAGGATCATGACGGCCAGGGAAATATTGAACGTGAACAGCAAGTCGAGAATGAAGGGCGGCAGCGGCAGAATCATCATGGCCAGAACCATGAGAATCAGGACCGGGCCGGCCATGAGCCGGGCGTGGGCCGAGCCGTTCTGCTTGATCAGTGCCAGTAACCCGTTCATGCGGCACCTTGCGGTTCAGGGTCGAGATCGCGGGGAACCTGCAAATTCACCGGCTCGGGCGGCGCCTCGCCGACCACCGGGTTCCAGCGCCGCAGCTGGAACACCCATGCCAGCACCTCGGCCACCGCGGTATACAGCGCTGTGGGAATTTCGTGCCCGATCTCGACATGGTGATACAGGGCGCGGGCCAGCGGCGGTGCACTGAGCAGTGGAATGCGATGCTCCACACCCACCTGGCGAATGCGGGCGGCCAGGTGCCCCGACCCCTTGGCAATGACGCGCGGCGCGCCGCCCTGGCCTTCCTGGTAAGACAGGGCCACGGCATAGTGGGTGGGGTTGGTGATCACGACATCGGCCTTGGGTACCTCGGCCATCATGCGCCGGCGGGCCATGGCCCGCTGCTGTTGCCGTATACGCCCTTTGACGTAGGGGTCGCCTTCACTTTCCTTGTGCTCTTGCTTGACGTCCTGGCGGGACATACGCAACTTCTTGTGATGGCTGAACAGTTGCCAGGGGGCATCGATAAGCACAATAATAATCAGACCGGCCACAATCAGCGAACAGCATAGCGCCACCAGGCCGATACCGCGCGTAAGCGCCGCTGACGGTGTGGCGTGCATGAGTGCGATCATGGGATAGATGTAATGGGAAATGACCAGCACGGCCACGCCGCCCACCACTGCGGCCTTGGCCAGCGTTTTCAGCAGTTCGACCAGCGTTTGGGCGGAAAACATGCGCCCGATGCCCGACACGGGATTGAGCCGGTTGAACTTGGGCTCCAGCGCCTTGCCGCTGAATACCAGCCCGCCCAGCGCCACCGAGGCCAGAATAGCCACCGCCATCAGCAGGCCGAACAGCGGCATGAGCACCAGCAAGGCCTGACCGGCCGACACGGCCGCCTGCGACACCATGATGGTGGCGTCTTTTGCCACGCGCAGATCAAACCACATGCCGTTGCGTACCACACCGGACAAGGTTTGATAGAAATGGCTGCCCATGACCCAAAGCATGCCCACGCCCGCCGCCAGCAACAGAAACGTGTTCAGCTCGCGGGAACGCGCAACCTGACCCTCCTCGCGCGCCTTTTCCAGGCGCCGCGGCGAGGCGGGTTCGGTTTTTTCAAGATCGCTTTCCTCGGCCATGGACGAACCAGCTAATTAAATATATGTAAGAGAAATCAAAGAGGGAATGCAACGGCGTCGCGCGATGACGCCGGGTTAACGCTGCAGCTTTTCAAAAATGCGGTTGACCTTGTCTTCCAGGGTGGCCGCCGTGAACGGTTTGATCACATACCCGTTGGCACCGGCCTGGGCGGCGGCCATGACGTTTTCTTTCTTGGCCTCGGCCGTAACCATCAATATGGGCAAGCTTTCCATGTAAGGATCGGCCCGGATGGTCTGGACCAGCGCCAGGCCGTCCATGTTCGGCATATTCCAGTCGGTTACCAGCAAATCGAATTCCGAGTTGCGCAATTTTTCCAGCGCCATTACGCCGTCGTCGGCCTCGTCGACATTTTCATAGCCAATGTCTTTCAGCAGGTTCTTGATAATCCGGCGCATGGTCGGAAAATCGTCAACCACGAGAATCTTGAGGGTTTTACGGGTCACAAACAGCTCTCCACGTCCATAGCTTTCGTCGCTCATCATACCGCGTTGTAACATCATCGTGGCTCTGCATGATCCTTCGTTAATGGCAATTCAATATGTACCGTTATGCCCTTGCCGGGTACCGATTCCAGCAACAGGCTTCCCCCTTGCGCCTGAACCAGGTGCTGCACACTGTCGAGCCCCACGCCACGCCCCGATGTTTCAGACACCGCCGGCGCCGTGGACAAACCCGGCTGCAGCACCAAGGCACACAGTTGCCGGTCGTTGACGGAATCGTCCACCGCCAGCCCCCGGGCACGGGCCGCTTTCAAAATGGCGTCGCGCTGCAAGCCGGCACCGTCGTCGGTAATGTCGAGCACCAGCCGGTCGTCACGCTGCACCGCCAGAAACACCAGTGCCCCGTAAGCGGGTTTGCCCAGCGCCTTGCGCCGTTCGGGCAGCTCGATGCCATGATCAATACTGTTGCGCACCAGATGGGCAAGCACATTGCCCACAGCGTTGTGCACGGCCGCCGGTACATGCAGGTCGCCGGCATCGGCCAGAACATGTACCTGCTTGCCCAGCCGGGCCGCCAACGCCGACGCACCGTCGGCGTAGTGGTCAAACAACGCGGCCAGCGACCGCCCGGTGACGGGCGCCGGCTCGCCACGGCCGGTCGGTTCCCCGCCGGCTGCCAGGTCGGCCTGCAGCTTGCCCAGTTCGGCAAGCAGATCGCGGCGAAGGGCATCAGGCAGGCTTTCCCGCCCCGCCAGCCCGGCCAGCCGGGTTTCAAATGCATGGGCCGCCTGAACGAAATCGTCGAATCCGGGCAGCATGGCCGCGGCACCCTTGAGCGTATGAAGGTCGCGATACACCGCCTGAATGCACGCGGATGCGGCCGACGACGCTGGCAAGGCCCGCATCCGCTCAATGCACTCGGCCAGTTGGCGGGTTGCATCGCTGCGAAAATCCTGCTCCAGTACGCTCACGTTAGTGCTGTCCATTCCGTAAATCCTTGTGTCCTGGGGCGTTGTCAGGGCGATTCAGCGGGCGGCGGCCGGCCGACAACACCCGAATCGCGCAGTGGTGCCAGCATTTCCTGCAGGCGTTCGGGGGTCCATCCGGCAGCGTTTTCCTGATCGATGCGCCGCTCGGCCCGGGAATTCAGAATGACAATGCTGATACGGCGGTTCACGGCCGCCCCCGGATCGTCTTTCATAAGGCTGACCGTATCGGCCAGACCCAGCACACGCTTGATTTTTTCGTCGGCCATGCCACCGGACACGAGCTC
>JBFWLP010000002.1:0-79062 GCA_050252075.1 Burkholderiaceae bacterium | reverse complement strand
ATCTATTCGTCCCTGTTGTTTGTGGTGGCTGCACTGATTGCCATCGTGCTGGGCTTCTCGCCCAAGTTCGGCGCCTTGATCCAGACCATTCCGGGGCCGGTGCTGGGCGGCATGTCCATTGTCGTTTTCGGCCTGATTGCCGTCGCGGGTGCTCGTATCTGGGTGGTGAACCAGGTCGACTTCAGCGACAACCGCAATCTTATTGTTGCGGCAGTGACCCTGGTTCTGGGGGCCGGCAATTTTTCACTGGAACTGGGCGCCTTCCGGCTCGACGGCATTGGTACCGCCACCTTCGGCGCCATTTTGCTCAATGCCCTGTTGCAGCGTCGCGCGTAAGGTTTTGCCTGCCGTTCCGGGCGGCATGGCGGGCGGGTGTTCGGCAGGTATGTGCCGGGCACTTGCAATTTTGCCGTAGTTTGCCGACAATACACCTGTATCCCCGGTTTGTGTCCAGGCCGGGGTTTTGTTTTGCTCTTTCCGTAACTGCGCATCACTGCGTGTAGTTGCGCTTTATTCTGCGGCTTCCGTGGCGTTGTGCCCGGCTTGCAGTTGCCGCAATGCAATAAACCATTAGTCTCAATCAGGCGCTCCCGGCGGAGCGTCTTTTTACTTTTCATCAGGAAGATTTATGTCTGCGATACCGTTGACAGTGCGTGGCGCTGAGCGTCTGCAAGCTGAGTTACATCGTTTGAAAACCGTGGAGCGTCCCGAGGTCATCAATGCGATTGCCGAAGCGCGCGCTCAAGGCGATTTATCCGAGAATGCGGAATACGACGCCGCTCGTGAGCGGCAAGGCTTCGTCGAGGGGCGCATTCAGGAGCTGGAAGGCACGCTGTCGAACGCCCAGATCATCGACCCTTCGACACTCGACGTCGATGGCAGGGCCGTGTTCGGTGCCACCGTGGAAATCGAGGATCTGGACACCGGCAACCGGGTTACCTACCAAATTGTGGGCGACGTCGAGGCCGATATCCGGGCAAACATGATTTCGGTTTCCAGCCCGGTAGCACGCGCCCTCATCGGCAAGAGCGAGGGCGATGTCGTACAGGTGCAGGCCCCGGGCGGCCTGCGTGAATACGAAGTTGTCAGCGTACGCTACGAGTAAACCGCCGGGTTACCGGCGGCCTCGGCGGGCCCCGGCGCGCAGCGACAGCGCGCTGCCTGAGCGACGGGGAATGCCGTGCGGCGCGGGGCGTGCGGATCCCGCCAGGCTGCGCCGCACTTTGGGGGCGGCCGCTTCCGGGGCATCGGTAGGGCCCGAGCGCCTGGCTTTTTCTGATTTCCGTGTAAGCGTCACCCCCTGGGCCGCCTGTTTTTTGGGCGTATGAGGTTCCGAGGGCTTGCGAACGGCCCGCGTAGGCTCGGGCACGGCCGGTTTGCTGAATTTCTGTGCTTTTTCCGACGGGCGGTAGATAATAAGCGTTTTGCCCAAATGGTGAACCGGGGCACACGACAAGGTTTCACACAGCGTGTCGTAAAGTGCGACGCGCGCCGGGCGGTCGTCGCCGGCAACACGTACTTTGATCAGCCCGTGGGCGTTCAGATGTACTTCTATTTCTTTCAGAACAGCGTCGGACAGCCCTTTTTCCCCGATCAGTACCACGGGTTTCAGAGGGTGGGCGGCAGCGCGCAGTTCGCTGCGCTGCTGAGGGGTAATTTCAAGTTTCGGCATAATGAGATTGTACGGGAATGGCCAAGAAAAAATTCTCAAAAGAGTGGGTTCAGCAACATATCAATGATCCCTACGTCAAAATGGCGCAACAAAAAGGCTATCGGGCCAGGGCGGCGTTCAAGCTGATCGAGATACTGGATGTCGAAAAACTGCTTCGTCCGGGAGATGTGGTTGTTGATCTGGGAAGCGCGCCGGGAAGCTGGTCCCAGGTGTTGCGTGAGCGGCTGGCGGGCCCCGGTGGCGTTGTTCAGGGGCGTATTATCGCACTGGATATGCTTCCCATGGAGCCGGTCGCGGGTGTGGAGTTCATCCAGGGCGATTTTCGCGAAGACAGCGTACTGGAAATCCTGCGGGAGCACCTTCAGGGGATGCCGGTTGATCTTGTCATTTCCGACATGGCCCCCAACTTGTCCGGTGTAAGTTCTGCAGATTCAGCTAGAATTCAGCATGTGTGCGATCTGGCGCTTGATTTCGCCACTCGACACCTGAAGCCCGACGGAGCTCTTGTCGTCAAGGCGTTTCACGGCAGCGGGTTCTCCCAGATCGTGGAAACCTTCAAACGGCACTTTCAGCGGGTTGTCGAACGCAAACCCAAAGCTTCGCGCGATAAATCCTCTGAAACATTTTTAGTGGCGCGTCGCCTTAAGCCATAAGGGTTATCCCATTACAGGGGTGTTGCGATCGGGTAGAATGAATTAATTATTTTGCTGCCGGTGGTCAGGCGTGGCTCTGTATCCGGCAGGCGCGGGTTATATGTAGGAGGTTGGCTTTGAACAACTCGTTTTCAAAAGTTGCCATCTGGATGGTGATTGCGCTGGTGCTGTTCACTGTATTCAAACAGTTCGACGGGCGCCCCACCACATCCGAGGGTGTGACTTATACACAATTCATGGATGACGCACGTGCGGGGCGCATCAGCAAAGTCGACATCCAGGGCGACACGCTGTATGTAACGCCCGATGCAGGCCGTCCGTACACGCTAACCTCGCCGGGCGATCTCTGGATGGTGCCCGAACTGGTCAAGTCAGGGGTGCAGGTATCGGGCAAGGCCCGTGAAGAGCCCTCGTTCCTGACCAGCATTTTCATTTCCTGGTTCCCCATGCTGTTGCTGATCGGGGTCTGGATCTTCTTCATGCGCCAGATGCAGGGCGGCGGCAAGGGCGGGGCGTTCAGCTTCGGCAAGTCGCGTGCCCGCATGCTCGATGAAAACACCAATAACATTACGTTTGTCGATGTCGCCGGGTGCGACGAAGCCAAGGAAGACGTTCAGGAACTGGTCGATTTTCTGCGCGACCCTACCAAATTCCAGCGTCTGGGCGGGCGTATCCCGCGTGGTGTGCTTATGGTCGGCTCGCCTGGTACGGGTAAAACCCTGCTGGCCAAGGCCATTGCGGGCGAGGCCAAGGTGCCGTTCTTCAGCATTTCGGGGTCCGATTTCGTTGAAATGTTCGTGGGTGTGGGTGCCGCTCGTGTGCGCGACATGTTCGAGAATGCCAAGAAGCAGGCGCCGTGCATCATCTTTATCGACGAAATCGATGCGGTGGGCCGTCAGCGCGGCGCCGGCCTGGGCGGCGGCAACGACGAGCGTGAACAAACGCTGAACCAGTTGCTGGTCGAGATGGATGGTTTTGAAACCGGGCAGGGTGTTCTGGTCATTGCGGCCACCAACCGGCCCGACGTTCTCGACCCGGCCCTGCTGCGCCCCGGTCGCTTTGACCGGCAGGTGGTGGTGCCGTTGCCCGATATCCGTGGCCGCGAGCAGATTCTCAAGGTGCACATGCGCAAGGTGCCTTTGGGTACCGATGTCGACGCCACCGTGCTGGCGCGCGGCACACCCGGGTTTTCGGGGGCTGATCTGGCCAATCTGGTCAACGAGTCCGCCCTGTTCGCGGCGCGCCGTAACGGCCGCACGGTCGAAATGAGCGACTTCGAAAAAGCCAAGGACAAAATCATCATGGGTGCCGAGCGCCGTTCGCTCATCATGCCCGAAGAAGAACGTCGCAATACGGCCTATCACGAGGCGGGTCACGCCCTGGTGGCGCGGCTGCTGCCGAAAACCGATCCGGTGCACAAGGTCACCATCATTCCGCGCGGGCGTGCGCTGGGCGTCACCATGCAGTTGCCTGAAAGCGACCGCTACAGCATGGATAAAGAGCGCCTGCTGAACACCATTGCCGTGCTCTTCGGCGGGCGTATCGCCGAAGAGGTCTTCATGCACCAGATGACCACCGGTGCTTCGAACGATTTCGAGCGGGCCACCGCAATTGCCCGCGATATCGTCACGCGCTACGGCATGACGGAAACCCTGGGCCCGGTGGTGTATGCCGAGAACGAGGGTGAAGTGTTCCTGGGGCGCAGCGTTACGAAAACCACGCACGTCTCCGAGGCCACCATGCAGAAGGTCGATCAGGAAATCCGTGCGATCATCGACCAGCAATACAGCATTGCCCGCAAGCTCATCGAAGACAACCGCGACAAGATGGAAGCCATGACGTCCGCCTTGCTGGAATGGGAAACCATCGATGCCGAGCAGATCAACGACATCATGGAGGGTCGTCCGCCGCGTGCTCCACGTCCTCCCTCAACCAACGATTCGCCTCCCAGCAACACGCCCCCCAGTGGCGTAGCATCAACGGGCGACAGTACGGCAGCAACGCCGGTCTAGCAGTTCAACCGGTTTTCGGCAATTTTTGCCTATGAAATCTACTTTCCTTTGCGGGCGCTTCAGGCTTGAACTTGAGCGCCCGCTTGTCATGGGCATCGTCAACGTTACGCCCGACTCTTTTTCCGACGGAGCGGAGCATTTTGCCACCGACCAGGCCATTGCCCATGCGCAGAAACTGGTTGAGCAGGGTGCCGACATTCTGGACATCGGCGGCGAGTCCACGCGCCCGGGAGCCGAGCCGGTTCCGGTCCACGAGGAACTGCGCCGGGTCGTGCCGGTTATCCGTCATTTGCAAGGCCTGGGAGTGCCGCTGTCCGTCGATACGTTCAAGCCCGACGTCATGCGTGCCGCGCTCGACGCCGGCGCCGACATGATCAACGACATTTATGGCTTGCGGCTTCCCGGCGCGGTGGATGCGGTGGCCGGTTACTCCTGTGGTGTGTGTGTCATGCACATGCAAGGCGAACCGAAAACCATGCAGCAGGCTCCCATGCACGGCGATGTCATGGCCCAGGTCGGTCGTTTCCTGAGTGAGCGGGTGGCCGTGTTGCGCACGGCCGGTGTGGGGTCCGAGCGTATCGTGCTGGATCCCGGATTAGGCTTCGGTAAAACGCCTGAGCAAAATTATCAGCTGTTGCGCGACTTCCCCTCCATGGCCATCGACGGTCTGCCCTGGCTTATCGGCGTATCGCGCAAATCCATGATCGGGCATATCGTCAACAAGGATCCCAAAGGCCGGCTCTCGGGAAGCCTGGCCGCCGCGCTGGCGGGCGTTGCCCGGGGGGCGGCCATTGTTCGTGTGCACGATGTCGAAGAAACAGTGGATGCCCTGCGTGTCTGGGCAGCCGTTCAACAAGGAGGCCGCGATGGCTAAGCGCAAGTATTTTGGCACCGACGGTATACGCGGGCTGGTGGGTGGCAGCACCATCAATGCCGAGTTCGCACTTCGGTTGGGGTATGCCGCCGGCAAAGTGCTGACTCGCAAGTTTCCGGGCCGGGGGCGTCCGGCGGTTGTGATTGGAAAGGACACCCGCATTTCCGGCTATATGCTCGAATCGGCGCTTGAAGCCGGGCTGTCGTCGGCCGGTGTCGATGTTCTGCTGGCCGGGCCGGTTCCCACGCCGGCCGTCGCACATCTTACCCGGGCATTACGACTGGTTGCCGGCATCGTCATCAGTGCGTCCCATAATCCGTACCAGGACAACGGCATCAAGTTCTTTTCGGGGCAGGGCATGAAGTTGCCCGATGACATTGAAGAAGAAATCGAGGCCGCAATTGACGGCCCCATGGCTTGCGTGTCATCGGAAGCGCTGGGCAGAGCCCGGCGGATCGATGATGCGGCGGGGCGTTACATTGAGTTTTGCAAAAGTACCTTCCCCGGCACACTCGACCTGCTTGGCCTGTCCATTGTGGTCGATGCCGCTCACGGAGCGGCCTATCATATTGCCCCTCAGGTTTTTCGCGAGCTGGGTGCCGAGGTTACGGCCATCGGGTGCGAGCCCGATGGTTTCAACATCAACGACGGTGTCGGGGCCATGCATCCGGAAACCTTGCTTGCCGAGGTGAAACGGCGGGGTGCCGATATCGGTATCGCTCTGGATGGCGATGCCGACCGCCTGCAGATGGTCGACGGCGACGGCCGGTTGTACAACGGCGACGAATTGCTTTATGCCATTGTGCGGGATCGCATGACGCAGGGTGATGTTCCCGGCGTGGTTGGAACACTGATGACCAACTTCGGCTTTGAAAAGCAGATGCAGGCCATAGGGGTGGAGTTCGTGCGCGCCAACGTGGGCGACCGTTACGTGCTTGAAAGCCTGTTGTCCCGCGGCTGGCAGTTTGGCGGGGAAAGCTCCGGCCACCTGTTATGTCTCGACCGGCACACCACCGGTGACGGCATTGTGGCCGCCTTGCAGGTGCTCACGGCCATGATACGCAGCGGTCGCAGTCTCGACGCCTTGGTCGCCGAGCTGAAGATGTATCCCCAGAAGATGGTGAACGTGCCGCTCAGCGCGGGGCTCGACTGGAAAAACCATCCGGGCCTCACACAGGCTACGCGGGCTGTCGAGGCCCGGCTGGCGGGGCGGGGCAGGGTGTTGATACGGGCTTCCGGTACCGAACCCAAACTGCGCCTGATGGTCGAGGCCGAGAACGAAACCCTGGTGCACGAAGGTATCGAGGAGCTGCTTGCCGTTGATTTAACAAGCGTGTAATGTAGCCATCAATTTGCTGCAACATTCCCGGCGCACAATGCACCCACTTACCGGAGGGGCATGCATGTTAGAAATCGCTCGTATTCAGCTTGAGCATCCAGTGGTTGGGGCAAATTGGCTCGAAGGCCAGCCCGCCGGCCTGGCAGTCGGGCTCGCCCGCACCGATGATGAACTCGAGGCTATCCAGCGTTTGCGGTATCGCGTCTTCACCGAGGAAATGAACGCCGTGTTTCCCGACGATGCCAACGGAATCGACGCCGACCGCTTCGACCCCTGGTGCGAGCATCTTATGGTGAAGGAACTGGGTACCAACCAGGTGGTGGGCACGTATCGCTTGCTGACACCGGCCAATGCGGTCAAAGCGGGCGGCTATTACTCCGAGTCGGAATTTGATCTGTCCGGTCTGGGCTCGCTTTACAGCAGCATTGTCGAGGTTGGCCGGTCATGCACTCATTCGGCTTACCGCAACGGGTCGGTCATTATGCTGTTGTGGTCGGGCATTGCGAAACTGGTGCAGCAGTTTGGCTTTCGCCATGTGCTGGGTTGTGCCAGCGTCAGCTTGCGCGACGACGGCGTGACGGCGGCGGCGGTGTGGCGCCAGGCCGGCCAGGTGCTGGCGCAGCGTGCCGATATCCCACGTCTGACACCCCATCATCGCTATCCGGTCGACCGTCTGGACAGCGAACTTCCCGCTCGCGTGCCGCCGCTTATCAAGGGATACCTGAAGCTGGGGGCGGTTATTTGCGGTGAGCCCGCCTGGGATCCCGACTTCAATACCGCCGATTTTCCTGTGCTGCTCGATGTCACGTGCATGGACAACCGCTACCGGCGCCACTTTGGTTTGTAGCCGCCGCTCGTTCCGTAGGGCCGTCGGGTGGTGTTCCTGGTGTCAGGCGTCGTTGTCGACCACCAGGCTGAACCCCGATTTTTTCCATTCGTGCTGCTCGGCCTGTAGCGAGTAATCGGACAGCGGGTTCTGTTTCAGCCAGTTCCCGTCAACTTGCACCGTGAACGTGGAACCCTTCACCTGAAGCTGCAGCGGCACCCGGTTCATGTCCTGGCGCCGGCGCAACAGAAGTACGGCCAGACGCAGGCACAGAACGGTAAGCCAGGTGGTTTCGGGCGGGTTCGCCGCCTTCACTTTGCTTAGTTTGCCGTTGTGTCCCAAGGCCAGCAGCGCCAGCAATTTTTGGTCCACACGCGAAAATCCCGGCATGTCGGCATGCTCAAGAATATAGGCGCTGTGTTTGTGGTAGCCGTCGTGAGCGATGCTGATGCCCGCCTCGTGCAACCGCGCCGCCCACCGCAGGCCGCGTTCCAGTTCGTCTTTGTCGAAGCTCTCGGGCAAGTTGAGCTGGTTGAACAGCTGCATGGCAACCCGCTCGACACGTTCGGCCTGCCGCGCGTCGACATGGTAGCGTTTCATGAATTGTTTGACTGTTTCCTCGCGTTTATCGTGCGATGATTCACGGCCCAGCAGATCGTAAAGCACACCGACGCGCAGTGCCCCTTCGCCCGCGTGCATCACCTTGATACCCAGTTCCTGGAAAGCGGCGGTCATGATGGCCAGGCCGCCCGCCAGCACCAGCGAGCGGTCGTATTTCAGGCCGGGCAATTCTTCCAGAATGACGCGGCCATCGCGTATGAGTTTCCTGGCCAGTTTTTGCAAGCCGTCAAGGGTAATGCCGCGCGGCGACATACCGCCTTGCTCCAGCACGGCGATCAAACCTTTCGCAGTGCCCGACGAGCCATAGGCCTCTTGCCAGCCTGTGCGCCGGTACTGACGCGAGATGCCTTCGAACTGGCGCCGCGCGGCCACCATCGCCTGGTGCATGCGTTCTTCAGTGATGTGGCCGTCGGGGAAGAACTGGCGGGTAAAGCTGACACAGCCCATAAAAAGCGAACTCAGGTGCAGGGGCTTGAACCCCTTGCCAATGATCACCTCGGTGGAGCCGCCACCGATATCGATCATCAGCCGGCGGTTGTCCGAGGGGGGTAGTTCGTTGCTGATGCCCGCGAAGATCAGGCGGGCTTCTTCCTGGCCTGAAATAACCTCGATGGGAAAACCCAGCGCGGCTTCCGCACGGGGCAGAATGTCGGGGATATTGCGTGCCACCCGAAAGGTGTTCGTGGCGACGGCCCGTACGCTGTTGGGGTGAAAGTGGCGCAGTCGTTCGCCAAACCGCTCCAGTACGGAAATAGCGCGCTGCACTGCGGGTTCGTCCAGACACAGGTTATCGTCCAGGCCCGCCGCCAGCCGGACGGATTCACGAAGCTTGTCTATGGCGTAAATGTGCGCCACGCCGTTTTGCTGCACGACCCGTCCGATGGAAAGCCGAAAGCTGTTGGAACCGAGGTCGACGGCCGCAAGTAGGTGATCCATGATTCAGTTTCTAGATGGCGATGGTGAAATTATACGGATACATGGGTGCCTGCGCTGGCCGGGGCCCGGGGATTCAGCAACGAAAGGGAATCCGCTAGACTGTCATAGAAATGTCATAAAAATGCAGTAAAAGGTAGCTTGGCCCCCTGTCTTCGGTTTTAACTTTTTAAGGTGTATGCATGGCGTTGTCATCGGGTGAGTCCACCCTGCTGAATCGTGAACTTTCCTTGCTGAAGTTCAATGAGCGAGTCATGGCCATGGCCGAAAATCGCTCTACGCCGCTGCTGGAGCGGCTTCGCTATCTGTGCATTGTCAGCTCGAATCTCGACGAGTTCTTTGAAATACGCATTTCAAGTCTGAAAGAGCAGAAACGGCAAACCCCGAATGTTGTGCGCCCCGACGGCATGACTCCCGGAGAGGCCTTTCAGCAGGTTCAACGCGCAACGCATGTGCTGGTCGATCGCCAGAATCATCTGCTCATGAACGACGTGCTGCCGCGCTTGCGGGGCGAGGGCATTGTCTTGCTGGAGCCTTCCGAGTGGTCCGAGCCGTTGCGCGCCTGGGTCGAAGAGGGCTTTCATCGCGACGTCATGCCGCTGCTCACGCCCATCGGCCTGGATCCCGCCCATCCTTTTCCCCGGGTGTATAACAAAAGCCTGAACTTCATAGTCTCGCTGTCGGGGCAGGACGCATTCGGCCGCAGCGCTTCCATCGCCATTGTGCAGGCGCCCCGCGCCTTGCCTCGCGTCATTCGCGTGCCTGCCGATCTGGCCGGGGCGCAACACGGTTTCATTTTGCTCAGCGCCATGATCAGCGCCTTTGTGGGGGAGCTGTTTCCGGGGCTGGAGGTCAAGGGGGTATACCAGTGGCGTGTCACCCGCAACAGTGATCTGTTTGTCGACGAAGAAGAAATCACGAACTTGCGGCAAGCCTTGCAGGGTGAGCTGTCGCAGCGCAATTTCGGGGCCGCCGTGCGCCTGGAAATCGACCATCACATGCCGCCCGAGCTCGAGGTCTTCCTGCAGCAAGAGTTCTTGTTGCAGCCGCACGACACCTATCGGGTCAGCGGGCCGGTGAATTTGTCCCGACTCATGCAGATCTGCAATATCGCGGTTCGTCCTGGCCTGGTGTTCGATGAGCACAAACCCCGGTTGCCGGCACCGTTCGACAAAATATCGAACGATCCCGCAGCGCTGTTCCAGGCGATTGCTCAGCGCGACCACTTGCTGCACCATCCTTACCAGGCTTTCCAGCCTGTGCTGAACTTTCTTACCGCAGCGGCCACCGATCCGAATGTTGTGGCCATCAAACAGACAATCTACCGCACCGGTGAAGATTCCGAGCTCATGCGGTTGCTGCTGGCGGCGGCCAAGGCCGGCAAGGAAGTTACCGTGGTGGTCGAGCTCATGGCGCGCTTCGACGAGCAAACCAATATCAACTGGGCGGCCAAGCTCGAAGAGGTTGGCGCCCATGTCAGTTACGGGGTGGTTGGCCATAAAACGCACGCCAAGATGGCTCTGGTGCTGCGCCGGGAAGACGGCCACATAAGGCGGTACGGGCATTTGGGCACCGGCAACTACCACCCGCGCACCGCCCGGCTGTATACCGATTTCGGCTTGCTCACCGCCGATCAGGTCATGTGCGAAGACATGGACAAAATCTTCTCGCTGCTAACCGGTCTGGGTGCGCGTCGCCCTTTGAAGCAATTGTTGCAGTCGCCGTTCAGCCTGCATGAAACCATGCTCAGTCGTATTCGCCAGGAAACGGCCAATGCCCGCGCGGGCAAGAAGGCCAGGATCATGGCGAAAATGAATTCCTTGCTCGAACCCATTATCATCGAGGCGCTTTACAAGGCCGGCCAGGCAGGGGTGCGCGTCGACCTGATCGTGCGCGGCGCCTGTGCGTTGCGCCCGGGGGTGGCCGGGCTTTCCGACAACATACAGGTGCGTTCCATTATCGGGCAGTTTCTCGAACATTCCCGGGTGTTTTATTTTTACGACAATGGCGCCGAAACCGTGTATCTGTCGTCGGCCGACTGGATGGACCGGAACTTTTTCAGGCGGGTCGAGGTAGGTTTCCCCATTCTGGACAAGCGCCTGAAGCGCCGCGTCATCAACGAGGCTTTCACGTTTGCATTGCGTGACAACCAGCTTGCCTGGAAAGGGCTGCCCGACGGTACTTACGTAAAGATCAAGGGGCGTGGCAAACCGTTCAATTTGCACCAGTACCTGGCCGGTGCACTGGGGTAATGTTTCATTTCATGATTGTCACGAACATGTCACATTGCGTGTTTAGCATATCGGTTGTGCAGGGTCAGCCTGTCTTAACCAGTCTTGAATAAAGAGGATTCCTCTATGTTGAAACGCGTAATTTCCCAGGTTTCGCTCGGTATCGCCTTCGGTGCCGCATCGCTGGCAGCGCAGGCCGCCGATATCACCGGTGCCGGCGCTACATTCCCTTATCCCATTTACGCCAAGTGGGCTGCGGCTTACCAAGAGGCAACCGGTAACCGCGTCAACTACCAGTCCATCGGTTCCGGTGGCGGTCAGCAGCAAATCATCGCCAAGACAGTCGATTTCGGTGCGTCCGACGATCCCATGCCCGGCGCCAAGCTGGACGAAAACGGTCTGTTCCAGTTCCCCGCGATTATCGGCGGCACCGTTCCCGTCGTGAATGTTGACGGCGTACAGCCCGGCCAGCTCAAGCTGACCGGCCAGGTGCTTGCCGATATCTACCTGAAGAAAATCACGAAGTGGGATGATGCGGCGATCAAGGCATTGAACCCCGATGCCAAGTTGCCTAGCGCCACCATTATCGTTGTCCACCGTTCCGACGGTTCAGGCACCACATTCGGCTGGACAAACTACCTGTCCAAAGTGTCCGCCGAGTGGAAAGAGAAAGTCGGTGAAGGCAAAGCCGTGAAGTGGCCCACCGGCCAGGGCGGTAAAGGCAACGAGGGCGTCGCCGCCTATGTTCGCCAGCTGAAGAACTCGATCGGCTACGTGGAATATGCTTACGCCAAGCAGAACAAGCTGTCCTGGACGCAGCTGCAGAACAAAGACGGCAAGTTTGTGCAGCCTACCCAGGAAGCCTTTGCCGCCGCTGCCGCTAACGCCGATTGGGCAAGCGCTCCCGGCATGGGTGTCGTGCTGACGAATTCCGCCGGCGCCGATTCCTGGCCCGTAACGTCGGCCAGCTTCATCCTGATGCACAAAAAACAGGACAAGCCTGCGGCCGCCCTGGAAGCCATGAAGTTCTTTGACTGGGCATTCAAGAATGGTGGCAAAATGGCCGCCGAACTGGACTACGTTCCTATGCCTGGCAGCGTGACCGACCTGATCCGCAAGGGCTGGGCCGCCGAAATCAAAGCGGCTGACGGCTCGGCGATCTGGAAGTAATACTTACCGACGGTCTTGTGACAGCCACTTGATCTGATGGTCCAGGAGACGGTGTTACCTCGGTGCACCGTCTCCGTTTTGTGTAGAAACGATAGCAATTCACCGAGTACTGGGAACACCCAATGAGCAATCCGCAGAATGTCCTTTTGGACACGTTATTCCGGAATCTGACACGACTCTTTGCTTTTCTGGTTTTTATCCTGCTGGGGGCCATCATGGTGTCCCTCATCTACGGCAGCCGGGAATCCATTGCCGAGTACGGCCTGTCGTTTCTATGGACCAATAACTGGGACCCGGTACAAAACATCTACGGCGCCATGGTGCCGGTGGTGGGTACGTTGCTGACATCGTTTATCGCTTTGCTCATTGCGGTACCGGTGTCGTTCGGGATCGCCATGTTCCTGACCGAGCTGTCGCCGGTGTGGCTGCGCCGGCCCCTGGGTACGGCCATTGAAATGCTGGCCGCAATTCCCTCGATCATTTACGGCATGTGGGGGCTTTTTGTTTTCGTGCCGTTGTTCCAGTCGTCCATTCAGCCGGCCATGATCGCGTTCTTCGAGGGTGTTCCGGTGCTTGAAAACCTGTTCGCCGGCCCGCCGTTCGGCATTGGCGTGTTCACGACGGGGCTCATTCTGTCGATCATGATCATCCCGTTCATTACGGCCGTCATGCGTGATGTGTTCGAGCTGGTTCCGCCCTTGCTGAAAGAGTCGGCGTACGGGCTGGGAAGCACCATGTGGGAAGTGGTCTGGAAAGTTGTGCTGCCCTACACCAAAACCGGTGTCATCGGCGGGATCATGCTGGGGCTGGGTCGTGCACTGGGTGAAACCATGGCAGTCACGTTTGTTATCGGTAATTCGTTCAACCTGCCCGAATCGCTGTTTTCACCGTCGAATTCGATTGCGTCGGCGCTGGCCAACGAATTCAACGAGGCCGGCGGCATGCAGAAATCGGCACTTCTTGAACTGGGCCTGATCCTTTTCCTGATCACCACCATCGTGCTGGCGTTCTCCAAATTACTGCTTTTGCGCCTGTCCAAGGGTGAAGGTACGTCTCATTAATCCAGGGAATTGCGCGCATGTTTAGTTCAGATTCTATTGTGAATGCGTCGAACAAGGTGTATCGTCGGCGCAGCCTGTTCAACCGGCTCATGCTGGTGGTGTCCAGTCTTACCCTGGCCTTCGGCCTGTTCTGGTTGTTCTGGATCATTCTTACCTTGCTGGTCAAGGGCGGGTCGGCCTTGTCGCTGACCTTGTTCACCGAGCCAACGCCGCCGCCGGGATCCGACGGCGGACTAATGAACGCCATTGTGGGCAGCATCATGATGGCTTTCACGGGAACGGCGATCGGAACACCCATCGGCATACTGGCCGGCACCTACCTGGCCGAATACGGCAAGCGCGGGTGGCTGGTGCCTGCCACGCGCTTCCTGAATGATGTACTGCTGTCCGCCCCGTCGATCATTATCGGCCTGTTCATTTATGCGGTCTACGTAGCGCAAGTGGGGCACTATTCGGGATGGGCGGGTTCGTTCGCGCTGGGTATTCTGGTGATCCCCGTGGTTGTACGGTCTACCGACAATATGCTCAGCCTGGTACCCAACACGTTGCGGGAAGCGGCCGCGGCACTGGGTTGCCCGCAATGGAAAATCGTCATTTTCATTTGCTACCGGGCGGCGCGATCCGGCATTGTGACCGGGGTTCTGCTGGCCATTGCGCGAATTTCGGGTGAAACCGCGCCGCTGCTGTTCACTTCGCTGAACAACCAGTTCATGTCAATGAATATGAATGCGCCCCTGGCCAACCTGCCGGTTGTCATCTTCCAGTTTGCCGCCAGCCCCTTTGAAGACTGGAATCGCCTGGCGTGGGCCGGTGCCGTATTGATCACTTTATTGGTGTTGGGCATTAACATTGCCGCACGCTCTCTGTTTCGCAAATAACTCATGACACCGGGCTTGCCGCCCGGGTCGGGAACTGATTATGCCAAGTACTTCTGCCGCAGCATCTGCCGCCCGTACCAAAATTGAAGTCAAGAACCTCAATTTTTACTACGGCAATTACCAAGCTATCAAAAACGTGAACCTTTCCATCCGGGAAAACAAGGTAACGGCGTTCATCGGCCCCTCGGGTTGCGGGAAATCCACGTTGCTGCGAACGTTTAACCGCATGTATGAACTGTATCCCGGCCAGCGTGCCGAGGGTGAAATCAACCTTGACGGAGAGAACCTGCTTACGTCAAAGATGGATATTTCACTCATTCGCGCCAAGGTCGGCATGGTTTTCCAGAAGCCAACCCCCTTTCCCATGAGCATTTACGACAACATTGCGTTTGGCGTCCGGTTGTTCGAAAAGCTCAGCAAAGGGGAAATGGACGAGCGTGTTGAGTGGGCGTTGACCAAGGCTGCGCTGTGGAACGAGGTGAAGGACAAACTGGGCCAGAGCGGCAATGGCTTGTCGGGCGGCCAGCAACAGCGGTTGTGTATTGCGCGCGGCGTGGCCATCAAGCCCGAAGTGCTGCTGCTGGATGAGCCGTGTTCGGCACTGGATCCGATTTCCACGGCAAAAATCGAGGAGCTCATTGCCGAGCTGAAAGCCGATTACACCGTGGTTATCGTGACCCACAATATGCAGCAGGCGGCCCGTTGTTCCGACTATACCGCGTACATGTATCTGGGTGAGCTCATGGAGTTCGGCGAAACCGACCAGATTTTCGTCAAGCCTGCCCGCAAGGAAACCGAAGACTACATTACCGGCCGGTTCGGCTGATCGTTCGGGGGTGTGCCGTTGGCGCCGGCGCGGCCGTGGCCTATGCCCAGCGCCGTGAGCGCGGTAATCGAGGTTTTTGCCGCTTCGCGGCCTGCGTCGATGGCGGCCGCCGCGCGGTGGAAATCCATGAGCGCCAGATGGGCCAGACGGGGCGCAATGACGATGTCGGGGGGTTCACCCGCCATGCGGCTGCGGGTGATGCGTACCTGCATGATATTCAAACTGGCCGCCACCACATTCATGACCGACGGAATTTCAGGCGCAGGCTCGGCCGTTGCCTGTGGCCACAGATTGCCCAGATTTTCCTGCACCTTGCGTAACCATTCATAGCCTGCCGCGGGCCGTTCATCGGTGGCGTCGGGGGGCGCGGCATTGCGCTGCAAATGGCGGCCCAGGATGTCGGCGTTCAGGTCGATGGCAATGACGATGTCGGCCCCCATGGCGCGTGCCAGCGACACCGGCACCGGGTTCACCAGACCGCCGTCAACCAACAGGCGGCCTTCGTGCCACACCGGAGAGAACAGGCCCGGCAGTGCCAGCGAGGCGCGGACGCAATCAATGGTGGAACCGGATCGCAACCAGATTTCGTGACCGGTTTCCAGCGCGGTGGCGACCGCTCCGAATTGGCGGGGCAGATCTTCAATGGGCCGATCAATGAAATTGCGCTTGAAAAAACCCATGAGACGCTCGCCCTTGATCATGCCGCCGGCCAGCCCTACATCGAGAAATGACAGCACATCGGTAACGCCCAGGCTGCTGACCCAGCCGGCGAAGCGTTCCAGTTCGCCGGCCGCGTAGGCGGCGCCGACCAGGGCGCCGATCGAGGTGCCGCACACGATATCGGGGCGGATGCCCGCATCGTCGAGCGCCTGTATGACCCCGATATGAGCCCAGCCGCGCGCCGACCCGCTGCCCAGCGCAAGGCCGATGCGGGGAGTGCGGCGGTGGGGGCCGGGCATGGGGCGAAAACAGGTGGCGGCGTTACGCCGCGCCGCCAGGCGGCAGGCCGGCGCTTTCGTCTTCCTGGGTTACCAGGGGTTGGGGAAGTGCCGTGACGATTTGCGTGGCGTCGACTGATTCGGGCTTTTCGCCAAAGTAGGTTCGCACCAGGCCTTCAAACTGGGCGAAGGTGATCTTCAGGTCGTCGTCGCACTGGATTTGCTGTTCGCCCACGGCATCGACGATGATGGTGCTGGGCAGTGTTTTGAGCAGAATGTCGTAAAGCTTCTGCGGGGTGTCGTGCACGTTCAGGGGAACCAGGATCTTTCCCGCCGCCTGAACGGCCAGCACAGTGACCAGGTATTCGAGCGACGTTGCGGCGCACAGGGCAACGCGGGACCCTGGAACGGGATCCTTGTTTTGCAGCGCTACCGCCAGCGCGTTGGCCGCCGTGACCAGCTCGCTGTAGGTGACTGCGGTTTCGCCGTCGTCAAGGGCAATATCGCCGCCGTGATGTTCGGAAAGGTTTTGCAAGAATTCGAGAGTAGCCATGAGTTTCCGTTACCGAATGGGTTGCCTTTGAATCAAGGTTCCGGTTCAGTATACCTGCCGGCCACATGGCTTTCTATTCGCGTTGTTGCTAGGTGGGCGCACCCGAATAATGCTGAGCGTTGCGGATGAATTCCTGGACGGCAAAGGCGTAGCCGGCATTGCGGCTGGCACCCGAGTGTGAGGCGCCGTCTATTTTCACCAGAACCTGCCTGCCCTGCGGCCGTGCCTGGGCGGCTCGGTACAGTTCATCGCTCATGGTGTGGGGAACCACGCGGTCATCGGTGCCGTGAATGAACAGCACCGGCTGCCGGATGCGGCTCATGGCCGTGAGTGAATCGAAGGGCTGCGTGACCAGATACTGCAACCCCGGAATGTGCGCCCAGCGGCTGCTGCCTATCATGTCACGGATACGGGTGAAGGTTGACTCCAGGATGAGCCCGGCAAATTCCACGTCGGTGTGGCGTGATGCAAGATCGGCGGCGATCGCGCCGCCCAGGCTGTGGCCGTACACAAAGCGCTTGCCGGGATCGGGTTGCCGCCTGGCCAGCTCCTGCAGGGCCCGCCGGGCATCTTCCCGGGCGCTCTGTTGTGACGGCAGACGGTCGGATGAGTCGCCAAACCCCCGGTAATCAATCGCCAGAATGCTGTATCCCATGTCGAGCCAGCGCTCGATCCGGAAGACGCTGCTGTTCAGGTTCCAGCGTGAGCCATGCAGGTAAAGCACGGTCGGGGCGTTGGGGGAGGGGCCGGCAATGAACCAGGCTCGCACGGTGTCGCCGTTTTCCAGCGGAAGATCGGCAACATCGGTGTTGGCGGGAGCCTCGCGCGCCCAGCGTGCGTCGCCGAGCTCGACGGAGAAAATCATGGCCCGTTGCCAGCGATCCAGCGCCATATAGCTTCCGACTGCGGCCAGTCCAAGCACCACGGCCGCGATGATCAGCAGGAGTCGTCGGGTAATACGCATAGGATTGTATGGGGAAGGGAGTCGGTCATTGCCGGTTGATCTTAGCAAGTGCTGTGGCGCAACGACAGGGTGCGCGGTTACATTAGCGGTGTATTTCGGTTTCAAGGTATTGCAATGAAGACGATCGGTATTATGGCGGCCCTGCACGACGAGATCGCGTCGCTGCTCCAGGCCATGGAAGGCAAGGCGCAACGGCACAGTATCGGCGGGCGCGATTACTACTCGGGAACCTTGCACGGCTTGCCGTGTGTGGTTGTACTGGCGCGCATCGGCAAAGTGGCGGCGGCCGCAACGGCGGTAACGCTTATTCGTGAATTCAACGCGCAAACGGTGGTATTCACGGGTCTGGCCGGGGCGGTGGCGCGGCATGTGAATGTGGGTGATATTGTCGTTGGCACCGCCCTGATGCACTACGACCTGGATGTCAGTCCGCTTTTTCCCCGTTACGAAGTGCCCTTGCTCGGCAGAAGCCATTTCGAGGCGGATGCCGGTCTGGCCGATATCCTTCACGACAGCGCCGGGCGCTACGTGACGGAGCAATTTGACGGCGATGTTGCCATCACCGTCCGGAAGCAGTTCAATGTTGTCTCGCCCGTCGTTCACTGTGGCCTGATCATCAGCGGCGACTGTTTTGTCAGCGATGCGGCACACATACAGCAGCTGCGTGATGACTTGCCGTCGGCCTTGTGCGTCGAGATGGAAGGGGCGGCGGTTGCCCAGGTCTGCTTTGAATACGGCGTGCCCTGTGCCGTTATCCGTACGATCTCCGATCGTGCCGACAACGATGCCGGTATCGATTTCAGTGCCTTTTTAAGCCAGGTGGCACGCTTTTATTCGGCGGGAATCCTTCATCGCTTCCTGAGCGCCGCCGCTTTGCGGGCCTGAGGCCGCCACCCCACGGAGAATGATATGTTGCCGCTAAGCGCCCGGAATTACGACGCATTGAATCGCGAGTTTCAATGGAGCCTGCCTGATCGCTACAACATCGGTGTCGACGTCTGCACACGCTGGGCCACGACCGATCCGGACCGCACGGCGCTGTTGTATCTTGACGGGTATGGCGACACCCATCGCTATACGTTTGAACAGATCCATGCCTTGTCCAACCAGCTGGCCCATGTGTTTCGCAGCTACGATGTCCGGGCAGGCGATCGCGTGGGGGTGCTCCTTCCCCAGGCCCCTGAAACCGCCATTGCCCATGTGGCGGCGTTCAAGGCGGGCTGCATTTCCATTCCCCTGTTTACCCTGTTCGGTGAAGAGGCCTTGCGGTTTCGCCTCAGTGACAGTGGTGCTCGTGTGGTGGTGACCAACCGGCAGGGAGCAGCGCGCCTGGCGGCGATTCGCGCGCATCTGCCTGCGTTGAAAGTGGTGCTGACCATCGACGGCACCGCCGACGGATCCGTCGATATGGCGGCCGGCATGGCCCGGTTCAGTACCGAGTTCTGCGCCCATGACACCTCGTGCGACGATCCGGCGGTCATTATCTATACGTCGGGAACCACAGGGAATCCCAAAGGGGCATTGCATGCTCATCGCGTGCTGCCCGGCCATTTGCCCGGTGTGGAAATGTCGCATAACGGCTTGCCCCATGAGGGCGACCGCTTCTGGACTCCGGCCGACTGGGCCTGGATAGGCGGGTTGTTCGATGTGCTCATGCCGGCGTGGCATCATGGCATTGCCGTGGTGGCCCATCGCTTTGAAAAGTTCTCGGCGGCGGCGGCCTTTCAACTGATGCAGGATTTTCAGGTGCGCAATACTTTCTTGCCGCCCACCGCCCTGAAGCTTATGCGCGCCGAGCCCGATCCCGGATCGCGCTGGCGGCTGGCGTTGCGGTCGGTTGCCAGTGGCGGTGAGTCGCTGGGGGCCGAACTGCTGTCGTGGGGCGAGCAAACCTTCGGCCTGACCATCAACGAGTTCTACGGGCAAACGGAATGCAACATGACCGTGTCGTCGTGTGCCGGTCTGGCCCCACCCAAAGCCGGCGTCATCGGTCGGCCGGTGATCGGCCATTGTGTCGCTGTCGTTGACGACTCGGGCAACGAGCTTCCCCGGGGCGAGTTGGGGCAGATCGCGGTTCGGCGACCGGATCCGGTCATGTTTCTGGGGTATTGGGGCAATCCGCAGGCAACGGCCGACAAGTTCGTGAATGACTGGCTGCTCACCGGTGACACCGGCCGCATGGATAACGAGGGCTATGTGCAGTTCGTGGGGCGCAACGACGATGTGATCACGTCAGCAGGGTACCGGATCGGCCCGGGCGAAATCGAAGACAGCCTGCTCCGGCATCCGGCGGTGAAAATGGTCGCGGTCATTGGCGCGCCTGATCCGGAGCGTACCGAGGTTGTCGTTGCCGTGATTGTGCTTCACGAGCATTTCCAGGCGTCCGACACGCTGAAAAAAGAATTGCAGAACCATGTGAAACGGCATCTGGCGGCGCATGAGTATCCGCGCGAAATTTATTTCGTCCCCGAACTGCCACTGACCACAACCGGGAAAATCATTCGCCGGGAACTGCGTGATCATGTGATCGGCTGGCGCGCCTGCTGACTGTCCTGCTGGCTGCTGTTTTCGTTTCGTTTCGCCTGATTCTGCCCGGTTTTCAACGCTTGTTTCGATGTGCGAAACAAGATTTGATAATCGTTGACGCTGTTTGACCGTCTGTCTGAATATGTGAGCCTGGTATGACGAAGGTAAAGCAAAAAACGATGGCATCCATTGCGCTTCCCGGGCTCGTAAGCCCTCACGATCTGTCCGAGGACCGTCAGTTCGCCATGAATCTGGCACGGGGGCTCGAGGTCTTGCGCGCGTTCACGCCCATGGATCCCGTGCTGGGAAATCGCGATCTGTACGATCGTACCGGTTTGCCCAAACCCACCATTTCCCGTCTTACGTATACCTTGACGTTGCTGGGCTATCTGAACTACGACGAAAGGCTGCAAAAGTATCGACTGGGATCGGGGGTGCTGTCGCTGGGTTATCCCTTGCTTTCCAATTTGCGCATTCGCCAGCTGGCGCGGCCCTACATGCAGGAAATCAGCCGGCAAACCGGCTGCACCGTGAATATTGGTATTCGCGACCGAACCTGTGTTGTGTATATCGAAACCTGCAGTGCCGACGCCGCCAATGCCTATCGGCCCGATATCGGCAGCACATCGCCGATTCTGGCGTCGTCCATCGGTCGCGCCCTGCTGCTGGCTTCGCCGGTGGCCGAGCGTACGGCAGTTCTGAACCGGTTGCGTCTGGATGACCCGGAACGTTTCGAGCGTGAGTACGAGTTTTTCCGCCGCGACGAAATCTTTTTCGCGCAGCACCGTTTCTGCTATTCGCAGGGCGACTGGCGCAAGGAAATTCATGCCATCGGCGCGCCCATTCGCCTGCCCGACAGCGAGCCGCAGGTGGCGATCAATTGCACCATGGCCCGGCACCGGCTGGCCCGGGACACCATGGAAACAGATATCGCCCCGCTCATGCTGGAGGCGGTACGGTGTATCGAGAACGCCTACGGGCTACGTTAATTTTCAGCAGGTAAAAAGCCACATGATCAGAGATCCGAAAAAGTTCGACGCCTTGCTGGCGCAAGTGCGAGATTTCATCTGGAACGAATGCATTCCCATCGAGCGCGAGGTGGACAAAAACAATGTCATCCCCGAGCCCGTCGTGCAACGTATGCGCGATCTGGGCCTGTTCGGTCACAGTATTCCCGAGGAGTACGGCGGCGCCGGGCTCACTTCTGAAGAGCTCAGCCGGGTGAATATGGAGATCTCGCAGGCGGCAACGGTTTTTCGCGCGCGGTTTGGCGGCAATACGGGCATTGCATCAGAGTCGCTGGTGGTGGACGGCACGCCGGAGCAAAAGCGAAAGTACCTGCCCTTGCTGGCGTCCGGCGAAGTGACCGGGTGCTTTGCCCTGACCGAGCCGGGTGCCGGTTCTGACGCCACCGCCCTGACAACACGTGCCGAACCCCATGGCTCCGACTACATTCTGAATGGCGTGAAGTGCTATATCACCAATGCGCCACTGGCGAATCTGTTCACGGTTTTTGCGCGCACCGATAACGCCGGGCGCGGCGCCGAAGGCATCACGGCCTTTCTGATCGAGCGCGGCACCCCCGGGCTGAGCACCGGCCCCGAATATGAAAAGATGGGCCAGCATGGCTCGCCGGTGGGCGAGGTGTATCTGGAGAATTGCCGCGTGTCCGCCGATGCCATTGTGGGCCACATGCCGGGCAAGGGGTTTCGCACTGCCATGCGCGCCCTGAACAAGCAGCGCATCAATCTGGCCGGCCTGTGCATTGGTCCGGCGATCCGTCTGGTGCATGAAATGGTCAAGCGTGCCGCGCAGCGCGAGCAGTTCGGACATCCCATTGCCGATTACCAGCTCGTGCAGCAAATGATTGCCCAAAGCAATGTCGACGTATATGCCGCCCGGGCCTTGCTTATGGAAACATCACGCAAACGCGACGATGGCATCGATGTCACCATGGAAGCATCGATGTGCAAATATTTTGCGTCGGAGATGTGCGGGCGCGTGGCCGACCGGGCCGTGCAGATTTTCGGCGGCGGCGGCTACGTTGCCGATAACGTTGCCGAGCAGTTTTATCGCGACGTGCGCTTGTTCCGGCTTTACGAAGGTACCAGCCAGATTCATTTGCTGAATATCGCAAAGCTTACTTTGCGGGAACAGGGTGTGGCGTAACAGCACCCCATAACTCAACCACCAGGAGACAACCCATGACCCACACATCCACTCGACGCTCGTTACTGGGACTGACAGTCGCCCTGCCACTGCTGTTCGGCAGTGCGGTGCCTGTAGCGCAGGCCGCCTACCCCGACAAGCCCATCACCATCATTGTGCCGTTCACCGCCGGCGGTGTAGTCGACGTCATTACGCGCACCATTGGTGAAAAGCTGTCTTCCAAGTATGGCCAGCCCGTGATTGTGGACAACCGTCCGGGTGCCGGCGGCAATATCGGCACCGACACGGTCAGCAAGGCCGCTCCCGACGGTTACACCTTGCTGAGCGTCAGCCCGGGCCATGCGGTGTCGCCCAGCTTGCGCAAGGATCTGCAGTGGCATCCGGTCAAGGATTTTCGGGCGGTGGCCGGCTTTGGCATTGTGCCCAATGTGGTGGTGGTTCATCCCGACGTTCCCGCCCGCAGCATGAAGGAACTGCTGGAAATGGCCAAGAAAAGCGACACGCCGGTTACGTATGGCACCGCCGGGAATGGTACGTCCAACCACCTGTCGGGCGCCTTGCTGGCCAGCATGGCCAAGGTGAACCTGCAGCAGGTGCCGTACCGGGGCCAGCCCAATGCCCTGACGGATCTGATGGCCGGTCGCGTTCAGATGATGCCGTTGACCATCGCGCTGGCGAAACAGCATATCGAGTCGGGCAAGCTCGTTCCTCTGGCGGTAACGACGGCACAGCGTGCCAAGGCGTTGCCCGACGTTCCCACCGTGGCTGAGGCGGCCGGCTTGCCGGGCTACGAAGTGGGTACGTGGTTTGGCTTTGTGGCCCCCAAAGCCACGCCCGACAGTGTCGTCTCCCAGCTGTCCACCGACATTGCGGCCATTCTTGCCATGCCCGACGTTCAGGAGAAACTGGCCGGTATTGGCATGGAGGTCAATTACCAGGACGCCAAAGCTTTCGATACTTTTGTGGAAGGCGAATATGAAAAGTGGTCCAAAGTGATGAAAGAGGCCGGGATACAGCCGCAATGACATCTATTCAATCCAGCACGATAAGTACGCCGCTGTGCGATGCCCTGGGCATCGCCCACCCGATCTTCGGTTTTTCGCATTCCATTGATGTGTGCGTCGAGGTTGCGCGTGCCGGCGGATTTCCCATCATGGGGCTG
Source organism: Burkholderiaceae bacterium (assembly GCA_050252075.1). Lineage (GTDB taxonomy): Bacteria > Pseudomonadota > Gammaproteobacteria > Burkholderiales > Burkholderiaceae_B > JAAYGT01. Next base: position 55,654 of record JBFWLP010000002.1, on the reverse strand, counting down.
GCCCGCGAAATGCCCGACGACATACCCAGGCTGCTGCGCGAGCTCGATGAACGCATGGCGGGCATGCCCTACGGCGTGGATCTTATGCTGCCGCCCAAGGTGCCGGAGCAGGCGACGGTCGACGACCTGAAGGCCACACTGCCTTCCGGGCACCGGCAGTTTGTGGACGGATTGCGCGAAAGCTTTCACATTCCGCCGCCCGACAAGCCCAGTTTTTTCACCACCCAGGTGCGGTCGAAGAAACTGTTTGACGAGCAAATCGATCAGGTACTGGCGTCGGGGGCCCGTGGCGTTGCCACCGCCATCGGTATTCGCGCCGATCTGATCGAGCGTGCCAAGGCCGCCGGGAAAATGACGTTCTCGCTGGTCGGCTCGGTGAAGCATGCGCGCAAGGCTCTCGATCTGGGGGTCGAGGTACTGGTGGCGCAGGGTTACGACGCCGGGGGCCATACCGGTCCGGTGGGTACGATGTCGCTCATTCCCCAGATTCTTCAGGTGGCCGGCAACGTGCCGGTGCTGGCTGCCGGGGGTATTGCCACCGGCGAACAGGTGCTGGGAGCGATTGCCATGGGCACCCAGGGTGCCTGGCTGGGTACGCTGTGGATGGCCGCCCGGGAAAGCCATACGCCGCCGGGCTTGCTGCGCCGTCTGGTGGCCAGTGCCAGCGAAGATACCGTGATTACGCGTGCGCACAGCGGCAAACCCTGCCGGGTGGTGCGCAGCGACTGGATCGATGCCTGGGAGCAGGACGGCAGTCCGGCCCCGCTGCCGATGCCGTTGCAGCAGGTGCTGACCGGCGACATTTTCACGTCGATCCATCAGCGCGATCTGGAGGCCCTTATCTACGATGCGGCAGGCCAAAGTGTTTTTGCCATTCGCGGTGAAACCACCGTCAGCGAGCAGTTCCGCCGACTGGTGCACGACATGAATGCGGCATGGGCAAGAATGCAAAGCCTGCAGCGGCGTACATCATCGGGCCCGGCCTGACCCGATATCGGTTTCAGTAGTCGGTTAGCGGAGCATCGTGCAGGGCAGGGTTGCGGTCAACCACCGGGACTTTGCGCACGATGTGCCGTCCGATCACGGTTTTGTGCACTTCGCTGGAACCTTCGCCGATCTGGTTCAGCTTGGCGTCGCGGAAGTAGCGTTCCAGCGGGAAGTCTTTCAGGTAGCCCCGGCCGCCGGTCAGTTGCAAGGCATTGGTCACGATTTTCATGCCCAGGTCGGTGGCATGCTGTTTGGCCATTGACGCATAAATGGCGCAATCCTCGTCACCCGCATCGTATTTTTCCGCCGCGGCAACAACCAGTGCACGCGAGGCTTCAATGTCGGTGACCATGTCTGACAGCATCCATTGCACACCCTGATGTCCTCCCAGCGATTTTCCGAACAGTTCCCGGTCGGTGGCGTAGGTGGCGGCAATTTCGGTTGCTCCGACGGCCCGACCCAGCGCCATGGATGCGTGGCCGATCCGGGCACGAATGAGCGTGTCCTGGGCCAGGCTGAAACCGTCTCCTTCCTTGCCCAGTCGCATGGTGACGGGAACCCGTACGTTGGTCAGCTGGATTGACGCGATCGGAACGCCGAACCATCCCAGTTTGTCTACCGTGTTGCCGATGGCTACTCCTGCCGCGTCGCGCGGCACCAGTACCGCGATGAACTGCGTGGCATCGGCCGGTGCCCGGCCCACCACCACAAGCCAGTCGGCAGTTCCCGCACGGGTAATGAATTTTTTCTCGCCGTTGATGACGTAGTCGTCACCGACCCGCTCAATGGTGGTTTTCAGTGAGCGTACGTCGGAACCGGCACCCGGCTCGGTCAGGCAAAACGCCGACTGCAACTCGCCCCGGCACAAACCAGGCAGCAACCGGGCTTTCATGTCGTCGCTTGCCCCGGCGCTGATCGGGCGTGTTGACAGGTCGGTGCCGGTGACCAGGGCGGCCGAGGCGCTGCACACGCGACTAAGCTCTTCGATCAGCCGCACGCGGACAACCTGCCTGGCATTGGTGCCGCCCCAGGCCTGGGGAAAAGCCGTCGCGATAATACCTTCGGCAGCCAGCAGGCGAAAATTTTCCCAGGCAAAAACATCGTCCTGGCCGACCTGCGCCGCGCGCGGGCCGAAATGTGTCTTGCACAACCCGCGCAGGCGGTGAACCAGCGCTTGTTCGGCGTCGTCGAGTTTTTGCAGGAAGTGGTCGCTGAAAAGTCGGGCCATGATGTGTCTCGTTCTGTCAGTGGATTGATGAGGGGTGCGGCGCACCGTTGCGCTATGGTTCCAGATCGACAAGTGTGTGGTCAACGTTCGGTCGATGCAATTGATAAGGTGTTTCGCACAGCGGAATAGCTGTTGTGCCCGGCGTGCGGACGTGGGATAACGTTGCCTGGAAATTAGTTGCTCACAGCGGGAATCAGCATGGAAGAAACACGTTTGGGGGCGCTGCACGGCGTCCGTATACTGGATATGGCAACGGTACTGGCCGCGCCCTTTGGCGCAACGTTGTGTGCCGACCATGGCGCCCAGGTGGTAAAGCTGGAATTGCCTAATGGCAGCGACGCCTTGCGCGGTCTGCAGCCGGTCAAGGAAGACAAGCCCTTGTGGTGGAAGGTGGCCAACCGGGGCAAGCGCGGTATCACGCTCGATGTCCGCACGCCGGAAGGCAAGGCGGCGCTTTTGCGCATGTTGCCCCGGTTCGATGTGCTGGTTGAAAATTTCCGCACCGGCACCATGGCCAAATGGGGTCTGGATACCGCCACTCTGTTGCAGGCCAATCCGCGGTTGATCATTGTTCGCCTGACCGGGTTCGGCCAGTCGGGCCCCTATGCCGAACGCCCCGGCTTTGCCCGCATTTTTGAAGCCATGAGCGGTTTCACCAATTTGACCGGTCCGGCGGAAGGCCCGCCGCTGCATTCAAACTTTCCCATTGGCGATGTTGTTGCCGGCCTGTTTTCGGCGTTTGCAATTTCGACCGAAATTGCGCGGGTCCGGCGTAGTCCCGACGAAATGGGCGTCGAAGTCGATCTGTCGGCCACCGAGGCGCTGTTCCGCCTGCTCGACCCGCTGCCCGTCGAGTATGAACTGCTGGGGCAGGTCAGGAAACACGAAGGCAACACGGCCGGTTACACCGCCCCCTCGGATATGTACCAGAGCCGGGATGGCGTGTATTTTTCCCTGGTGGCGTCGTCCAATGCCATTTTTTTCCGGCTTTGCCGTTGCATCGGCCGGCCCGAATGGGCTACGGATCCCCGGTTCGGTACCAATACGGCACGAGTCAATCATATGGCGGTATTGAACGAGGGGCTGCGTGAATGGTTCGGGTCGCACTCCTTTGCGCAGATCCAGGCCATTCTTGAGCCGGGCGGCGTGCCGTTCAGCAAGGTGTATTCCATTCAGGACATCATGCAGGATCCCCATTTTCAGGCGCGGGAATCAGTGATCCGCCTGCCGGACGCCGATTACGGTTCGATTCCGGCGCCGTGCATCGTTCCGCGTGTGGCCGGCCGAAAAATGGAACCTCCCCGCACCGGGCCGTCACTGGGCGAGCATAACCAGCAGGTCTATCAGGAACTGGGCTTTTCCAGCCAGGAAATTGAACATCTCAAGGCACTTGGTGTCATCTAATTCCAGGAGGTCATGGTGGCTACACTCTCTGTTCCGGAACAGTTTTCGGCCGTCCGTACAACGTATCTGAAAGAAGAAAAGCGGGTGGAATCCACCCTGGCCAGCCTGTCGCTGGACGACTTGTCCGCCGGCGAGGTGGTGATCCGCAATCACTATGCCGGTGTGAACTACAAAGACTGCCTGGCCGTTACCGGCAAGGCAAAGATCATTGAAAGCTATCCCCGTATCGCCGGTATCGAGGTGGTGGGCCAGGTGGTAAGCTCGGCATCCGCGGCCTTCGCGGTGGGGCAAATGGTCACGGTGCATGGATTTCAAACCGGCATCCGCTACGACGGCGGTTTTGCGGAATTTGTTCGTGCGCCGGCCGATCATGTCATGGCGATCCCCGACGGGCTGACCCCTTGGGAAACGGCCATGATCGGTGTGCCCGGCTTCACGGTTGCCATGGCGCTCGAGCGCTTTCAGTCGCTGGGTATCACACCGGCATCGGGGCCTGTGGCGGTCAGTGGTGCCACCGGGGCGGTCGGCATGCTTGCTCTGCAGATTCTTTCGCGTGCCGGCTATCAGGTGGTGGCGCTGACGCGGCGCCCCGTGCTGGCACCCATGCTGGTTGGCCTGGGGGCTGCCGAGGTAATGGATATTTCGGGTATTGGCGAGCAAACACGGCTGGTGGAGCAACCCCGGTTCGCGGCCGCCATCGATAACGTGTCCGGCCCCACATTATCGTGGCTGCTGCGGTCGCTGAAAGACAACGGTGCGCTGGCCGGCGTGGGTAACGCCTCGGGCAATGCCTTCGACTGCAATGTGCTGCCGTTTATTCTGCGCAATGCCTGTATGTTCGGTGTAGTTGCCAATGCGTCGTGGGATGTGCGAAAGCGGCTGTGGCAACGATTGGCCAATGATTGGCGGCCCGACTTTTCAACCCTGGCGCCGCACGTGCATACGATTCCCCTGCACGAGCTGCTACCTTACAGCGAACGTCATCTGCAAGGACAGTCTTCGGGGCGAACACTGGTGAAATTCAATGCCTGACCGGCGCCTGCCGCTTTAATTAAGAAAGCGCTGAGCCGCCCCGCCGCTTTAAGAAAGCGGTGAGCCGCGTATGGGCGCTGACGGTTGCCACGCCGGTCAATACCAGAACGGATCCGGCAATGAAGCCGGGTTCCAGGGTCTCGTTCAACAGCCACACGCCAACCACAACGCCGAACAGGGGCGTCAGGAACGAGAATGCGCCCAGGCTGGAGGCCAGGTATTTGGTAAGCAGCCAGAACCACACCAGAAAGCTCGCGAATGAAACAACGATAGACTGAAACAGCAGTGCGGAAATGGCCAGCGGTGTCCACTGTATGGTTGCCTGATCCAGCAGCAAGGCGGCCAGGCTCAGGAAAAGGCAACCCCACACCAGCTGGTACAGCAAGGTTTGTTTTGCCGGCGCCCTGGACAGTCCGGTAAGGCGAACGGCCACCGTGGTTGCCGCCCAGGCCGCACCGGCGGCAACCGCCAGCAGATCGCCCCACAGCATTTGCGGCAGGTTGTTGTCGGTGGCGGGTGGTTTGCGCCAGAGAAAGGTTATTGCAATACCCAGGAAAGCAACCACAATGCCCAGCCACTGCACGCGGTTCAGGCGTTCGGCCGGTATTTTCCAGTGCAAGCCCAGCGCCACGAACATGGGCGCGGTGTACAAAAGCACAATGACATGAGACGCTGCGGTATGGCGCAGCGCCTCGCCCACCAGGAAGAATTCCAGCGCGAACAGGCTGCCGACCAGCAGGCCGGAACGGCCGTTGGGGCCCGTGAGCGAAAAGGTTTGGCGTTGTCCAACGACCAGCAGGCCCACGAGCAGTGCGGCCACGCCCGATCGGACGGCAATTTGCATAAGAGGGGAGACATCGGGGGCGGCCAGTTTGAGAACGGCTTGCTGCAAACCCCAGGTGAAACACAGCAGCGTCATAAGGCCCGCGCCGCGGGCATCTAGCGCAATACGATCGCTCATGGAACAACTCTTTTGTACGCCGGTGTTGTTGTGGTGGTCGGGACGGTAGGATTCGAACCTACGACCCTCTGGTCCCAAACCAGATGCGCTACCAGGCTGCGCTACGCCCCGAAATCACAACAGCCAGCTATCGTAGCACAAATTTGGAAACAAGGTTAGGTAGCGTATAGGCCCCTTTCCGGTACATCCAGCCGGGCCACAACGCGTGGGCACGGGCCTGGGCGGTCAGGGCCGCCTGGGGCGGCAGGGGCTGGTAAGTGTCCGGTGCCGTATAGCGATAGTGTGACGGTTCGCGATGCGGTTCCAGAACAGTGAGTAAATCGCCCGTCAGGTAGCCATAGTTCTCGCCATATTGCATCATGGCCCGGCCGCCGGATGCCGGGTCGTTCAGGTCGTGGCCGATCATGGGATGCTGTGTGGTCAGCCCGGCAAGCCCCAGCAATGTGACGGGCAGGTCGATCTGGCTGATCAGCCGGGTGTCCCGGCGGGGCGTGACGCCGGCCCCGAGAATAAGGGCTGGAATGTGAAAATGCCGCAGCGGAACCAGGTTGGCGCCGAATACCCGCGAGTCGTGGTCGGCCACCACCAGAAACAAGGTGTTTTCCCAGTAATGGCTTTGCCTGGCTTTCTCGAAAAAATTGCCCAGGGCCCAATCGGCGTAGCGCACGGTGTTTTCCACGGTCGCGGGTTCGCCCTGTGTGGCAAAGCGTCCGGGCGGGTACTCCCAGGGCGAGTGATTGCTCACCGAGAAGGCCAGTGTGAGCGACGGCTGCTCGCGGGCGTCGGCCAGCAAGAGAGAGTGCAGGCGGTTAAACATATCTTCATCGCTTGCCCCCCACGTGCCCACGAAGGCGGGATTCTCGAAGGTAGGCAGGTCGTACAGCTCATCGAAGCCGTTACCCAGAAAGAAGCTCTTCATGTTGTCGAAGTGCGCTTCGCCGCCGTAAATGAAGCGGGTGCAATAGCCGTGCTGCTTCAGCAGCTGGGCAAGGGTGAAAAAGCGGCTCTGGGCGCCCGGCAGGCGCAGCGCGGCGTCGGACAGCGTGGGCGGGAAACCGGCGACCACCGCTTCCAGGCCGCGCACCGACCGTGTTCCGGTCGCGTAGGCTTGCGTGAAGTTCCAGCCCTGACGCATCAGGGCGTCCAGGCAAGGCGTCAGGCCGGCACCGCCCAGTTCGCCCACGTATTGCGCTCCCAGGCTTTCCTCGACTACAAGCACGATATTGAGGGGCCGTTCGCGGGCAGCCACTGGTTGTTGCGTGTGCAGCGAAGGCAGATCAGGGTGTTCCGACGTAATGCGGGCGGCACGGCAAACGATATCGTGCAGCTCGTTGTCGGGCAGGTTGCCATAGACGTCGGCGGCCGAGCGCTCGTTTTTCATGCTGTAAATGGCATAAACGACGCTGTACAGCGAGTTCAGGGGCAAGCTGTTGAGCATGCTGTCGCCGCAGTAGGCCACGGTGGACGGGTTGATCGGGCGATGGCCCAGGGTGCCCCGGATCGCCAGAAACACCACGACGGCGGCCAGCGTGGTGGCGAGCAGGCTGGCCCACCAGGGCAGGGGCGAGTCGGGGGCGATGCCGCTAAACAGTGCGTGTCCCAGCCAGGCAAATGCGGCCAGTGTCGCCACGGCGGCAAAAATCACGGCCTTGTAGCCCTTCCACAGCATGCCGAAAACTTCACGGGGATGCTTCAGGTATTCGACGTAAAGCTTGTTCGGCCGTGTATCGTATTCCTGAATGAACTGGGGCGTGGATACTTCCATAAGCACCAGCAGAAACCATGCGGCCTGAAACCAGATGCCGGCCACGGCGACTGACGGCGCGTGGCTGCCCAGCCAGGGGGCGACCAGCAGTGGAATGCCCGCCAGCACGGCGATCTGGTTGGCATCGATGCGCAGCCCGCCCTTGAATATGGGCCAGAACCCGCCGCTTTGGCGTACGCGCTGCCGTTGCCACAGGCTGAGCAGCGCGCGACTTGTGGTGAGCAGTACAAAACTGCTCGCCACGAATACCAGGGAAAGTTCCAGCATGGGCAGATTCTTTGGAAAACTAGGTAACCAATTAGTTTAGTATTTTTGGGCGTATCGCAGCAGATATTCCGTACAATCGGGTGAATCTGATTTTTTGCCAACTTTAGGATTCCAGCATGTTTACGCAAGGCTTTTATCGCTCCGCAACCATGGTCGCCGCTTTGGCTGTTCCCCTGGGTACCGTTCAGGCACAAGACGTAATACGTATCGGTGAGCTGAACAGCTATAAAACGCAGCCCGCATTTCTGGAACCCTACAAGAAAGGCATGGAGCTTGCCATCGAGCAAGTCAATGCCGCCGGAGGCGTGAACGGCAAGAAACTTGAACTGGTCATTCGTGACGACAACTCCAATCCGGGCGACGCCGTGCGTGCCGCGCAGGAACTTCTTACGCGCGACAAGGTCGACGTGCTGACCGGTACATTCCTGTCGCATATCGGCCTGGCGGTGGCCGACTTTGCCAAGCACAAGAAGCAATTTTTTCTGGCCAGCGAGCCCCTGACCGACAAAATTGTCTGGCAAGACGGAAACCGGTACACCTACCGACTGCGCACCAGCACGTACATGCAGGTGTCCATGCTCATTCCCGAAGCGGTCAAAATGAACAAGAAGCGCTGGGCCATTGTGTATCCCAACTACGAATACGGGCAGTCGGCGGTGGCCACGTTCAAACGTTTGCTGAAAGAAGCCCAGCCCGATGTCGAGTTCGTTGCGGAACAGGCCACACCGCTGGGCAAGGTGGATGCGGGCAATGTGGTGCAGGCGCTGGCTGACGCCAAGCCCGACGCGCTGTTCAATGTATTGTTTGCCACCGACCTGGCCAAGTTCGTGCGTGCCGGCAATCAGCGGAATTTCTTCAACGACCTGTCGGTGGTCAGCCTGCTGACCGGCGAGCCCGAGTATCTGGATCCTCTGGGCACCGAAACACCGCAGGGGTGGGTGGTGACAGGCTATCCGTGGTATGCCATAAATACACCCGAGCACGATGCTTTCCTGAAAGCCTATCAGGCGCGCTACAACGACTACCCCCGCCTGGGCACCATCGTGGGTTACAACGCCATTCTGTCTCTGGCGGCCGGTATCAAGAAAGCCGGCACTACTGAATCGGAAGCAATGGTAAAGGCTTTCAAGGGCCTTGAAGTCGACACGCCGTTTGGCCGTATTCACTACCGCTCTCAGGATCATCAGTCCACGATGGGTGCATTTGTGGGCACGTTGGCGGTAAAAGACGGCAAAGGCGTCATGACCAACGTTCGCTACATCGATGGTGCCTTGGTGCAGCCGTCCGACGATCTCGTGCGTCAGTGGCGACCGGCGGCGGCAAACGAGTAATTCTCCTGCTTGCGGCGCCGTCTGGCGCCGCGCTCTTATTGTGTTCCCATGGTTGGCTTCTTTGTACAGTTTCTGAACGGGCTCGCCGAGGCGTCGTCGTTGTTTCTGGTGGCCGTCGGGCTGTCGCTCATTTTCGGTGTCAGCCGCATCGTGAACTTCGCGCACGGTTCGCTGTATATGCTGGGCCTGTATGCGGCCTACCATCTGGTGCAGGCGTTCGGTGTGCATGGCCCCGGTTTCTGGGGCGGGATGGTGCTGGCCGCCCTGCTGGTGGCTGCTCTGGGTGCCTTGGTGGAAATCACTTTGCTGCGCCGCATTTACCGGGCGCCCGAAATGTTCCAGTTGCTGGCCACCTTCGGGCTGGTGCTTATATTCAACGATGCTGCACTGTGGCTGTGGGGCCCCGATGATCTGTTGGGGCCGCTTGCGCCGGGGTTGTCGGGGTCGGTGGAAATAGCCGGGCGCTATGTGCCGGAGTACGACTTTTTTCTCATTCTGGTGGGGCCGCTTTTACTGGCGGTCTTGTGGCTTTTGCTCACGCGCACCCGCTGGGGAACCCTGATTCGTGCCGCCACCCAGGACAGGGAAATGCTGGGTGCGCTGGGCGTGAACCAGGTATGGCTGTTTACGGGGGTATTCGCGCTGGGAGCGTTTCTGGCCGGACTGGGCGGCGCTATTCAGTTGCCGCGCCAACCCGCGAACCTGGGTCTTGATCTGGGTATTATCGGCGATGCTTTCGTCGTCGTGGTTGTGGGCGGTATGGGATCCATACCCGGTGCCTATCTGGCGGCCTTGATCATCGCTCAGCTCAAGGCACTGTGCATCGCCCTGGGGGTGGTTGACATTGCCGGCATGAGCATTGCCTTTCCCAAGCTGACCCTGGTGATCGAGTTCTTGTTCATGGCGCTGGTGCTGGTGTTCCGGCCCTGGGGTTTGCTGGGCAAGCCCATGGCGCCGGCCCGCGTGGCCGGCCCACCCGATCCGGTGCTGCGGCCCGCCACCCGCGTGCAGGCCTTGCTCATGCTGGCAGGGCTGGCGGCACTGGCCGCATTGCCGGTAGCCTTACCGGGAATGCCGTACCTGACGGTGCTGGCACAAGATGTCTTTATCGCTGTTCTCTTCGCCGTCAGTCTGCACTTCATGATGGGGCTGGGTGGAATGACGTCCTTCGGCCATGCCGCCTATTTCGGCATTGGCGCGTATGCGGCGGCTTTGCTGTTCAAGTCGGCCGGGGTGGGCATGGTGGGTTCCATGGCATTGGCTCCGTTGGCCGCCGGGCTGGCGGCCGTGGTATTCGGATGGTTTTGCGTACGCCTGTCCGGTGTGTATCTGGCCATGCTGACGCTGGCATTTGCCCAGATTGCCTGGTCTGTCGTGTACCAGTGGGATGCCGTTACCGGTGGATCGAACGGCATTGTGGGTATCTGGCCCGACGACTGGCTCTCAGGAAACACGTTCTATTGGGCGGTGCTGGCCGTGATGGCGCTGCTGGTCTGGGTCGTGCGACGCCTGGCATTTTCGCCGTTCGGCTACGCCTTGCGCGCCAGCCGGGATTCGGCGCTGCGTGCCGAGGCGTCCGGAGTGCCGGTCAAGATGATCCAATGGTCGGCGTTTGTGATGGCCGGGACACTTGCCGGGGTGGCCGGGGTCTTGTTTGTATTTTCAAAAGGCGGGGCATCGCCGGAAGTGATGGCCGTAGGCAAATCGGTGGACGCCCTGGTCATGGTGCTGCTGGGGGGAATACAGGCATTGTTCGGGCCGGTCATCGGCGCGGCCGGCTTCACCCTGATGCAGGATTATTTCGTGGGTGTCACCGAGTACTGGAGGGCGTTGTTCGGGCTGGTCATTCTGCTTATCGTTCTGGCATTTCCCCACGGGCTGGCCGGCTTCTTTGGCCGTTATCTTACCTTCCGGAGAACCTGAATGGCGTTGCTTGAAGTACGCAATATCAGCCGTAATTTCGGCGGGAACCGGGCCGTGGACAATGTCAGTTTTGATGTCCAGGCGGGCGAGCTTCTGGCGCTGATCGGTCCGAATGGTGCCGGGAAGTCAACGACGTTCAACATGATCAACGGCCAGTTGCCGGCAACATCCGGTTCGGTCCGTTACAACGGCAGGGAGCTGCTCGGCGTGCCCTCGCGCAAAATGGCCGGCTTGGGCATTGCACGCACGTTTCAGATTGCGGCCACCTTTGCCTCGCTGACAGTGCGCGAGAATGTGCAGATGGCGCTCGTGGCTCACCGGCGACAGCTGCGTTCCTTCTGGCGCCCTCTGGCGGCTTATTATCCGCAAGAGGCCATGCGCTTGCTTGAGCAGGTGGGTATGGCCGAACAGGCCGGGCGGCCGTGCAGCGAACTGGCTTATGGCGACGTCAAGCGTGTCGAGCTGGCCATGGGGCTTGCCGCCGAGCCGCGTCTGCTGCTCATGGATGAACCCACGGCGGGTATGGCTCCGGCGGAACGTAACGCACTGGTGGGGCTTGTAAAAAAGCTGGTGCTCGATCGCGGTATGGCGGTATTGTTCACCGAGCACAGCATGGACGTGGTGTTTTCTTACGCTGATCGTGTGCTTGTTCTGGCGCGCGGGCAGGTCATCGCCCAGGGCTCGGTCGACGACGTGCGGCAAAATGCCCGCGTCCAAGAGGTCTACCTGGGCTCGGGGGCGACCTACGCCCAGCTTGCCCCGGCGCCTACGTTTTCGGAATGATTCATGAAACCGGTTCACACACCCGCTCCCGGTAATGGCGAGCTGCTTGTTCTGCAAGGCGTGAACGCCTGGTATGGTGCCGCGCACATTCTGCACGATGTCGATCTGCAGGTGGGGAGGGGCGAAGTCGTGGCTCTGATGGGGCGCAATGGCGCCGGCAAGTCCACCACGCTGAAGTCCATCATGGGGCTTGAAGCCGCACGGCGCGGCGCAATCCGTTTTTCTGGGCATGACATTGCCACGCTGGCCCCTTATCAGGTTGCGCGGCTGGGTCTAGGGTATGTGCCTGAAGACCGACGGCTGTTTACCGAGCTTACGGTACAAGAGAATCTGGAAACCGGCAGGCAACCGGGCCGGGTGCGGCAAGACGGCGCGGCGGCACCGGTGTGGGATCACAATGCCGTGTTCCGGCTGTTTCCGGTACTGGAAACCATGCGGAACCGGCCGGCGGGAGCCATGAGCGGCGGGGAGCAGCAAATGCTGACCGTCGCCCGCACGCTCATGGGCAATCCCTTGTTGCTGTTGCTCGACGAACCATCCGAGGGCGTGGCGCCCGTCATTGTCGAGCAAATGGCCCGCATGATTCTGGACGTCAAATCGCGGGGCGTCAGTGTCCTGCTTTCCGAGCAGAACGTATCATTTGCGGCCATGGTGGCGGATCGTGCCTATATCCTGGAAAAAGGCAGCGTGCGTTACCATGGAACCATGGCCGAGGTTGCTTCCAGCGAAGCCTTGCGCCGGGACTATCTGGCGGTGTGATCATGCGATCGCTGCTCCAGACTTTCAGTACGGTGCGGCGTCACGAAATCGTTCCGGTGCTGTTGGCGGGGCTGTTTTTCTTTTGCATACTTACCGCACTCATGGTGGTTCGCCCGGCGCGCGAGGCACTGGGCATGCAGCGCGGCATCGAGGCCGTACGGTGGCTGTTTCTGGGAACGCTGCTGGTCACGCTGCTGGTCAATCCGCTATTCGGTTATCTGGTCAGCCGTTTCCGGCGCCGCCGTTTTGTGACGGTGACCTATCTGTTTTTTGCGCTGGGTCTGGGGGTGTTTTACGCCCTGCTGGCATTTGCGCCTGCGCAAGTCGGTGTGCGCAGCGGCCAGGTGTTCTACGTATGGTTCAGTGTGTTCAACCTGTTTGCCACGATGCTTTTCTGGGCATTTATGGCCGACAGCTTTACCGCCGACCAGAGCGAGCGGCTCTTCGGGGCGATTGCCGTCGGCGGAACGTTGGGGGCCATTGCCGGGCCGGCGCTGGCCGGGGTGCTGGCGTCGTGGTTCGGCGTTGCCAGCCTGCTGCTTGCCGGCGCGCTTGCCCTGGTGGCGGCGCTGATCGTTGCCGGATTTTTCAGCACCCGCGCAGAAACGGAATCGACCGCCCCCTCCGAGGCCGTCATCGGCGGCGGCGCCTGGGAGGGTTTGCGCCTGTTGCTGACGTCACCCTATTTGCTGGCAGTGGCCGGCTATGTAGTGATGGTGGCGGTGATCGCCACGTTTCTGTACTTTACCCGCCTGCAAATGGTGGCACAGCTTGCCCTGGATACCGATACGCGGGCGGCCGTCTTTGCGCGCATTGATCTTGTTACCCAGGTTGCCACGCTGGCGCTTCAGGCGGTGCTTACCGGGCACATCATGAAGCGTTGCGGTGTGGGCGTTGCCATGGTCTTGCTGCCGCTGACGGTTATGCTGGGTTTCGCAGGGCTTGCGCTGGCCGGCACACTGGCAGCCCTGATCGCCTTTGAGTCGGCGTTTCGTGCGGTGCAGCGGGGCGTCATGCGGCCGGCCCGGGAAACCCTGTTTACCGTGGTGCCCCGCGCCGAGCGCTACAAGGCCAAGGCATTTATTGATACCTTTGTGTATCGGGGGGGTGACGCGCTGGGCGCCCAGACGGAAGGAATCCTTGTGCGTCTGGGTTTTGGTCTGGCGGGGCTGGCGGCCTTTGTTCTGCCGCTGGCCCTGGTATGGGGCGTGCTGGGCGTGTGGCTGGGCTATCGCCGGCACCAACTGAAACTGAAAGGGGGTTCAAATGACGACACGACGTGAGTGGTTGAAAGCGGGGATGCTTGGTGCGGGTGTTCTGGCGCTGGGTTCGGCATCCCGCAGGATAGGGGCTGCCGGATCGCCGTCCCGGGCGGCGCTCATCCAGCGCGCCATTCCTTCCAGTGGGGAACGCCTGCCCATTATCGGATTAGGCAGCTCCGCCACGTTCTCGCAGGCGGCGCGTGACGAAGACATTCAGGAGCTGAAGGCGGTCATGGCGGCCATGGTCGAGGGCGGCGGGCGTGTGTTTGACACGGCACCAAGCTATGGGGCGTCGGAAGCGGTGGCAGGAACCATCGCCGGGCAACTGGGCATTACAAACGCGCTGTTCTGGGCCACAAAGCTGAACGTGGCGGGTTTCGGGGGCGGGAAAGCCGACAGGCAGGCCGCGCTTGCGCAGCTGGAGCGCTCGTTCGCGCGTGCCGGCAAACCGGTGATTGACCTGGTCCAGATTCACAACATGGGCGACATCGCCACGCAGTTACCGTTGCTGAAAGAGTACAAACAGCAGGGGCGTATTCGCTACCTGGGGGTCACCACCACGTTTCCCAGCCAATACGAAGCGCTGGTCGAGCTCATGAAACGCGAGCCCCTGGATTTCATCGGCACGAACTACGCCATTGACGACCGTTTTGCCGAAGAAACCATACTGCCTCTGGCACGGGACCGGGGTATCGGCGTACTGGTGTATGCGCCGTTCGGGCGAACGCGTTTGTGGCGCCGCGTGCGTGATCAATCGTTGCCCGGCTGGGCGGCGGATTTCGGCGCACAAACCTGGGCCCAGTTTTTCCTGAAGTATGTGGCCGGCCATGCCGACGTTACCGCCATTACGCCGGCCACCAGCAAAGCGCAAAACATGCTGGATAACCTGCGCGGCGGGATGGGCCTTTTGCCGGATGCGGGTCAGCGCCGCCGGATGGCGGAACTGGTCGACAGTTTGCCCATGGCTTAGCTGCCGGGGGTTCGACGGTAGCTGGATTCGACCATGTCGAAGGAAAACAGCCGGCAATCGAGTGCGCCGTTGTAAAGCGGATGGCGGCGTACCGGCTTCAGCCGCATGTGCTTGGGCAGGTCGAGATCACTGGAAATCACATTGACGTGCCAGCCGGCATAGTGGTGTTTCAGATTGGCGGCCCAGTCTTGCCACAGGTTCTGGTCGTCTTCGGGAAGACGCTCACCGTAAGGCGGATTGGTTACCAGCCAACCGGTTGGCGCAACAGGGGGCACATGGCGCGCATCACCGACTTCGAAGCGAATGGAGTCGGGCGTCAGCCATGCCCGTTCAAGGTTGTTGCGGGCGGCCTCAATGGCCAGCGGATCCAGGTCGTAGCCCACAATAGGACACTCCAGCTGGCCGGCGATATTCGAGCGCGCTTCCTCTTTCAGATCCCGCCAATGGCGTTCATCGTGGTTGCGCAGGCGCTCAAAGGCGAATGGGCGCCAAATGCCCGCAGGTACACCCAGCGCAATTCCGGCGGCTTCGATAAGTATCGTGCCGCTGCCGCAGAAAGGGTCCATAAGGGCCTGGGAGGGATCCCATCCCGAGAGTGCCAGCAGGCCGGCGGCCAGGTTTTCGCGCAGGGGGGCTTCCCCTTTGTCGAGCCGCCAACCGCGCTTGAACAGGGATTCGCCCGAGGTGTCCAGGTACAGCGTGGCGCTGGTTTCGTCCAGAAACAGGTGTACCCGGGCATCGGGCCGTACGGTATCAATGCTGGGGCGTGCGCCTTCGCGCTCGCGCAGGCGGTCACAAATACCGTCCTTGGCACGCAGGTT
This sequence comes from Burkholderiaceae bacterium, assembly GCA_050252075.1. Taxonomy (GTDB): domain Bacteria; phylum Pseudomonadota; class Gammaproteobacteria; order Burkholderiales; family Burkholderiaceae_B; genus JAAYGT01. Next base: position 40,161 of record JBFWLP010000002.1, on the reverse strand, counting down.
GCAGTACTGCAGGCTTTGCATGGGGCTGCGCACGGCCGAGGTGTCCACGCGCAGGGTGTGATCGGGCCCGAACCAGTATTCCCAGGGGGTGTCGGCGGCCAGCGCCAGGATATCGTCTTCATGGCGTACCGGTGCCCGGGCGACCTGAACCAGCACGCGCGTGGCCAGGCGGGAGTACAGATTCACTTTCAGGATGCCGGTCCAGTGGGTGTGGAATTCGCAGCCTGCCCGCGAGGCTTTGGCATCGTCGAACCCCAGCGCCTGCAGCTCGGCTTCCAGGGCGTGCTCAAGGCCCTGGGGGCAGGGCGTGAAGACACGGAATATCTGGCCAGGGTCGAGCAAGGGCCGGTCACGCTGCCGTGGTTTGGGCTGGGCGCGGGCGCTGCGCACCCTGTGATCTGCCGGGGGCGCGCCGGATGTGGCCGGGGAGGCGCCGGGCACTTTCAATGGTTGTTCCGATACGACCGGTGACGCTGGCAAGGGCCTGGCGAGTTTTTCCCTTTCCTTTTCCTGCAAGGCCACACGGCGTGCCCGGGCGCCGCTGCGTTTGGCGCGTGTGTCGGGCGTGCCGGATTCTTGCGCAGGAGCCGGCTTTTTCTTCAGTGTGAGGGTTTTCGTGTTTTTGGCGTCAGTCATGAAGGTGTATTAGAAAGGTCGCAGCACGACGAGCGCAACGACAATGACGAGCAATACCACGGGAAGTTCGTTGAACCACCGGTAGAAGACATGGCTGCGCCGGTTCTCGCCTTTCCTGAACGTTTGCAACATGCGGCCGCACGCCCAGTGAAACACGATCAGTGCGAGCACGGCAGCCAGCTTGGCGTGCATCCAGCCCTGGCCTTGGCCCAGGCCGTAACCAAGATAGAGCCACAGGCCCAGACCCACCGCCAGATAGGCCAGGGGAGTCATGAAACGGTACAGACGGTGTGCCATGCCCAGCAGGCACTGTGTGGTGGCGTCGTCGTGGTTCTGAGCCAGGTTTACGTAAATGCGCGGCAGGTAAAACAAGCCTGCAAACCAGGAAGTGACGAAGACAATATGAAAGGTTTTTATCCAGAGCATCGTGAGCGCCGTATGCCGTTAGCCGCGTAACTGGCCATCGCCGGTGAGTACCCATTTCAGGGTGGTCAGGCCTTCCAGGCCTACCGGCCCGCGGGCGTGAAGGCGGTTCGTGGAAATGCCGATCTCGGCACCCAGACCGTACTCGAAGCCGTCGGCAAAGCAGGTGGGCAAGTTCACGTAAACCGAGCTGGAGTCGACCTCGCGCTGAAAGCGTGTGGCCGCGCCCAGGTTTTCGGTGACAATCGATTCGGTGTGTTCGGAGCCGTAGCGGGCAATATGGGCGATGGCCTGATCAATGTCGGCAACGACGCGTATGGCCAGTATGGGGCCCAGGAACTCGGTTTCCCAGTCGGATTCCGTGGCGGGAACCGCCGAGCTGATCAATTCGCGCGTGCGATCGCATCCGCGCAATTCCACACCCTTGCCGGCCAAGGTTTCGGCAAGCCGGGGCAGAAACCGGGGGGCGATATCGCCATGCACCAGCAAGGTTTCCATGGCGCCGCAAATGCCGTAGCGGTAGGTTTTGGCATTGACGGCAATGTCGTGGGCTTTGTCGAGATCGGCTGCCTGATCGACATACACATGGCAATTGCCGTCCAGGTGCTTGATGAGCGGCACACGGGCCTCTTGTGCAAGGCGTGCGATCAGGCCTTTTCCACCGCGCGGAACGATAACGTCGATGTAGTCGGTAAGTGTGACCAGCTCGCCTACGGCCGCGCGGTCGGTGGTTTGTACCACCTGAACGGCGTTGGCCGGCAATCCGGCCTGGTCCAGGCCGTGGCGGATAACCCGGCCCAGTGCGATATTGGAATGTATGGCCTCGCTGCCGCCACGCAAAATGGTGGCGTTGCCCGATTTCAGGCATAGCGCGGCCGCATCGATGGTGACGTTGGGACGGGATTCGTAAATGATTCCTATGACACCCAGCGGCACGCGCATTTGAGCGACACGCATGCCGTTGGGGCGAATCGTGCTGGCGGTAATGCTGCCTACCGGATCGGGCATGTCGGCGATTTGCTGCAAACCCTGAGCCATGGTGTTCAATGCCTTGTCCGACAGGGCCAGGCGGTCGACCAGGGCGGGTTCCAGCCGGCGAGCCTGCGCGGCAGCCAGATCTTTTTCGTTCTCGGCCTGAAGAAATGCTTTCTGTTCCTGCAGCTGTGCGGCCATGGCTCGCAGGGCACGCGACTTGGCCGACCCTGTGGCCGTACGCATGACGGCAGCGGCTTCGCGTGCGCGGCGGCCAAGGGAACGAATATCGGAGGTGGTTTCGGAAGTCATGGTGGGGAACACGGTAAAACGAAAATCGGAGCTGCGCTCACTGGATAAGGAATTATCCCATTAGTTGGCCGGCCGTGCTGCGGCGCCGGAGGTAAGGCGCAGAATCAGGCGTGAAAGTTCTTCCCAGGGGTCGTCCAGGCGGCCGGGCACCTTCAGGCCTTTGATCAGGCGGTCGATATCGTGCGCGTGCTGAACCAGGGCCGGCCAGGCGCCGGCCGGTACCCGGTTCAATGTGTGTGTCAGCCCTTGTTCGCGGGCGCCGAATACTCGGTGCTTTCTAAGCTCGGTGCTGAAGGCGCCCGCCGCCCGGGCATGGGAAAGCCGTGCCAGAACCCGAACTTCGTCGCCGACCGCCCAAAACACAAGGGGAAGCGCCTCGCCTTCAGCCTTCAGGCCGGCCAGAATGGTCAGTGCACGATGCGCATTCCCGGCAAGCATGGCGTCACGCAGGCCGAACACGTCGTAACGGGCGACATTCAGGACGGCGCGTTGTACATCGCCGGCACTGATCTGGCCTTCCGGATAGACCAGCCCCAGCTTCAGGATCTCCTGGTGGGCCGCCAGCAGATTGCCTTCGACTTTGTCCGCCATCCATTCCAGCGTGCTGCGCTCGAGTGTCTGGCGCTGTTTTTTCAGGCGCGCCGCAATCCATTGCGGCAGTGCCTGGCGGCTGACCGAAGGGATGTCAATGCAGGCAGCCGCCTGGAAAATCGCCTGGGCCCATTTGGCGCTTCGCGTTGTTTTATCCAGGCGTGGCAGGGCGAGCACCACAAAGGTGTCTGTAATGTTGTTGCCCTGCGCCAGGGCGGCAAGTTTCTGCAGCGTATCGGCCCCGGTCTTGCCGGGCTTGCCGGTGGGGATGGCCAGTTCCAGCAGTCGCTTGTCGCCGAAGAGCGACACATTCTGCAGGGCTGCCAATACCTCGGACCAGTCGCTACGGGCGTCCAGCACCAGGCTTTGCCGATCGGAATAGCCGGCAGCCAGCGCGGCGGATCGCAGGCTGTCGCCCGCTTCCAGACGCAATAAAGGCTCGTCACCGGTAACGATGATCATGGGAGCGACCGACTGGATGCCGTTCGTGCGAAGCTGATCGTCCAGTTGATCGGGGTCGATGCGACGGCTCATGGGGCTACAAACCGTTCAGGCCCGAATCGACTTTTGGCGCTCCCCATAAATGCGGTTTGGCTGGATCGGGTCGCGGCTGCGCAGGAGCGGTCAAGGTATCCTGGTAGGGCTGGCTTTGCGGGTTTTCGTAGGCGGCTTTCACGGCCGGAGACGAAAGCAGGAAAACAATGCGTTCGACCAGCGACTGGCGCATTGACCGGAACACGGTTTCGATTTCCCCCTGCTTGGCCTGCACCTGTGCATCGTCGTAGGGCAATTCGCGGGTGGATCGCAGCGTGGTGGGCGGAAGTATCAGGCGCCCCTGGGGATCGATCGCCTGGAACGTGAATTCGAGATTCAGTTCGTATTCCTCGACGCGGCCCTGGGCGTCGAGCGAGAGCTCGCGCAGCCATTCATTGATGGCCAGCTGCTGCACAATGACTTGTGCCTGGGCGGGGTCGGCCACGAACTGCAGGCCCGGGGAACTGGCCTGCAGTGCACGTTGCAGGGCGGCGCCCAGGTGCGTGTTCGCCGGAATATTGGTGTGTAGGGTGGAAAAAGGCAGCGGACTGGTGCCTTTGAGCTGAAAGCCGCATGCCGCCACCAGTCCGCAAAGCGCCAGGCAAGCCAGCGCCTTGCCGAAGCGTTCAACAGCGGACAAGAGCGGGAACAATGCACTGGCCATGACTTTTTCCGTAAACGTTAACCGACCACGTTGACCAGTTTACCCGGCACGACAATCACGCGTTTCGGGGGGCGGCCTTCCAGAAACTTTGCCACGGCCTCGTGTGCCAGGGCGATCTGTTCAATGGCTTCCCGGCCGGCCCCGTTGGCGACGGTAATGGCGCCACGCAGCTTGCCGTTCACCTGCAGGACGAGTTCGAGCTCGTCGGCGACCAGTGCTTTTTCGTCGACCTGGGGCCAGGGCGCATCGAGCAAGTCACCGTACAGGCGTACGTAGCCCAGTTCGTTCCACAACCGCCATGTAATGTGCGGCACTACCGGATAAAGCACACGCAGCACAATGGAAACGCTTTCCGCCAGTGCCTTGCCGGCGGCGGCACCTTGCGGAAGATTGGCTGCATCGAGCGCGTTGAGCATTTTCATGCAGGTGGATACCACGGTGTTGTACTGGATGCGCTGGTAGTCGTAGTCGGCCTGCCGCAGCAGACCGTGCATTTCCCGGCGCAATGTTTTCGAGGCGTCGTCCAGGTTTTCCCAGCCGGCCGGGGCGTCGAGGCCGGCGGCGATTTCTGTGCGATGGTTGTAGGCGAATGTCCACAGCTTGCGCAGGAACCGGTTGGCTCCGTCGACGCCGGAGTCCGACCATTCTAGGGTTTGCTCGGGAGGGCTGGCGAACATGACGAACAGCCGTGCGGTGTCGGCCCCCATGCTGTCGATGAGCGATTGCGGGTCGACGCCGTTGTTCTTGGACTTGGACATGGTGCCAATGCCGCCGTACTCGACCGAAGAGCCGTCGGAAAGCAGTGTGGCGCCGATAATGGCGCCTTTGGCGTCGTAAACGTTCTGCACCTGTTCGGGCCAGAAATATTCGATTCCTCCGTGGGCGTTCTTGCGGGAGTAGATATGGTTCAGCACCATGCCCTGGCAGAGTAGCCGGGTGAATGGTTCGCTGAATTTCACCAGCCCCAGATCGCGCATGACGCGTGTCCAGAAGCGCGCATAAAGCAAGTGCATGACGGCGTGCTCGATGCCGCCGATGTACTGGTCCATGGGCATCCAGTAATCGTTGCGCGGATCCACCATGGCCTGATCGTTGCCGGGCGAGGTATAGCGCATGAAATACCATGACGAGTCGACAAAGGTATCCATGGTGTCGGTTTCCCGACGCGCCGGCTTGCCGCATTGCGGGCAATGGCAGGACAAAAAGGCTTCGTTCTTTGCCAGCGGGTTGCCGGATCCGTCGGGAATCAGGTTCTCCGGGAGAACGACGGGCAGATCCTTTTCCGGAACCGGTACCGGGCCGCAGTCTTCGCAATGGATGATGGGAATCGGGGTGCCCCAATAACGCTGCCGGGAAATGCCCCAATCGCGCAGCCGCCACGTGGTTTGCTTTTCGCCCAGGCCTTTGGCCTGCAGGTCGGTGGCGATGGCGTCGACGGCCTGCCGGAAGGTTAGGCCATCGTAGCGGCCCGACTGAATGGTGACGCCTTGTTGCTTGTCAGCGTACCAGTCGTCCCATTGTTCGGTGGAGTAGGCCTTTCCTTCGATGTGCACCACTTGCCGGATGGGCAGCCCATATTTGCGTGCAAAGGCAAAATCGCGCTCGTCGTGGCCCGGTACGCCCATGACCGCCCCGTCGCCGTAGCTCATGAGTACGTAATTGCCCACCCACACGTCGACGTCTTCACCCGTAAGAGGGTGCGTAACGGTCAGCCCGGTAGGCATGCCTTCTTTCTCGCGGGTTGCCATCTCGGCTTCGGTGGTGCCGCCCAGTTTGCATGCTTCGATGAACTGTGCAAGTTCGGGATTGGTGGTTGCGGCGTGGGTTGCCAGGGGGTGTTCCGGCGCGACCGCGCAAAAGGTGACCCCCATGATCGTGTCGGCCCGCGTGGTGAACACGTACATGCGGCCGTCCTGGATGAGCCGGCCGTTGTCATCGCAAATGGTGTGGGTGAAGGCAAAGCGCACCCCTTCGCTTTTGCCGATCCAGTTCTCTTGCATGAGACGCACGCGCTCGGGCCAGCCGGGCAGGCCGGTTTGCACCTGCTCAAGCAGTTCCTGGGCATAATCGGTAATACGAAGGTAATAACCCGGAATCTCCCGCTTTTCCACCGGTGCGCCCGAGCGCCAGCCACGACCGTCGACCACCTGTTCGTTGGCCAGCACGGTTTGATCGACGGGGTCCCAGTTCACCACCTGAGTTTTGCGGTAGGCAATGCCTTTTTCCAGCATTTTCAGGAAGAGCCACTGGTTCCACTTGTAATACTTCGGATCACAGGCGCACATTTCACGCGACCAGTCGATCGCCAGCCCCATCGCCTTCATCTGTTTTTTCATGTAGGCAATGTTGTCGTAGGTCCACTGGGCGGGCGGTACCTGCGATTTGATGGCGGCGTTTTCGGCCGGCATGCCGAAGGCGTCCCACCCCATGGGCATCAGAACGTTGTAGCCGCGCATGCGCAGCTGGCGCGTCATCATGTCGTTGATGGTGTAGTTGCGCACGTGTCCCATGTGCAGCTTGCCGCTGGGGTAAGGCAGCATGGAGCAGGCGTAAAACTTGGGCTTTTCCGAACCATCGGCGGCTGTGGCGTGTTCGGTTACGCGATAAGCGTCGCGCTCTTCCCAGTTCTGGTGGGCGGCTTTTTCGACGTCGTTGGGACTGTAGCGTTCCTGCATGGGGCGTATAGGGGTAGGTTGTGATGTAAACCCAACATTATAGGCTGCTTCGCCATGAAAAAGCCGCGCAGGGGCGCGGCTTTGCGGGGGAAGGTTTTGCGGGCTTCAGGCGTAGGTGTTCACTTGTGTGCCCAGGCTGCCTTCCGTAGCCAGTGAGGGCGCGGTTTTAAGAACGTCGGTAACCATTTGTGTTTGGGCGTCGAGCGTTTTGCGCAACAGGATCATTTGCTTTTCCTGGCCCAGTGTGGCGGCCTGAAGGCTAAGCGCCGCACTGGCGGTGGTTTCTACGGACAGGCTCATTATGCGCTCCCAGATGTAATTGGGAGTCAATCATACCGTGGATGCATGCGGGGGTAAAGCGAAGTTTTTGAAACCGTCTGATAAAACTTGCTATGGCTTGGAACGAATTTGTCACCGGCAAGGCAATACACTCGCGGGTGTCAATGTACGCAGGAGAAGGTTATGAAAGTGTTTTCCACGATGGTATTGGCAGCGGCCTGCCTGGTGCCGTCGCTGAGTGCTGCGGATTCCTGGTGGGAGAGCGACCGGCGTGATCGCGATCGCTATTATCGTGTGTGGAATGATGACCACAAGCGCTCGTATCGTGACGGGCACTGCCGCGTCACCCGCGAGTACAAGCGCAACGGCGATTACAAAATCGAGCGCAAGTGCAAGAAGGCGCACGATTACCGGTATGACCGGCATCGTGACCACAGGGTATCTGTTTACCCGGACAGACGGCCGATCATTGTGATCGAACCCGTGATCCGTATCGGGGGCTGATCAGCCCGGCAGGCTTCGGACACGGGGCTGTTTCGGGCGTTAAAAAACCCGCTGTTCAGAGTTGAGCAGCGGGTTTTTTTCAAGCGGGTAAATCAATGGGCAGGGCGGGTTGATACTACCTGAGCGCGAAGCCGGGGCGAGCCGAGCCAGGCGATACCGCGCACCTGCGCCACGAATTTACTTCAGCTTGGTTTCTTTGTAATCAACGTGTTTGCGAGCAACGGGATCAAATTTCTTGATCAGCATTTTCTCGGGCATGTTACGTTTGTTTTTGGTCGTGGTATAGAAGTGACCCGTACCAGCAGTGGATTCGAGTTTGATTTTCTCGCGAATGCCTTTTGCCATGATGAGCTCCTTGTGAGTTGGCTAGCGTGGCTTAAGCCAGTTCGCCGCGGGCGCGCAGGTCGGCCAGCACGACATCGATGCCGTTCTTGTCGATCGTGCGCAACGCTTTGGTGGAAACACGCAGGCGAACCCAGCGGTTTTCGCTTTCTACCCAAAAGCGACGCGATTGCAAGTTAGGAAGAAAACGACGCTTGGTTTTGTTGTTAGCGTGCGAAACATTGTTGCCCACCATTGGGCCTTTGCCGGTAACTTGGCATACGCGTGCCATGGTCATACCCCTTAAAATTCTGGTTGCAAAGCAAGGAACTGATGCTGTACCACCCCGCCACCACAAGCCACTGCGCTTGCATTGCGCCTTGCGGTACGTGGCTGCCAAAGCCAGTTTGCTTTTAGTTTTGCCGTAAAGCCAAGCATTCTACTATGAAATCAGGCTTGATATCAAGCCCTGCGAAGTGCCATGCGGCCAAACAGCCACGACAGGGCGGCACACGCCGCCAGCACCCCGGTAAGCGGCAGCGGAGTCGGCGCCAGCCACAGGCTGACGGCCACACCGGCCAGGGCCCCGCAGGTCATTTGCATGGCGCCCATCAGGGCCGACGCCGCCCCCAGCCGATGGCCCTGCTCGCTTAGCGCCAGTGCGGCGGCGTTAGGGTTTACAAAGCCCTGGCTTCCCATATAGCCGACCAGGCAAATCATGAGCCACGGCAGGGTCAGCCCGCCGGCCAGTGTCAACAGAACGCCTGCGCAGGCCATGACCAGCAGGGCTTTCTGGGAAGCCCGAAGCAGGGTTTCGGGGCTGTAGCGATTGAGCAGCCTGGCGCTGACTTGGGATGCCAGGATGAGCGCTGCGGCGTTGGTGCCGAAGAAAAAACCGAAGTAGCGCGCATCAATCTGGAAAATTTCGATAAAGACACGCGGTGATCCGGCGATGTAGGCAAACATGCCCGCCGAGCCAAACCCGCCGGAAAGCGTGAAACAGACAAATTTCCTGTGGCGTAAAAGGCCCGTGTAATTGCGCCAGATGTTTCCCGGGCGCAAAAGTATTTTTTTCTCGGGCGGCAGGGTTTCCTTCATGAATCGCCACGACGTTGCCAGCAATGCCAGCGCTGCGACGGCCATGATGGCGAAAATGCCGCGCCAGCTGCCGTAGGCCAGAACCTGGCCGCCCAGCAGGGGGGCCAGTATGGGTGTGACGCCCATCACCAGCAACAGGATTGACAAGGCTTTCGAGGCATCGCGTGTGTCGTAGTTGTCGCGTATTACAGCGCGTGGTATGACCAGGCCGGCGGCGCCGCCGAATGCCTGCACCGTGCGCCAGAACGCCAGCTGGTCAATCGACGAGGCGAAGGCGCACCCGATCGAGGCGGCAAGGAAAATGCACAGACCGACAAGCAAAGGCAGCTTGCGTCCGAAGCGGTCGGCCACGGGGCCGTAGAAAAGCTGGGCCAGTGCCAGCCCCAGAAGGTACCCGGCCAGGGTGCGTTCCACTTGCCCTTGCGTGGCATTCAGCCCGGTTGCGATCGCCGGAAACGCCGGCAGGTACATGTCGATGGCCAGCGGCCCCAGGGCAGTGAGCATGCCCATAAGAACAAGCCACGGGGGGATGGTGGTAAGTGTGCGGGATGAGGAAGGCATGAAGACAGGTAGACGGCGGGTTGGCCGATCTTAGCACGGATAAGCGTGACGTAAGCGGTTTGTAGCGTTCCTTTTTCAGGGGTTCTATGGCACTATCTTTGTCCATGGCGATTTTCAACACTGGGGAGGTATGCTTTGAGTGCGGTTCTGTCAGCTGTGGAAAAAAAACTGGAATCCCTGCCTGTGAAAGTGCAGCTTGCTTTACCCGACGGGTCTACAGGGGGGGCGGCGAATCCGGCGGTTCGCATTACGGTGAAAGACCTTGCCACACTGGGCCATCTGGCATCGGGGCAGGTGGGTGTGCTGGGCGAAGACTACGTCGAAGGGCGCTTTGAGGTCGAAGGTTCCATGCGCGACCTGATGACGGTGGCGTCGGCGATACTGCCGGGTTCGCCCATCGAGGCGGCGCGGGTGGGGCGGTTCACCGAGCTGATCCGGCGCCTGGTGTCGGTATGGCGCCACTCGATCGAGCGCGACGCGCGACAGATCCAGTTCCATTACGATTTGTCCGACGATTTTTACGCCTTGTGGCTTGATCCGCGCCGTGTGTATTCCTGCGCCTATTACCGCCGGCCCGACATGTCGCTGGCGCAGGCCCAGGAGGCCAAGCTGGATCACATTTGCCGAAAATTGCGCCTGCAAGCGGGTGAGCGCTTCCTCGATGTGGGGGCGGGCTGGGGCGGTTTGTTGCTTTGGGCGGCGGAACATTACGGGGTAGACGCCACCGGTATCACCCTGTCGAAGAATCAGCATGCCCACGTTAACCGCCTGATCCAGGAAAAAGGCTTGCAGGGCAGGGTGCGCATGGAATTGCTCGATTATCGCAAGCTCGACGAAAGCACGCCGTTCGACAAAATTGCCTCGGTCGGCATGTTCGAGCATGTGGGGCGTGCCCAGCTCACGGGCTATTTCGCCAAATTGCGTCGGCTGGTGCGTCCAGGCGGCCTGGTGATGAACCACGGCATCACCGCCGGCGGTGTCGATAACGCCGAGCTCGGAGCGGGCATGGGCGAGTTCATTGAAAAATACATTTTTCCGGGCGGCGAGCTCACGCATATCAGCCATGTCATGCGCCATCTGGCTGAGGGCGGTCTTGAGGACCTGGACGTCGAAAATTTGCGGCCGCATTATGCACGTACGCTATGGGCATGGAGCGATGCCCTTGAAGCCTGCCTGCCCCAGGCCGGCAAAACGCTGGCGCAGGGCGAGCAGGGAGAGCGCTCGTTACGCGCGTATCGTATGTATCTGGCCGGGTGTGCCATGGGCTTTGAGCACGGATGGATAGCCTTGCATCAAGTGTTGGCTCAACCCCGAGGGGCGGGTCGGTCCGATGAGCTGGATTATCCTTCGGATATCGCGTATCCGTGGCGGCGCGATTATATTTATCACGCCGGTGGGCGGCCGTAAGGCCGGCCGCAGCAGCGACCGCCCAACCCAACCTTTGTGAGCTTTCATGCCAACTTCGATGCATCCGCAAACGGCACTTGACTGGGCAATGCGCCTGATCGGCTACGACACCACCAGCCGGGAGTCGAATTTGTCGCTGATCGACGATGTGCGGCAGTATCTGGAGGGTCTGGGTGTGTCGTGTGTATTAACCCATGACGATACCGGCGCAAAGGCGAACCTGTTTGCCACCCTGCCGTGCGCAACGGGGCAGACGACCGGGGGGCTGGTGCTGTCCGGACACACCGACGTCGTTCCCGTCGACGGCCAGCAATGGTCCAGTGATCCGTTTCGTGCCCAGGTGCGCGATGGCAGGCTGTACGGGCGGGGTGCCTGCGACATGAAAGGCTTCCTTGGCGTCGTGTTGCACCTGGTGCCCGAGATGCTGGCGGCACGCCTGAAGCATCCCTTGCATCTGGCGTTTTCCTACGATGAAGAGGTTGGCTGCGTGGGCGCGCCCAGGCTTATTCACGATTTGCAGGCCCGCGGGGTTTCGCCGGCCGGTTGCGTGGTCGGCGAGCCCACCAGCATGCGAACGATTGTGGCCCACAAAGGGATCAACGTGTACCGGTGCCGGGTTCATGGCCGGGCGGCGCATTCCTCGCTGACGCCGCAGGGCGCGAATGCCATCGAACACGCCGCCCGCCTGATCTGCGCCATTCGGGATATTGCCGATGGCTACAAACGCAACGGGCCTTACGACAACGCGTTCGATGTGCCCTTCACCACCTTGCAGACCAGCATGATACGTGGCGGCATTGCATTGAACACCGTGCCCGACCTATGCGAGTTCGAGTTCGAATACCGCAATCTGCCGGGCATGAATCCCGACGATATCCAGCGCCGCATCGAGCACTGCATTACCACGGCCATTGAGCCGGCGTTGCGGGCCGAAACACCCGACGGCCGCGTCGAATTGCAGCGCCTGGCCCGGGCCCCGGGGCTCGACGCGCTTGAGCAGGCGGCCGTCACGCAGCTGGTGCGTGCCCTGACACACGATTCCCAGGTTCGCAAAGTGGCCTATGCCACCGAAGCGGGCCTGTTTCAGCAGGCCGGCGTTCCATCGGTGATCTGCGGTCCGGGCAGCATCGAGCAGGCGCATCGCCCCGATGAATATGTCGAGCTCGATCAGCTGGATCAGTGTGAGCGCTTTCTGCGTGCCCTGGTCTTAACGCAGGTTAGTGCGTGAGCTTTCGCGCCGCCCGGTTTACCACGTGGCGGTACCATACAAAAAGCAGCATTGCCGACAGCCCCAGGCCCAACATGGCCATAAACCACATGGCGCCCGCACCGGCCGGTGCGCCGGGCGCAACGCGGTTCAGCACCGGCATCAAACTACCTGCGCCGGGCCCATAGGCCAGCCACCAGCCGCCCACCAGCCCGAATCCGGTAAGCGCCACGATTTGCAGCAGCAGCGGTACCACCGCCACTTTGTAGGCGCGCAACAGATACGAGCCTATGCACTGCATGCTGTCGCATAAATGAAACCACGGCAGCAGCTGCAACAAGGCGGCGGCAACCGCGGCTACCTGGGCGTCGTTGGTATACATGGCCAGGATAGGCCCTTTGAATGCAATCACCAGCAGGGCGGTCAGCGCTGCACCCAGGAAAACCAGCACAATGCCGGCCCGTCCGGTGAGTCGGGCCAGAGGCAAATTGCCTGCACCAATGGCCTGCGCGGTCAGTGACGCGGTGGCGATACCCAGCGCCATGGGCATCATGTAGCTCAGAGCGCTCAGGTTGGCCATGATCTGGTGGCCGCCGGTGACAAACATGCCGCTTTGCGCCACCAGCAAGGCCATGAATGTGAAAGCCGCCACCTCAATAAGGTAGGATCCCCCCATGGGTAGCCCCAGACGCAGCAGCTCTTTCTGGTCGTTCCACTGCGGGCGCCCTATACGCAAGCTGAAGCGGGAGAAATAGGGGGTGCGGCGCACGACGACGATGCCGGCGGCCAGGGTGAGCCAGGAAACGACGGCCGTCGACAAGCCCGCACCGGGAGCACCGAGGGCGGGAAAGCCCAGTTTTCCGAAGATGAATACCCAGTTGAAAAACAATTTGAAGGCGACGCTGGCCAGGTTGATATACATGACCGGTTTGGGGCGCGATACCGCCGAGCCCAGCGCGTAGATCGTGCGAAACAGCAGGGCGCCCGGCAAGGCAAAGACCAGGGCGCGCAGGTACCAGGTAATGCCGTCGTAAACCACCGGATCGATGTCGCCCGACAAACTGAGCCACACATTCGGGAACAACATGGTTGCCGCCCCTGCCAGCGACAGGCCCAGGGCGAGCCATACGCCCTGGCCCCATGCCCGCCCTACCTGAGCGAACCGGCCGGCGCCAAAGTGCTGCGCGATGATGGGAATGAGAGCGTGGACGACGCCCATCAGCCCCACGAAGACCGTAATGTAGATGGCGACTGCCAGGGCCATGGCTTGCAGGTCGGCCGGACCGGCATGGCCGGCCATGGCCGTGTCCATCACGCCGAACATAATGCCTGCCCACGAGCTGACCAGTACCGGCCAGGCTTGTTTGATGATCTCGACAGCCTGGTTTTTGAAGCCCTGAAAACCTTGGCCGGGCGTTGCTGTGCTCACTGGGCACCCAGGCGCAGCAGGCGGAATACCTCGTGCCGGTCAGCGCCGCGCCGACCTACCCAGAGTACGGTTCCTGTGCCGGCAAATGCGGCCGTGCCGTCGGCCAGGTTATGGTTGGTGGTTTGTTGCACAACCAGCGTGCATGACGCGTCGTACTTGAAATCAATGTTGTTGAACACCAGGAAGGAGGCCCGCTGCCCGGTTCCCAGGCCGTGCGTGCGCACGCATTCATTGGCTCGCTGATGGGTTTGCAGCGCGGCTGCCAATTGGGCCGAAACGTCGCGATAGCTGCGCACGTAATCGAGTGCGGGCATCCACAGGGTGACCAGCAAAAGCCACGTGACGATCAGTCCGCCGGCCGACAGCACTGTGCCTCGCCAAAGCCCGGCCGGCTTGGTCAGCAGCCGCCAGCGCACCAAAAGAACCCAGGCGACTGTACCCAGCGCGGCAATTGCCACGGCCGGCCAGGAAATGATGACGTTGTACCCTGTGGTCTGGCGTGCGATATTTTGCGCGATTTGTTCCGGATGGCCGGTTTGCAGGGCAATCCAGCCCAGCCAGACCGTGGCTGTGGTCAGTGAGAAACACATGACGGCAAACCAGTCGAGCGAATTGACCACACCGCGTCGCAGCGTCGGCAGGGCAAATGCGGCGAGGACGGCGGCGGGCACGGCCATGAGGCTGTATTCGGGTTCGAATGCGTCGGCCAGAAAAAGCATGACCACCAACGGCCAGACCAGCAGCATCAGTGGAATCCATATATGCGGCGCTTTCAGCCAGTCGCGCCATTGCCACAGCGCCATCAGCGCGAACGGCCAGGTGGGCCACAGGAACCAGGGCAGGTCGCGCAGGATGCTGAGCATTTCCGGCAGATGCGGCCAGGTGAACGAGCTCAGGTTCCAGTGCAGCCAGTTTTCAGTCCAGTACTCGCTGGCACGGGTGGCGGGTATCCACCACGACAGCCCGGCCGCCACGACCAGCGCCAGCGTAACCCACAGCCAGCGCCGCTGACGTCGCAGCGGGCCGGTGTCGGCCGCGAAAATAAAAAGGACGGCAAGAACAATGGGCAGGGCGCCGATAAAGCCCCGGCTCAGCAACGCCCCCGCCAGGGCCAGGCCCAGCGTGACAGCGCCCGACAGCGGGTGATCCAGCATGCGGGCGACCGAATAATAGGCCAGCGCCTGAAAGGCAATGATTGCCGGAACCTCGGAGGTCTCGTGCATACGCCAGACAATGCCGACCGTGGCCACGATCAGCAGCAGGGCGGCGTCGGCGATCATGCGGCCGTAGTCGCGCACGGTGGGCTCGCCGCCGAACGGTAGCGCCAGCGGCTGAGGTTCGGGACGCCGCCCCAGCAGATAGGTGCCGTACCATACCGAGGCCGTCAGCAGGCCGAACCACAGAAAATTGGGCAGCCGCGAGGCAATGATGGTGGCGTCGAGCGGGGTGGTGAACAGCTGGAAGAAAGGGGCAAACACCCAGATGCAGATTGCGCCTATCCAGGTAACCAGCGGGCCGTCCTGGGCATGGGCCAGCACCCCGATCTGCGGCAGCAGAAACGCATCGCCGGCGTCGCGGGCGGCGGTCATCATGGTGGCCAGGCCGACGACATCGTCGGTTTTCCATGGATCCCGGAAAAACAGACCGGCCAGGATGTAGATCAGGCCGACGACAAACAAAAACGGCCGCGACAGCTTGACTGTGGCGGTGGCGGTGAGACGCGCGGGGGTGGATCGGGAGGTACTGGGGGACACAAGCGGCACGCTAAGCAAACAATGGCCGTATGTTAAATGAAAAGGCGGCACAGAGGCCGCCTTTTCATGTTCGTAACCGGTAAAACCGGCGTTGCTGGCTGTTGCGGGGAAATTACCCTTTGCGAACGGTGCCGGCGGTGCGGGCGAAACGGGCGCGGAATTTCTCGACACGGCCGGTTTCAACGATGCGGGTTTGTGCGCCGGTGTAGAAGGGGTGCGACTCAGAGGTAACGTCGCACTTGAACAGCGGGTAGGTTTTTCCGTCAAGTTCGATGGTTTCGCGGCTGTTCAAAGTGGAGCGGGAAACAAATTTCGTGCCCGTTTGCTGGTCCAGAAACACAACCTCGCGGTATTCGGGGTGAATGCCTTCTTTCATTATTTCATCCTGTAGGAAAATTTAGGGTCGCCAGCCAAACGTTCAAGCACCCAACGTTCAAACACTAAACGCAGGTAAAAACGATAGCAACGTATCCAAGGTAACAGGCAATTTTAGCGTATTCCAGCTTTGTTGTGCAAGGTTGTGCCGTACGGTGGCGTGCAGGCTACAGCTGTCCTCGTTCAGCCAGCGAAATGGTGTGCTTGTCGGCAACGATCAAGTGGTCCAGCAGCCGGATGTCGACCAGAGCCAACGCTTTCTTCAGGTGCTGTGTCAGCGCCAGATCGGCCTGGCTGGGCTCGGCAACGCCCGACGGGTGGTTGTGTGCCAGAATCAGGGCGGCTGCATGGTGTTTCAGGCCCGACTTGATGATTTCCCGGGGATACACCGACGCCTGTGTCAGCGTGCCTCGCGAGATCTCCTCGGTGGTGATCAGCCGCAGCTGGTTGTCCAGAAACAGGGCGATGCAGTGCTCGATGCTCAGGTGTCCCAGCAGCGCCAGACAATACTCGCGCACACGCTGGGGGTGATTCAGCAGCTCGCCGATCTTCAGCGCCTCGCTCAGCGCACGGCGGTTCAGTTCGTTGATCGCCGCCAGCTCGCAGGCCTTGGCCAGTCCCAGGCCCGGTACAGCCGTCAGCGTGGCGATGTCTGATGCCAATAGCGGGCGAAGACCGCTGAACCGGTCCAGCAAATGCTGCCCCAGGGCGACCGCGTTGCAGCCCTTCAGGCCGGTGCGCAGCACAATGGCCAGCAGCTCGGCGGTGGTCAGCACACCCACGCCGTGTGCCAGCAGACGCTCCCGGGGGCGTTCGGAAGAAGAGGGTTTCTTGGTCAGGTTCGCCATGGTGTCCATAACTCGCTCTAAAATGAGGGTTTCGCAACGAACCTCTACGGTGACAGATTTTGAACTCTTCAACGACGGGGGCGAACGTTTTTGTCCGTCCTGATTCCTACGTGACACTCCACTATCGCATTGAGCTGGCCTCAGGCCCGGCGTGGGGTTCGGTGTTCGCCGATACGTTCACCGGACGCCCCGCAACCCTGCAGCTGGGGGTGGGCCAATGGGCCGAGGGTATGGAACAGGCTCTCATCGGCCGCGCCGAGGGTGAGCACTTCACTGTCGACCTGCCGGCGGCGCAAGCCTACGGTGAACGCAACCCCGAGCTGCTGCAGTGGGTCAGCCGGGCATTGTTCGACCAGCACGCCGACCCCGATCAGGTCTTTCAGCCCGGCGAGCTCATCGAGTTTTCCGCGCCCAACGGCGGGCGCTACTCCGGCGTTCTGAAAGACATCCAGGCCGACCGTGTACTGTTTGATTTCAATCACCCATTGGCCGGTGTCGATCTGCACCTCGAAGTTTCCTTGCTGGGAGTACTGTAATGACTGCATCGTTCACTTCGGCCGGTATCGATGTCGTGCTGGCTCAGCCGCGTGGCTTCTGTGCCGGTGTCGACCGGGCAATCGATATCGTCGAACGTGCGCTTGAGCTGCACGGGGCGCCTATTTACGTGCGCCACGAAATCGTTCACAACCGCTACGTCGTTCAAGACCTGCGGCAAAAAGGGGCCATATTCATCGACGAGCTGGATCAGGCGCCGGCGGGTGCCATTGTGGTGTTCTCGGCGCACGGTGTCTCCCGGGCGGTGCGCGATCAGGCGGCCGGCATGGGGCTGAAAATATTCGATGCCACATGTCCGCTGGTGACCAAAGTGCACATCGAGGTTGCCCGCATGCGTCAGGCCGGGCGCGAGATCATCATGATCGGGCACAAGGGGCATCCCGAAGTCGAGGGAACCCTGGGCCAGGCCGATGGCGGCATGTACCTGGTGGAAACGGTGCAAGACGTCGCCGAGCTCGCCGTGATCAACCCCGACAATCTGGCGTTTGTCACCCAGACCACCTTGTCGGTCGACGACGCAGCCGCCGTTGCGCAGGCACTGCGCGACCGTTTTCCCTCGATCATCGAGCCCAAGAAAAGCGATATTTGCTACGCCACCCAGAACCGGCAAGACGCCGTGAAGATCATGGCGCCGCAATGCGATCTGGTGCTGGTGGTGGGCAGCACGAACAGCTCCAATTCAAATCGGCTGCGCGAGGTGGCGGAACGCAAGGGAGCCCGGGCGTTTCTTATCGATACGCCCGACATGATCGACCCGCAGTGGTTGCAGGGCGCCCGTCGTATCGGCGTGACGGCCGGTGCGTCGGCGCCCGAGGTACTGGTAGAGCAGGTGATCGAACGCCTGAAGTCCCTGGGGGCGGCGTCGGTCAGAACCCTGGAAGGGGCGGTCGAGAATGTATCGTTTCCGCTGCCCAAAGAGCTATCCCGCAAAATACAGGAGAAAACGTCATGAAGCTTTATGGCTACTTTCGCAGTTCCGCCGCTTACCGCGTTCGCATCGCCTTGCATTACAAGGGCCTTGACTACGACAAGGAAATTGTGAGTTTGGTTCGTGACGGCGGCCAGCAGTTTTCTGCAGAGTACGAGGCGCTCAACCCCACCCATCTCATTCCCACATTGCAAGACGGCGAGCTTACGGTGGGCCAGTCGGTGGCCATTCTGGAATATCTGGAAGAAAAACACCCCGAACCGGCCCTGCTGCCTCGCGCAGCGGCTGATCGTGCGCGGGTGCGGGCATTCATGCAGACTATTGCCTGCGATATCCACCCCTTGAACAATCTGCGTGTATTGAAATACCTGGTCCACGAGCTGGGCGCCACCGAAGCGCAAAAGCTGGCGTGGTACCGTCACTGGATCGATGTGGGGCTGGGCAGCCTGGAAACCTTGCTGGCGCGGTCGGCATCGACGGGCAAGTATTGTTTCGGAGACACACCGACGTTGGCCGATGTGTGCCTGGTTCCACAGATGGCCAACGCCCGCCGTTTCGAATGCGATCTTTCCGCTATGCCAACCCTGGTTCGCATCGACGCAGCTTGTCGCCAGCTCGAGGCCTTTCGTCTGGCGGCGCCCGAGAATCAGCCGGACGCCGAGGGGTGAGCCGGTCTTGGCGCCGGTAGTGTGTCAGGTGGGCGTTCCGGTGGCGCCCTCTTGTTTTATCCAGCGCCGGATGTGATCGAAACGGTCAAAGCCCCAGAAAGGCTCATTTCCGATGATCATGAAGGGTGAACCGAAGACGCCTTTGGCCATGGCCTGTTCCACTTCGGTTTTCAGCAGGCCCTTGATGGCGTCGCCGGCGATGCCATTGGCTATTTGTGCGGCATCCAGCCCCATCTCCGAAGCAATGTCCAGCACAACCTGGGTGTCGGAAATGGGCCGGCCAAGCGCAAAGTAGGCATGGTACACGCGCTTCACAAAGGCAGCGACCTGGTCGGGGTGGTTTTCCCGAACGTATAGGGCGGCGCGTGCTGCGCCGACCGTGGCGATGGGAAACGGATCCGGATGGCGATACGGCAGGTTGAAAAGCCGGGCCGTGCGGGCGAAATCGAGACGGGCGTAGTCACCCTTCATGGGTATCTCGACCAGCGGTGCCGAACCCATGGCCTTGAACATGGGGCCCAGCAAAATGGGATGCCAGGTCACCGTGCAGCCGATTTCCGCGCCGAGCGCTTCGATCCCTGTGCTGGCGAAGTACCCGTAAGGCGACGAGAATTCAAAGTAAAAATCAAGGGTTTGAGGCATGTCCGGCTCATCCTGTCGGTAAAGTGAGATTGATGCAAATAGTAGGTGATGCGTTGCGGTTTTGACAATCCGGCATCGCGAAAATCCTGAACGGGGCCGGACCGGTTCGTGGTTAAATGCGAACAACACTAACAGGCGCATTTTTTGTCGGCGCCGCTGCTCTGGAACGTAAAGAATGAAGAAAAGTGCGGCTGTAATTGGCGTGTTGGCCGTCGCTGCGGTTGGCTATACGGGGGCTTCCTGGTACCTGGGGCTGCAGGCGCAAAAAGTGGTGCAGCAGACTATTGAAACAGCCAATGCGAACATCGCCTCGGTCTACGCCCAGCCATTGGTTCAGGCGCCCGTGCGGTTCGACATCGTGCATTACGATCGGGGATGGTTCTCGTCGTCGGTTCAGTATCGGCTGTCCGGGGAAGATTTCGAAGGCCGGCCCTATGCCCTGGTCCTTAACGACGCGCTGGAGCACGGCCCGTTTCCCTGGTCACGGGTGTCGGCCGGTGAACTTGCCCCAATGCTGGCGGTAAGCCGTGCGCGGCTGGACAAGCCGGCCGACTTTCTGGGCTGGACGGAATCTGCGGCCCAGATGCAACCCTGGATGACGGCCCAGAGCCGCATTGACCTGGCCGGCAATGTTTTTTCCACCCTGCAGTTTCGCGCGCTTGAGTTGCAGCAGCAGGACGAAACCCTGGGTTTCAGCGGGGGCGAAATGACAGTTCAGCTCACCGACAATCTTGCCGCCTCCACGGTACAAGGCCGGTTCGGGCAACTGGGGGTGCGTGACGATGCGGGAAACGAAGCCCTGTTGCGTGGCATCGACCTGAATTCGACCAGCCGGCGGCAATCGTCCGCGGGCCAGCAATCGGAATTGAAGCTTACGGTCGATACCGTTCGCCTGCACGACCAGGAGGTCGAGCACGACGTGGTGGTGCGCCGTCTGATCGCGTCGATGGAATCAAAACAGGGTGACAGCCTGCTCAGCGCCGGCATGCGTTACGATCTGGGCGAAGTATTGTTCGGCAAGGACAGTCTGGGCAGCATGACACTGGCCGGCCGGGTGGATAACGTAGCCTATCGCGCGCTGGGCGAGCTGGCATCGGTGTATGACGCCATTGAGTCCCGGCTCGAGGCGCAAGGGATGGGCATGGAATCCATGACCCCCGACGACGAGCGCACCCTGCACGAAAAACTGCTGGCGGTGCTGGCCGCCAATCCCTCGCTCACCCTGGAACCGGTCGTGTGGAAAACCGCCGCCGGAGAAAGCGTCTTCAATGCACAGGTGTTGCTGTCGCCGCCGTCGACGCCTCCCGGGCAGGCCGATACCGGCATGGCCATGCTGCAGGCGCTGAAAAGCGTGCGCATGGAGCTGGCCGTGTCGCGTCCCATGGTGGTGTACCTGATGGGGCTGGCACACACCGATCCGGCCGAGCGGCAGGAAATGCAAGCTATCGGCGGGGCCATGTTCGACGAGTACGTGGCATCGCTGGTGCAGCAGGGGTATGTCACCCTGAAAGGCGATACGGCGCGGGCCGTGGTGCAGTATCAGGACGACACGGTGGACATCAACGGCGTCAAGCTGCCCGCCGCCGACGTCATGCAGTTGTTGTTCCTTTTGATGCTGGGCATGTAGTCTCGCGTCAGCCGGCCAGCAGGCCTTCCTTTTCGATGAACCGGATAATTTCCTGCAGGCCGTTTTCGCTCTTGATGCTGCCCATCACGAAAGGGCGGTCCGCCCGCATGCGCAACGTGTCCTGGCGCATGATATCCAGGCTGGCACCCACATAGGGTGCCAGATCGGTTTTGTTGATCACCAGCAAATCCGACTTTGTGATTCCCGGCCCCCCCTTGCGCGGAATTTTCTCGCCGGCCGCCACGTCGATCACATAAATTGTCAGGTCCGACAGCTCCGGGCTGAATGTGGCGGCCAGATTGTCTCCGCCCGACTCCACGAACACAATGTCCGCGTCGGGAAACTGCTGAAGCATGCGATCGATGGCCTCCAGGTTGATCGAGGCATCTTCCCGAATCGCGGTATGCGGGCAGCCTCCGGTTTCCACCCCCATGATGCGTTCGGCGGGAAGAGCGCCCGACAACGTTAGAAGCCGCTGATCCTCTTTGGTGTAGATGTCGTTGGTAATCGCCACGATGTCGTAATGCGGCGACATGGCTTTGCAGAGCATTTCCAGCAAGGTAGTTTTGCCTGAGCCTACCGGTCCTCCCACCCCCACGCGTAGCGGCGGCAGGGGCTTGGTACGTTGCGAACGAGTAGCTGAAGCGGTGGCGGAAGTCATGATCATTTGTCCTGATGAGTGCTCGAAATGGCGGGCGTCCGTTCAAGGAACGCCTACGAGCGGAATAAGCGGGAATACTGTGTTTCGTGCCGGGCGGCAAGAATGGCGAACTGCGGGGCAAGGGTCTGCAGCCGGGGCGGCGTGGCGTCGGCCCGTTCCAGGGCGTGCAGGCAGGCACGCGGCAGGTATGAGCGCAGCAACGACAAAAGCCGCTGGCCGGCGACTTGTCCCAGGGGTATGGTTTTAATGGCTGCCATGATCTGGTTTTCCAGCCACATGAAAAGATAGGCCGTTAATCCGTCATCGCGGCTTATGCCCAAGGCGTGCGCGCAGGCGGCATGGGCGCAAGGCAGCGATACATGGGTGCAGCCGGCCAGAGCGGATGCGGCGGGCTCGTCCAGCCAGTCCAGTTCCTTGGCCAGCCCCACCAGCGACCAGCCCATCTGTTGCGTTTCCCGGCGAACTTCCCGCGTTTCCCGTGAGGCCAGAAACCAGGTGTTCCAGTGGTTGATGGCCGACAGGTCGTTCGATGACCACGCCTTGTGCAGACACACCCATACCGGCGCCTCGCAGGTTTGCACCACGTGCTCCAGCTGCTGCGTCATCCAGACGCCGGCGCTGGCTTCATTGTGAACCAGCCCCTGTTCCACCGCCGCTTCAAAGCCCTGCGAGTAGCTGTAGCCGCCGATCGGCAGCGACGGCGAGCTCAGCTGCAGCAGGGCTGACAATGTGACCGGCGACATGGCACTAGGTATGAGTGTGGGTGTGGCCGTGGCCGTGGGCGGCGTAGGCCGACTGGGCCAGTGCATAATCTTCGTCGAAGGTTTCGTCGTGACCATGTTTGTGGCCGCCGCCGTACGCCCCGGTCTCGGGTTCGAAGGGGGCGTTGATCTGTGTCACGGCAATGCCCGCCAGGCCCTGCAGCATGGCTTCGAGAACGGCGTCAAACTCCAGCAGCAGGCTGTCGGGGTTGATTTGCAATGCCACATGACGGTTGCCCAGGTGATAGGCGGCGCGGGCCAGCGCCTGGGCCGAGTCGGCGCTGACATGCAAAACATGTTCTTGCGCCGCCCTGATCCGTACGTAACGCCCTTCAGCGGTGCCCAGAATATCGCCGTGGCACAGCACCGATCCCTTATCAAGGGCGATTCCCATGGTTTCGCCGTTATCCAGCGTGACCTTCTGCCGGCTGCGCCGGCGCCGTTGAAACGGCAGGGTCAAGGTGGGCAGCACGCCCGCATCGCAAGCAAATGCCGTGGCGTTCAGGTGTCGTGTCAATACATGCATGGCGGTCCCTTCAGAATAAAAAATAGCGCTGGGCCATGGGCAGTTCGCGGGCCGGCTCGCAGCTTAACCATTGGCCGTCGGCCATCACCCGGTAGGTTTGGGGGTCGACGGTAATGTCCGGCATCCAGTTGTTCAACACCATGTCGCGCTTGCCGATCGAGCGGCAATGGCGCACGGCCTCCAGCGGTTTGGCCAAACCCAGGTCGGCCACGCGCGGGTTGTCGATCGCCTGGCGGGAAACGAATGTAAGCGAGGTGCGCAACGCTTTGCCAAAGCTGCCGAACATGGGACGAAAGTGCACCGGCTGCGGGGTCGAGATCGAGGCATTCGGATCTCCCATCAGGGCGCCGGCGATCATGCCGCCCTTGATGACTATGCTGGGCCGGACACCGAAAAACGCCGGACGCCACAACACCAGATCGGCAAATTTCCCCACCTGGACGGAACCCACTTTGTGGCTGATCCCCTGGGCGATGGCAGGGTTGATGGTGTACTTGGCAATGTAGCGTTTGATGCGCTGATTGTCCGAACGATTCGTATCACCCGCGAGCGAGCCGCGTTGCTTCTTCATTTTGTCAGCGGTTTGCCAGGTGCGCAGAATCACTTCACCAACCCGGCCCATGGCCTGCGAGTCCGAGCTCATGATCGAGAAGGCCCCCAGGTCGTGAAGAATGTCTTCGGCGGCGATGGTCTCGCGGCGAATGCGGCTTTCGGCAAAGGCGATATCTTCAGCGATCGCCGGATCCAGATGGTGGCAAACCATCAGCATGTCCAGATGTTCGTCAATGGTGTTGACGGTGTACGGCATGGTCGGGTTGGTGGACGACGGCAGCACATTGGGCATGCCGGCGGCGCGGATGATGTCGGGAGCATGGCCGCCGCCCGCACCCTCGGTATGGTAGGCGTGAATGGTGCGGCCTTTGAACGCGCGGAACGTGTCTTCCACAAACCCGGCCTCGTTCAGTGTGTCGCTGTGAATGGCGACCTGGACATCGCTTTCATCGGCAACGCTCAGGCAGTTGTCGATGGCTGCCGGGGTCGTGCCCCAGTCTTCGTGCAGCTTCAGGCCCATGGCGCCGGCCTGGATCTGTTCACGCAGGGGTTCGGGCACGCTGCAGTTTCCTTTTCCCAGGAAGCCCAGATTCATGGGAAAGGCGTCGGCGGCGGCCAGCATGGCATGCATGTGCCAGGGCCCCGGCGTGCAGGTCGTTGCCAGCGTACCTGTGGCCGGGCCGGTGCCCCCCCCGATCATGGTGGTTACGCCACTGGCAAGCGCCTCGTCGATTTGTTGCGGGCAAATGAAGTGGATATGAGCGTCGATTCCTCCGGCGGTCAGAATCAGGCCTTCGCCTGCAATGATCTCGGTGCCCGGCCCGATAACGATGGTGACTCCGGGTTGTATATCCGGGTTCCCGGCTTTGCCGATGCCGCTGATGTGCCCGTTCTTGATACCGATATCGGCTTTGACAATGCCGGTGACGGCGTCGATGATCAGGGCGTTCGTGATGACGGTGTCTGCGCAGTCGGCGCTCAGTCGCTGGCTTTGACCCATACCGTCGCGTATGACCTTGCCTCCGCCGAACTTCACTTCGTCGCCGTAGATGGTGAAGTCGTGCTCCACCTCGGCCAGCAACCCCGTATCGGCCAGGCGAACGCGGTCGCCGCGCCCGTTGGTGACGGTGGGGCCAAACATCTCGCTGTATGCTTTTCGTGAAATGGTAACCATTCAAAGATCCCCCATCACTTGGCCCTGAAAGCCGATGACACGGCGGTCGCCGGCCAGGGCAACCAGTTCCACCGTGCGTTTTTGCCCCGGTTCGAAACGGACGGCGGTACCGGCCGCGATATTCAAACGAAATCCGCGTGCGGCGTGGCGATCGAATGCCAGGGCGCCGTTGACTTCGGCAAAATGAAAATGGGATCCCACCTGCACGGGCCGGTCACCCGTGTTGACGACGTCGACCACGCAGGTCGTTCGACCGCTGTTCAGTTCGATTTCGCCGGGTTCGGCCAGAATTTCTCCGGGAATCATGGCGTTACCCCCTTGCCAGCCCGAGCAGCACCATGCCGTATCCGGCAACAGTGGCACCCAGCACGGGTTGCAGCCAGCGCCTGTGAGCGGTCAAGAGCGCGCCAAGCCCTGCGCCCAGACCCAGCAGTAACAGGCTGGCCGTCATAAAGCCTGCGGTGAACTGCACCGGCGACATGGATGACGGCACTTCGGCGACGTGGGCCACGCCGTGAAAAAGCGCGAAGAAGGCCATAAGCCCCAGCGGCAGGGCGGCATTCTGCGTATCGGCACGAGCCAGAATCAGGCCGATGACCAGCAGCGAAACCATGATCATGGGCTCGACGGCGGGCAGTGCCAGCCCCGCCCACCCTGTCAGCGCACCGATCAGCAAAAAGCCGGCGAACCACCCCGCGCGGCCCAGCCGGGCTCCTGCGGATGACGCCGTCAGTGCGCTCCAGCAACCAACGGCCAACATGGCGGCCAGGTGATCGATGCCGGTCAACGGATGCAGCCAGCCCAGGTGGAATGCCGAATCAATGGCGGCGTCCACGTGACCGGGATGGGCAAGGGCCACGGCGGGTGCCAGCAGCATCAGGCCGGCGGTGTTACGGATAAACGGTGTCATAGGAGCTCCTTGGGAAATAGGGCGCAATGGATCAGATAATGGGGTGATGAACGGTGATCAGTTTGGTTCCATCCGGAAACGTTGCTTCGGTTTGAAGCTCCGTCAACATTTCGGGAACGCCCTCCATCACGTCGTCGCGCGTCAGCACGGTGGTGCCAAAGTGCATCAGCTGGCTCACGGTGCGACCGTCGCGCGCACCTTCAAGCAGCGCGGCCGTAATGAAGGCGACGGCCTCGGGATAGTTCAGCTTCAATCCCCGGGCGCGTCGCCGTTCGGCCAGCAATGCCGCCGTGAATATCAGCAGTTTGTCTTTCTCTCTGGGGCTCAGGTCCATTGTCTTCTCCAGGTGTTGGTTGGGGTGTTCCCGATGGCTCAGGTCGACCAGATGCGTAAAGGGCGGCCGGGTACGCCCAGCATCAGCGGTCGCAAGCGAATCCACACGTCAACAAGCAGCGCGCGCACATCCTGGGCGTGGTGGCCCAGCACGCGTACCAGGCTCAATCCTTGCTGGTTCAGTTCAGGAAAATGTGTCAGGCCGGCACGCAGCGAACTGTTCCAGGGCAACACACCGGCCAGGGCATCTGTGGTGTCACGCGTCAGTTCCGGTCCGAAGGCCCACAGCGTGGCGGTGACGGGAAAGCCGGCCAGTCCGTTGAGGCTGTGGCGCAAAGGGTCGGTCGCTTCAAGCCGGCCGGTGTCCAGCCACACGGGCAGCCCGTCAAGATCCAGGCGCAGGTCCAGCTGCATGGAGCCCTGATGCCAGTGGCCTTCAGTGAGCACGCTGCCGAACTGGGTGATTTCCCATCCGATGGCGCGTGCGCCCGATGCCAGCGAAACGTATGTTCCCGAGGTGGCCACCGCGTTTTCAAACACGATGTTTTCCTGGGGAAGCCAGTCAAGCAACCCCCCGGCCGCCACCTGCAGATGCACTTGCTGGGTACTTTCCCGGCCGGCCGACTTGTACCAGCGCGTGGCCCCCGGCGTGCTGATGACGGCGTGTGCCCCGGTGCCGACACTGACATTGATCGCCAGCGTGTCGCCGCCGGCGATGCCCGACGGGGGGTGCAGTACCGTGACATGACAGGCTTCCGGGCCCTCGGGATACAGGGCTTTCTGGGCCAGCAGGGGGCCTTCGTGATAGCGGCGGCGCAGTACCGTGCCGCGTTCGCCGTGCGATTCGAAGTCCAGATCCAGCAGGGCGGGCCAGGTATCGTTCATGATCTATACCGCCAGATGGCGGCGTACCGCCTCGGTGTGGATATCGCGCGCATTGCCGTGCGCCACCACCGAACCGCGAGAAAGCACCACAAAGCGGTCGGCCAGTTCACGCGCGAAATCCACGTACTGCTCGCATAGCAGTATGCCGATGTCACCGCGTTCGCGCAGCAGCCGGATTACGCGGCCGATATCCTTGATGATCGACGGTTGAATGCCTTCGGTGGGCTCGTCGAAAATGATCAGTTTGGGGTCGGACACCAGTGCCCGGGCAATCGCCAGCTGCTGTTGCTGGCCGCCTGAAAGGTCGCCGCCCCGGCGGCGAAGCATGGTTTTCAGCACCGGAAACAGGGTGTACACCGACTCGGGAATGGCAGCGGCTTGTTTGCCGGGTTTGCAGGCCATCCCCATGCGGATGTTTTCCTCGACGGTCAGGCGCGCGAAAATGTCGCGCCCTTGCGGCACATAGGCCATCCCGGCGGCCGCGCGCTGGTGCGGCGCCAGTGCGGTAATGTCGTGACCGCAAAACTCGATGTCGCCCGCCTTTACCGGCAGAACGCCCATCAGGCATTTGAGCAGCGTGGTCTTTCCCACGCCGTTGCGGCCCAGCAGCGCCATGCACTCGCCCTGCTTTACGTCGAAGGATATGCCGCGCAGTGTGTGGCTGCTGCCGTAGTATTGGTGAATATCGCGCAGATTCAGCATGGTTAGCGTCCCAGATACACTTCAATGACCCGTTCGTCCGATTGCACCGAACGCATCGATCCTTCAGCCAGCACCGAGCCTTCATGCAGCACGGTCACTTTTCCCGACCCGGCGATAGCCGTCACAAAGGCCATGTCGTGTTCGACCACCATCAAGGCGTGCTTGCCTTTGAGCTCATTGAGCAGCTCGGCGGTTCGTTCGGTTTCGGCGTCCGTCATGCCCGCCACCGGCTCATCCAGCAACAACAGCTTGGGTTGCTGGATCAGCAACATACCGATTTCCAGCCATTGTTTCTGGCCGTGGGAAAGCAATCCCGCCGGCCGGCCGGCCTCGCCTTCCAGGCGGATCTGGCGCAGCGTGGTGTCGATCGTGTCCAGCTCGTCGCTGCGCAGGCGGGAGAACAGCGTGGGTTTGACGCGTTTGTCGGCTTTCATGGCCAGCTCAAGGTTTTCAAACACCGAATGGTGCTCGAAGACGGTGGGGCGCTGGAACTTTCGGCCGATGCCCGCGTTGGCGATCTGGGTTTCGTTCAGTTCGGTCAAATCTATGTTTTGCCCGAAGAACGCGGTGCCCGACGTGGGTTTGGTTTTGCCTGTAATGACATCCATCATGGTGGTTTTGCCCGCGCCGTTGGGGCCGATGATGCAACGCAGCTCCCCCACGCCGATATCCAGTGTCAGGTTGTTCAGCGCATTGAAGCCGTCGAAACTGACGGTAATGTTTTCCAGGTACAGCATCACGCCGTGGCGCGTGTCCAGCCCGGTTTCCGTCACGTGGCCGTAAGACGTGCTCATGATGTGGTCTCCCGGGAAAAACGTCGTCCCAGCGAGCGCGCCAGACCGACAATGCCCTGGGGAAGAAAAAGTGTGGTCAGCACAAAGATCAGGCCCAGTGCATACAGCCAGAACTCGGGCAAGACGCTGGTAAACCAGGTTTTCAGGCCGTTCACCGCTCCGGCGCCGATGATGGGCCCGATCAGCGTTCCGCGCCCGCCGGTGGCAACCCAGATCACCATTTCAATGGAGTTCTCGGTCGACATTTCGCTGGGGTTGATAATGCCCACCTGTGGAACATACAGAGCCCCGGCTATTCCGCACAGCACAGCTGATAGCGTCCAGATGAAAAGCTTGAAACCCAGTGGCTCGTAACCCAGGAAGCGGACGCGGCTTTCCGCGTCGCGAATGGCCGTGAGCAAGCGTCCCAGCTTGGATTGTGTAATGGCGCGCGCCAGCAGCAGGGCACTCACCAACACCGTCAACGTGACCCAGTACAGCATTGCCCGCGTGCTGTCGGCTGTAATGTCGGCCCCCAGAATGCGTTTGAAGTCAGTGAATCCGTTATTGCCGCCGAAGCCGGTGTCATTCCGGAAGAACAGCAACATGGCGGCGAAGGTGAGCGCCTGGGTGATGATGGAAAAGTACACCCCGGTGATCCGCGAACGAAACGCGAAGTAGCCGAATACGAAAGCCACCACACCGGGTACCAGCACCACCAGAAGCATGGCGTAGGCAAAGTGGTCCGTGAACGCCCAATACCAGGGGAATTCGGTCCAGTTCAGAAACACCATGAAGTCCGGCAGGTGGCTTTCGTACCCGCCGTCGGTTCCGATGGCACGCATCAGGTACATGCCGTGGGCGTAGCCGCCCAGCGCGAAAAACAAGCCGTGGCCCAGTGAAAGTATGCCGGCGTAACCCCAGACCAGATCCAGTGCCAGCGCCGCCAGCGCGTAGCACATGAATTTCCCCAGCAGGGTGATCGTATAGGTGGATACGTGCAAAGGATGGCCGGGTTCAAACAGGGTGTTCAACACCGGCAGTACCGCCATCAGCAGGCTCAGCACCACCAGTGCGGTCCAGGCCTTGCCCGAGAAAAGGCGGCGGCGCGCAGGGTAATGTGACGATGGGGAAGACAGGGGCAGTGCGGTTGCAGTCATTCCACGCTCCTTCCGCGTGCAGCAAAGAGGCCTTGGGGGCGCTTCTGAATAAACAGGATAACGACGATCAGCAGCGTGATTTTTGCCAGTACCGCACCACTCCAGGGCTCCAGGAACTTGGTAAGGCTGCCCAGGCCGAAGGCCGCAATCACGGTGCCGGCCAGCTGGCCCACGCCGCCGACCACCACCACCATGAATGAATCGACAATGTAAGCCCGGCCCAGGTCAGGGCCCACATTGCCCAATTGCGACAAGGCAACCCCGCCCAGGCCCGCAATGCCCGAGCCCAGCCCGAATGCCAGCATGTCAACGCGGCCGGTGGGTACACCCACGCAATCGGCCATGCGCCGGTTCTGGGTGATCGCCCGCACAAACAACCCCAGGCGGGTGTGATTCAGCATGACGGCCACCAGCAAGACAACGAGCAGGGCGAAAAGAATGATGGTGATCCGGTTGTAGCTCAGCACCAGATCGCCCAGCACGGTCACACCGCCGGACATCCACGACGGGTTGCTGACCTCGACGTTCTGGGCGCCGAACGCCGAGCGTACTGCCTGCATCAGCAGCAGGCTGATGCCCCATGTTGCCAGCAGGGTTTCCAGCGGCCTGCCGTACAGCCACCGGATCACCGTGCGCTCCAGCGCCATGCCCACGCCGGCGGTAATGACGAAGGCCACTGGCAGCGCAATCAGCAGATACCAGTCCATCCAGGTGGGTGCCAGCGCCGTAAACAGCCGTTGCACCATGTACGTGGCATAGGCGCCGATCATGAGCATCTCGCCGTGCGCCATATTGATAACGCCCATCAGCCCGAAGGTAATCGCCAGACCCAGCGCCGCCAGCAGAAGAACGCTTCCCAGGCTCAGGCCGTAAAACGTGTTGCCCGCCCAGTGAACCAGCCGTTCGCGGCTGTCTATCTTTTTCAGGGCGTCTGCGGCGGCGTCACGAATGTCGGGGTCGGGTTCGCGCGGCCTGCCTTGTTCATCACTGGCCGTCAGGGCGGCCAGGTCGCTGCGAAATCGCGCACTGCGCGTATCGCCCAGCGTTTCAATGGCCGACAGTTTCGCGGTTTTGTCGGCGCTTTGCAGCAGCAGCCTGGCCCGCGCAACCGTCAGTGCATGTTTGATCTGTGTGTCGGATTCCCTGGCCAGTGCGCGTTCGATCAGGGCCTGGTCCGTCATGCCGGCGCGTTGCTGCAGCCGTTCGGCGGCGGCAAGCCGGGTTGCCGGGGTGGCGGAAAACAGTTCGGTGGCGGCCAGGGCGTCGGCAACCGCCCGGCGCAGGCGGTTCGATAGCATCACCGATCCCGCAGCGGATGGTACGGTCGCACCGGTTTCGGGGTTTTGGTAGCCCCCCGAAGGGGCGGCAACGACGATCTCGTTGTTGTCGGTAACCCGCAGCCTCCCTTGGCCAAGGGCGCTCAGCAGTTCGGCCGCCAGAGGCGACTCCGAACTGCCAAGCTGCTCGATGACGCGCAGTTTGGCCGATGTGTCACCGCTTGCCAGCGGGGCCAGTGTCGCCTGGGTGATCGGTGTGGCGCTGCCGACCCGTGGTGCCAGGGCCAGTACAAGCACCCAGCCCACCAGGAACGCCGTCCACCGGTGCCTTTGCGAAAAACAGCTCTTCATGCCCATGGCAAGCCTTCTTTGAGAATGAACGATTACAGACCCTGTTTGCTTTCATTGCCCGGCAGGTAAGGGCTCCAGGGCTGGGCGCGCACGGGGCCATCGGTTTTCCAGACAATGTTGAACTGGCCGTTCTCGTTGATTTCCCCGATGTACACCGGTTTGTGCAGGTGATGGTTCGTGGCGTCCATGGTGATGGTGTAACCGCTGGGCGATTGCACGCTCAGGCCGCCCAGGGCATCGATCACCTTGTCAACCTGCGTGGTGCCGGCTTTTTCCACCGCCTGCTTCCATAACTGGATGCCCAGATAGGTGGCTTCCATCGGATCGTTGGTGACAGCACTTTCGGCTTTTGGAATACCGGCTTTTTTCGCGTAAGCCTTCCACTGGTCGATAAATGCGGCATTCACGGGGTTTTCGATCGACTGAAAGTAGTTCCATGCCGCCAGGTGGCCTACCAGCGGCTTTGTGTCAACGCCGCGCAGCTCTTCTTCACCCACCGAAAACGCCACCACCGGCACATCGGTGGCTTTCAGCCCCGCATTGCCCAGCTCTTTGTAGAAAGGTACATTCGAGTCGCCGTTGATGGTGGAAACCACGGCGGTGGGGCCGCCCGTGGCAAACTGCTTGATATTCGCCACGATGGTCTGGTAATCGGCATGGCCGAAGGGCGTGTAGACTTCCATAATGTCGCTGTCGCCAATGCCCTTGCTGTTCAGGAAGGCGCGCAAGATCTTGTTGGTGGTGCGCGGGTACACGTAGTCGGTGCCAAGCAGCACGAAACGTTTGGCACCGCCGCCGTCCTCGCTCATCAGGTATTCGACGGCGGGTATCGCCTGCTGGTTTGGCGCGGCTCCGGTATAAAAGACATTGCGTTCAAGTTCTTCACCCTCATACTGAACCGGGTAAAACAGCAGGCCGTTGAGCTCCTTGAAAACAGGCAGCACCGATTTGCGTGATACCGATGTCCAGCACCCGAAGACAACGGCAACCTTGTCCTGGGCCAGAAGCTGCCGTGCTTTTTCGGCGAACAGGGGCCAGTTCGATGCCGGATCCACAATCACGGGCTCCAGTTTCTTACCCAGAACACCGCCGTTCGCATTGATCTGTTCGATCGTCATCAATGCCACATCTTTCAGCGACGTTTCCGAAATTGCCATCGTGCCGGACAAGGAATGCAAGATCCCAACCTTGATCGTGTCTTCGGCGGCAAACACGCCCGGCGCCCAGCCGGACAGCGCCAGCAGGCTGGCTGCGGTTAATTGCTTGAGTATCAGTCGACGTTTCATGGCATGGCTCCAGTGGTGAGTAAGGGCTTCAATCACCACCAAAGCAAAATTCATGCCAGAATTTTCGGCGCACGCCTTGCCGGCCTGTCACCCGTCGCAGCCACACAGTGGCGCCATCACGCCACGAATGCACCACGATGGGGTTCAGGCGCAGTGCCGGGACGCCCCGAGCTGGTGCGTGTGCGTATCGCGGCGTCGCCATGGTGCAGAACCGGCCGTACGGGGCTCTTGTTCCAGGCAGATGTTGTGGCTACTATCAATGCTGGCGACGCATTAAAACAACACGGAGGCTCAACCCATGAAAAATCAAAAGTGGCTTTACAAGGCGCTGGGCGCCACGGTGCTGGCTGCCGCACCTTTGGCGGCGGCCGCCCAGGGCACCTTTGAATCCAGTTCATTGACGCCGGAAACGGCCCTGAAGGCGGCGCAGGCGGCGCTGCAGTCTTGTCGTGATCAGGGCTATCAGGTGGCTGTGGCGGTCACCGATCGCAGCGGCGTGCCCATTGCCATGATCCGGGATCGATTCGCCGGGCCGCACACCCCGGAAACCGCCGTACGCAAGGCCTATACGGCGGCAAGTTTCAAAATGGACACCACCAGTCTGGCGCAGGCAACACAGGCCACCGAGGCGGCGTCGGGCATTCGCCACCTGGATAAAGTGCTGGCCTTGGGCGGGGGGTTGCCCATCGAGGCCGCGGGGTCGCTGGTGGGTGCTATTGGCGTATCGGGTGCCCCGGGGGGCGATGCCGATGACGCCTGCGGCAAAGTGGGCATCGATGCCATTCTTGTCGACATCGAATTCTGAGTCATGACCGGTTCGGTCTGGCCGGCGTTGCGCCGGCCATGATCAGTAGCCGTTTTGGTAGTGCGCCTTGATTACGGTGTCGAAGGCTTGTTCGGCTGACATGCCGGCCCGCATTTTTTCGCTGATTTCTGCGGCATGGCGCGAAATATCGTCGGGCAGGGCATCGCGATTTTCTTTGTAGTAGGCGTATTTTTGTTGCTCGATGCTGTCCACCGCCGCGGCGGGTGCCGCACGTGCAACCTTTTCCCGCGGGGTGCCGGCCCGGCTGCGGGCGGCGGTTCGGGTGGTCACCCCTTCGGCGGCCGCCTGCACGACTGTCAGCGAAAACACCGGTGACATCTGTTCGGCCACGTTACCGTCGTCATTCAGGCGCAAAAGCAGGTGATTGCTGTCGAACCCCATTTTTCGGTCGCGTGGGTTCAGCACCTGGTAAGTAGGGCCGGCGCCCCGGATGGCCATTTCAAATTGAACACGGTCGCCGTAGGCATGCATTTTTTCGATGACCGCTTTCAGGTAATCGGTCGACAGGGTGTCCAGGCTGCCGTTCCAGGCTTTGCTTCGTTTGGTACTCAAAATTCAACTTCCGGTGAAATAACTGAAAATGCACCCGGACGCCGCCGTCCGGGCAAGAGGGCGAGATTTTACCCGCCCTTTTGATCGGGGGTCAGGCGGCAATGTCGCCGTGCCCCGGAGGACGGTTGAAAGGGTCCAGATCGTCGGGCGTGGTGGTACGGGGCGGCAGCGGCGGCAAACCAATGCCGGCCCGAACGCGCTGGCAGTCGGGGTTGGGCATGCCGTCTTCTTGCCAGGGATCGAATTCGCGGCAAGGCGACGGGCGGTGTTCGTAAATAATGCAGTGTATGCCCGGTTGTCCCAGTTCCCCGCGCAGTGCCGTGCAGCGTTGGCCACCGTGCTCGGTTCCCTTCATGCAGGCGCGCAGCAGGCCGGCCTGGCTGACAAATTCGGCGGGAACATAGCTTCCGGCCTCGCCGGCGACCTCGCCACAATAGAAGGAAACGCGGAAATGGGCGCAGCAGGCGCCGCAGCTGACGCAGGGGTTTTCAAAGACGTGATCGTTGGATGCGTGTGCCATGATGGTGACGCCAGGTTACCCCGCAGCAGTGCATACGCGGGGCGGGGTGGCAACTATACCGCAACCCTATGGGGCGGGCACACGATTTTTTCACGCATCGCACGGCGGCGTTGCGTGCGTGATACACAGGCGTCGGCGGGTGGTCCGCCGACGCCCGGTGGGCCGGCCCGGCTTACGCCTGGCCGGCCTCTTGCTGGGCATCGACAACCGCCAGGGCCGTCATGTTGACGATGCGGCGTACGGTGGCGCTGGTGGTCAGAATATGAACCGGCCGTGCGGCACCCAGCAATACCGGCCCCATGGCGACCCCGTTGCTGCCGGTTATCTTGAGCATGTTGTAGGTGATGTTGCCGGTGTCCAGGTTGGGCATGATCAGCAGGTTGGCCGGCCCTTTCAGGGTAGAGTCGGGGAAGGCTTTCATGCGGATGCGCTCGGAAAGGGCGGAATCGGCATGCATTTCACCGTCTACTTCGAGCTCCGGTGCGCGCTCGGCCAGGATGCGGCGTGCCTGGGCCATTTTCCGGGATGAGTCGGTCAGGCGGCTGCCGAAATTGGAATGTGACAGCAGCGCCACTTTGGGAACGACACCGAAACGCTGCATTTCCTGGGCGGCCTGGATGGTCATGTCGGCAATCTGTTCGGCGCTCGGGTTTTCGTTGACGTGGGTGTCGCAAATGAACAGGGTCTGGGTGGGCAGCATGACGACATTCATGGCCGCGTAGGTGCTGACCCCCGGCTTCATGCCAATGACTTCGTCAACATAGCGCAGCTGATTGTCGTAGCGGCTGCTGACGCCGCATAGCATGGCGTCGGCGTCGCCGCGCTGAAGCAGCATGACGCCGATGAGCGAGTTGTGCTTGCGCACCATGGCCTTGGCGATGTCGGGAGTAACGCCGTCGCGTGCGCGCAGGCGGTAATAGGCATGCCAGGTTTCGTTGAAGCGCGAGTCGTCTTCCGGGTTCACAATTTCAAAGTCGCGGCCGGCCTGAATGCGCAGGCCGAACTTGCGGATGCGCATGTCGATGACATTGGGGCGGCCCACCAGAATGGGATGGGCGAGCTGCTCGTCAATAATGGTTTGGGCCGCCCGCAACACGCGTTCGTCTTCGCCGTCGGCGTAAATGACCCGTTTGGGTGCGCTCTTGGCCTGCATGAACAGGGGGCGCATGAGCTGCCCGGTGTGGTAAACCAGGCTGATCAGTTTCTGGCGGTAGGCTTCGATATCTTCGATGGGCCGGCGGGCCACCCCCGACGCACTGGCGGCCTCGGCGACGGCCGGTGCGATCTTGACGATAAGCCGCGGATCGAAGGGCTTGGGAATGATGTAATCGGGGCCGAACGTCAGTTCCTGGTCGGAATAGGCCAGGGCCACTTCGTCGTTCTGTTCGGCCTCGGCCAGCTCGGCGATGGCCTTCACGCAGGCCAGCTTCATTTCCTCGTTGATGACCGTTGCCCCGACGTCGAGTGCGCCCCGGAAAATGAACGGGAAGCACAGAACGTTGTTGACCTGGTTCGGGTAGTCGGAACGGCCGGTGGCAATAATGCAGTCGGGCCGGGCGGCTTTGGCCACTTCCGGGCGAATTTCCGGCTCGGGGTTGGCCAATGCCAGGATAAGGGGCTTGTCTGCCATGGTTTTCACCATGTCGGCAGTCAGCACCCCCGGGGCCGAGCACCCCAGAAAGATGTCGGCATCGCGGCAGACATCGGCCAGGCTGCGTGCGCTGGTGGTCTGGGCGTAGCGCGCCTTGTTCGGCTCCATGTTGGCTTCACGGTCTTTGTAAATGACCCCGCGCGAATCGACCACGAACATGTTCGTGCGCTTCAGGCCCAGATGCACCAGCAGGTCCAGGCAGGCAATGGCGGCGGCGCCTGCGCCCGAACACACCAGTTTGACGTTGCCGATATCTTTGCCCACGACCTTCAGGCCGTTCAGGATGGCGGCAGCCGAAATAATGGCCGTGCCGTGCTGGTCGTCGTGAAACACCGGGATCTTCATGCGTTCACGCAGTTTATTCTCGATGTAGAAACACTCGGGGGCTTTGATGTCTTCAAGGTTCACGCCGCCCAGCGTGGGCTCCAGGGCGGCGATGATGTCCACCAGCTTGTCGGGGTCTGTTTCGGCCAGTTCGATGTCGAACACATCGATGCCGGCAAATTTCTTGAACAGGCAGCCCTTGCCTTCCATGACCGGCTTGGCGGCCAGCGGGCCGATATTGCCCAGGCCGAGCACGGCGGTTCCGTTGGTGATGACGCCCACCAGATTCGAGCGCGACGTGTACAGCGATGCTGCATCTTCGCCGTTTTCGAAAATATTCATGCAGGCAACGGCCACGCCCGGAGAATAGGCAAGCGACAGATCGTCCTGGTTGGCCAGCGGTTTGGTGGGAACCACGGAAACTTTGCCGGGATTGGGGTAGGCGTGGTAGTCCAGAGCTAGTTTGGCGAAATCGGCTTTGGGGTCCATAGTCATTATTGTTCCATGATGAAAAGGGTTGTCTTTTTTGCTTGTTATGAAGGAGCAAGATTAAAACAATTGGCGCCGGTTTGCTGTGCCCGCCCCAGGGTTCCGGCAGGGTCTGTTTACATTTGCCAACGGTTTCCCGTATTTCCGGCGCTTTTCCCGAGCGCCGGTTTATCCGGGCTGCCTTCGGGGGTATACTACCGACACTACGGCTAATCAAGGCGTCGTACACGTTGCCTTCTGCCCCGCTATCCGCTAACCGGTCTGGCCGTGTCGCGGAAGGTTTTCCCTGCATCATAACGAGTGAAGCACTCGGATAGGTGAAGCGTTTATATGTCTTCGGAAACAGAACTTTTATCCAATTCTTACCTTTTTGGTAGCAACGCCCCCTACGTAGAGGAACTCTACGAGGCCTACCTCGACAATCCTGGTTCTGTTCCAGACCAGTGGCGCACGTATTTCGACCAGTTGCAGCACCAGCCTGCAACCGACGGCAGCGAGGGTACCCGCGACCAGGCACATGCGCCCATTGTGCAGTCGTTTGCCGAGCGCGCCAAACTCAATGCGTTCCGTGTTCAGGTCCAGAAACCTGATCTGGCCATTGCCGGCAAGCAGGTGTTCGTTCAGTCGCTGATTGCCGCCTACCGTTCGCTGGGCGCGCGCTGGGCCGACCTTGATCCGCTCAAGCGCCAGGACCGCCCCGAAATTCCCGAGCTCGATCCGGCGTTTTACGGTCTGACCGAATCCGATCTCGACCAGGTGTATTCGGCCACGAACACCTATTTCACCAAAGCCGACACCATGACCTTGCGCGACATGCTCAAGGCTCTGCGCGACACCTATTGCCGCTCCATCGGTGCCGAGTTCATGTACATGTCCGATCCGGCCGCCAAGCGCTGGATCCAGGAGCGCCTGGAGTCCACCTTTGGGGTCGGATCCTACACGCACGACCAGAAGCGTCACATTTTGCGTCAGATCACCGAGGCAGAAGGGCTTGAGCGCTTTCTGCACACCAAATATGTCGGGCAAAAGCGTTTCTCCCTTGAAGGGGGGGAAAGCTTCATCGCCGCCATGGACGAAGCCGTCAATCATGCCGGTGAGAACGGCGTGCAGGAAATCGTGGTGGGCATGGCTCACCGCGGTCGCCTGAACATGCTGGTCAATATCATGGGCAAAATGCCCGGCGACCTGTTCGCCGAGTTCGAAGGCAAGCACGCCGAGGGCCTGACCGACGGCGACGTGAAATACCACAACGGTTTCTCCAGCGATATTTCCACCCGCGGCGGCCCCGTGCATCTGTCGCTTGCGTTCAACCCCTCGCACCTGGAAATTGTGAATCCCGTGGTGGAAGGCAGCGTTCGCGCGCGCCAGGATCGCCGCAACGACGAAGAGGGCGATCAGGTGTTGCCCATTCTGGTTCACGGCGACGCGGCCTTCGCCGGCCAGGGTGTGGTCATGGAAACCCTGAACCTGGCGCAAACCCGTGGTTACGGCACCGGTGGTACGCTGCATATCGTGATCAACAACCAGATCGGTTTCACCACTTCCGATCCTCGCGATACCCGCTCCACGCTGTACTGTACCGATGTGGTCAAAATGATCGAGGCACCGGTATTTCACGTCAATGGCGATGATCCCGAGGCCGTGGTGTTTGTCACCCAGCTCGCACTCGATTACCGTACGAAATTCCATCACGATGTCGTGGTTGATATCGTCTGCTTCCGCAAACTGGGCCACAACGAGCAGGACACCCCGTCGCTCACCCAGCCGCTCATGTACAAAACCATCGGCAAGCATCCTGGTACACGCAAGCTGTATGCCGACAAACTGGTCGCTCAAGGCGTGCTGGGCGAAGAAG
Organism: Burkholderiaceae bacterium; assembly: GCA_050252075.1. GTDB lineage: Bacteria > Pseudomonadota > Gammaproteobacteria > Burkholderiales > Burkholderiaceae_B > JAAYGT01. The sequence continues at coordinate 1,583 of JBFWLP010000002.1, read as the reverse complement.
AGCCCGACCATCTGGTTCGTGAATACCGCCAGCTTATGGAAGACGGCCAACGCACGGTCGAACCTGTTCTTACAGACTACAAGAACAAGTACTCCACCGACTGGTCACCCTTCCTGGGCGCCAAATGGACCGATCAGGCCGACACCGCCGTACCCATGGCCGAACTTACCCGTATCGGCGAACGCATTACAACGGTACCCGAAAACTTTACCGTGCACTCCCTGGTCAACAAACTGCTGAACGATCGCCGGGCCATGGCACGCGGTGAAATGAATGTCGACTGGGGCATGGGCGAGCATCTGGCGTTCGCCACCCTGGTGGCTAGCGGGTATGCCATTCGCATCACCGGGCAAGACTCCGGTCGCGGCACCTTTACGCACCGCCACTCCGTATTGCACGACCAGAAACGCGAGCGCTGGAACGACGGTACCTACATTCCCCTGCAGAATGTATCCGACAACCAGGCGCCTTTCACGGTGATCGACTCGGTATTGTCCGAAGAGGCCGTGCTGGGCTTCGAGTACGGCTACGCCACGGCCGAGCCGAACACGCTCACCATCTGGGAGGCCCAGTTCGGCGATTTCGTCAACGGCGCCCAGGTCGTTATCGACCAGTTCATCACCTCGGGCGAGGCGAAGTGGGGGCGCCAGTGCGGGCTTACCATGATGCTGCCGCACGGCTACGAAGGTCAGGGTCCCGAGCACTCCTCGGCCCGTATCGAGCGTTTCCTGCAATTGTGTGCCGACAACAATATCCAGGCGGTGCAGCCCACCAACGGCGCGCAAATTTTCCACCTGTTGCGTCGCCAAATGATTCGTCCGTTCCGCAAGCCTTTGGTCATTTTCACGCCCAAGTCGCTGCTGCGTAACAAAGATGCCACTTCGCCGCTCAACGACCTGGCCACCGGGCACTTCCAGCCGGTAATCGGCGAACAAGACGAAGCCATCGACCCGGCAGGCGTCAAGCGCGTGCTGGTGTGTTCAGGCAAGGTTTACTACGATCTGGTGCACGCGCGTCGCGACGCCGGCCGCTCCGACATCGCCATCGTCCGTATCGAACAGTTGTATCCGTTCGCGCACAAATCTTTCCAGGCCGAGCTGCACAAGTACGCCAAGGCCAAAGAGGTTGTCTGGGTACAAGACGAGCCGCAAAACCAGGGGCCCTGGTTCTACGTGCAGCACCATTTGTACGAGAACATGGCGTCGGGCCAAAAGCTCGGTTACGCCGGTCGTGCGGCATCTGCTTCGCCGGCAGTGGGTTACCTGGCGAAGCACCAGGAGCAGCAACGTGCGTTGCTGGAACAAGCGATGGCGCCGAAGTTCAAAAGCTTCGCCCTCGTAAAATAATGCTTATTCACCAAAAACGGATTCCCTATTATGGCTATTAAAGATGTTCTCGTTCCCCAGCTTTCTGAGTCAGTCTCAGAAGCGACGCTGCTGAATTGGAAAAAGCAGCCCGGCGAAGCTGTCGAGGCGGACGAAATATTAATTGAAGTTGAAACCGATAAAGTCGTGCTGGAAGTGCCCGCACCGTCGTCGGGGGTGTTGAAGGAAATCGTCAAGGGTGATGGCAGCACGGTAACG
>JBFWLP010000001.1:0-81568 GCA_050252075.1 Burkholderiaceae bacterium | reverse complement strand
CAAAGAACTGGATGACGGCGCTGTATTTGGTAAGCGCAGCCAGTCCGGCCACAACGCCCAGCCCCACCCAGCTGCGGATGCTTTCATAGCGCAGCGCCCGGTAAAAAAGCCAGATCGAGGCAATGATGGACCACAACTGCGCCGTGTTGTGGTTGTAAATGGTGCCACGCAGTGAAAAGTACATGCTGGTGGAGGCAATGAGTACCACGATGAATGCCTTGGGACCGCTGAGCATTTCGCGAGCCAGCAGCCATAAAAACCAGAGTGCCAGCGCCGATGCAAGCTGGCCTGCCAAAAAGGTCAGCCAGACGGGGCGGCCGAAGATCTGCGTAAGACCATACATGATCCACGAGGGAAAGGGAGGATGCTTGGTGTATCCAAGCTCCAGACTGGTTGCCCACACCAGTTCCTCCATGCCGTCCAGATCGGGCGCCTTGTGACTGAGGGCGCAGGCCAGTGTCCAGATCGTCACCATGAACACCAGAAATGCCGCCACCTGTGCGTGTTCCTTGAGCCGGACGGGATCAAGAAGTGGACGATGTACCGGTGTGAAAAGGGCGGGCGTGGCAGTCATGGGATCAGTCGGCGAAAAAATCAGAAGGATTGTAAGGGGTTTTCTTTCATGCGTTGCATGGATATTCCCTAGTTACTTTGATCCGGCTTTTGGCTATAGTGTGCCCCTTGCCGTTGCAAGAAGTTACGGTTTTACGTGTCAACAAGGAGAAATCAATGCGAATCATAAAATGGGTGGCTACCGCAGCTATCACCGCGGCTGCCGCGTTTTCCGGCCCTGCCATGGCCCAGAAAACCCAGTTCGTCAACGTACTAACGGGTGGCCAAAGCGGTGTTTACTATCCCTTGGGCGTGGCCTTGTCGCAAATTTATGCCAAAGAAATCCCCAACGTAAAGGCAACGGCTCAGGTTACCAAGGCGTCGGCTGAAAACATGAACCTGCTGCAGGCCGGTCGTGGTGAACTGGCCTTTGCCTTGGCCGACACTGTGTCCGATGCCTGGAATGGCTCGCAAGACGCCGGCTTTCCCAAAAAGCTCGACAAGCTTCGTGGTTTGTCGGCCACTTATAATAACTACGTCCAGATTGTGGCCAATGCCGACTCCGGCATCCGCACACTGGCCGATCTGAAAGGCAAGCGTGTGTCGGTGGGTGCGGCCCGTTCGGGAACCGAACTGAATGCGCGGGCGGTCTTCAAGGCGGCCGGTCTGTCCTATGAAGATCTGGCCAAGGTAGAATACCTGCCGTTCGGCGAATCGGTCGAACTGATGAAAAACCGCCAGCTCGATGCCACACTGCAGTCTGCGGGCCTGGGCGTTGCTTCCATTCGCGATCTGGCAACAGCCGTTAAAATTGTTGTCGTTCCGGTTCCTGCCGATGTCGTGGAAAAGATCGGGAACGCGGCGTATCAGCCTTCCTTCATTCCTGCCAACACCTATGAAGGCCAGACACAAGATACGCCCACGGCGGCCATTCCCAACTTCCTGGTAACGCAGTCCGATGTGTCCGACGATCTGGCCTATGCCATGACCAAAGCACTGTATGAAAACCTCGATAATCTGGCTGCGGCTCATAATGCCGCCAAGGCCATCAAGCGTGAAAACGCCGTGAAGGGCATGCCTGTACCTATTCATCCGGGCGCAGAGCGCTACTACAAGGAAGTGGGTGTCATCAAGTAAGCGGTTATGACACCAACAGGCGTTCCAGTAAAATCCGGAGCCGCCTTTTTTACTCAGGGAACGGCGCTGATACACCTCTCAGTGCCGTTCTTGCGTTGTCTCAACGGAAAATAAACGCATGTCAACATCTACACACTCACCCATTGCCGACATTCCCCGAAGTATCTTCTGGATAGCCATTGCTTTTTCCGCCTTTCAAATTTACATGGCGGCATTTCATCCGCTTTCCAGCCAGGTCATACGGGCGATCCACGTTGGCTTTGTCCTGCTGCTCATTTTTGCCCTTGAGCCTGTGTTTACCTCGCGCCTGGGGCGGTTCGTCAGCTGGATCATGGGAGGAACCGCGTTTGTCTTCAGCTTTTATCACTGGGTCTTTGAAGCCGATCTGACTGCGCGCGCCGGAACGCTGACCCCTGAAGACACGGTGATCGGCGTTGTCATGCTAATTCTTGTGTTCGAGGCCGCCCGCCGCATGATGGGTTGGGCCTTGCCTCTTATTTGCGGCCTGTTCCTGCTTTATGGCTTGTTCGGCGAGTATCTGCCGGGCATGCTGCAGCACCGGGGTTACGGATTTGACCAGATCATCAGCACCTTGAGCTTCGGTACGGAAGGCATCTACGGCACGCCTACGTACGTGTCGTCCACCTACATCTTCCTGTTCATCCTGTTCGGGGCGTTTCTGGAACAGGCCGGCATGATCACGCTGTTCAATAACTTTGCCATGGGCACGGTGGGCCACACCCGCGGCGGGCCGGCGAAAGTGTCCGTGATCAGTTCAGGCCTGATGGGCACCATCAATGGTTCGGGCGTGGCAAACGTGGTTACCACCGGGCAGTTCACCATACCGCTCATGAAGCGTTTCGGTTATTCGCCGGCCTTTGCCGGGGGGGTCGAAGCCACCTCCAGCATGGGCGGGCAGATCATGCCGCCCGTCATGGGTGCCGTGGCCTTCATTATGGCCGAAACCCTTAACGTGCCCTACATTGAAGTGTGCAAGGCAGCCATCATTCCGGCGCTCATGTATTTCATCACAATTTTCTGGACCGTCCATCTGGAAGCCGGCCGCAAGGGGCTTCTCGGTCTTGACAAGAAAGATTGTCCCGATCCCTGGCAGGCCGTGAAAGAGCGCTGGTATCTGCTGCTGCCGCTGATTGGCCTGGTGGCTTTGCTGTTCTCGGGCTATACCCCCATGTTTTCCGGCACCATCGGGCTGGCGCTGACGGTCATTCTCATTTTTGGCGCCGCCGTCATGCAGGGCATCAACCAGATGGCCTTGCGCTATTTGTTCTGGATACTGCTCGCCATTGCCTGCTCCGGGTTCCTGCAGTTCGGTGTGATCACCTTCATTGTTCTGGCAGCGGTTCTGGTCGTGGTTTTGCTGCTGCGCAGAACCCAGACCGATGCCCTGCGGCTGGCGGTCGAAGCACTGGTCATGGGGGCGCGCCATGCCTTGCCGGTGGCAATCGCCTGCGCGCTGGTCGGCGTGATTATCGGCATTATCAACCTGACCGGGGTGGCGGCGGCTTTCGGCGGCTACATCATCGGTATTGGAGAAGACAGCCTGTTCCTGGCGCTGTTGCTCACCATGTTCACTTGCCTGGTGCTGGGTATGGGTATTCCCACCATTCCCAACTACATCATCACCAGCTCGCTGGCCGCGCCCATTCTGCTGGAACTGGGTGTGCCGCTCATTGTGTCGCACATGTTCGTGTTTTATTTCGGCATCATGGCCGATCTGACCCCGCCGGTGGCGCTGGCGTGTTTCGCGGCAGCGCCCATCGCCAAAGAGTCCGGCCTGAAGATAAGCATGCAGGCGCTGCGAGTGGCGATTGCCGGTTTTGTCATGCCCTATATGGCCGTGTATTCCCCGGCGTTGATGCTTCAGGGTGATGGCGGGCCCATTGCCGTCGCCTATGTTGTCATGAAGGCGTTGTTGGCCATTGGCTTGTGGGGGGTTGGCGCCATTGGCTATCTGTTTACGCCCATTGGCTGGGTGCCCCGCCTTATTGCCATTTTCGCGGCTGCCATGCTGGTGACTGCTGCGCCCATTACCGATGAAATAGGCATTACTTTGTGTGTAGGCTTCGTTGCCTGGCAGGCTTGGCTCTACAAGCGCGGCACATCCCGCGGGAACACGCAGGCTGCGCCGGCGGTGCCGCAAGCCCGGCCGGGCTCGAAGGTGCAATGAGCAATCTGGCAAGCCTGGGTGTGTGCCTGGTGCTGGCAGGTTCCCCCGGGGTACCTGCCCAGTTTTTGCCTGTCACGCAGTTCACGCTCGCCTGGACCCATTCCATCGAGAATGTTCGATGGGAGGAAGATTACCGTGTCGTGCCGGTCCGGGAACCTTCAGGGGCTCCCGGGCTGGTCGCGGTAGCCGCTCGTATCAAGGGCTCGGCGGCCGGCATGGAGCCTCCTTCCGATGCCGTATTGCGCGATGGCTGGTATGAATACCGGCCATCGGAACGATACCCCGGCGTCTTGCGGCTTACACGTTCTACGTTCACGCCCGATTTCGACTGGTGTGTGAATGGCCAGTGCCTGCCGCTGTCGGCCCTTATGCCGTCCGATGGCGACATCACGCTTTTATCTGCCTGTCAAGGCCGGTATGCTGGGGTAAGTCCGTAACGTTTGGGCATGACGCGAGGGCCGGTATCGTTACATAATGTCTGCTTGCGGCGATCGTTCAAGTTTCTATCGCCGTCGTTTTTTTCTGCACTCTATCGTTTACATCCATGGCCTGGAATCAGCAGCACGACGCGCCCCACCAACTACCCACGAAGTGGGGGGTGGTCGTGCTCATCCTGGTGATGGCCGGCATTCTGATTATCGACGCATTGACTGCCTTGGGCTTAACCGTAGGCATGCTCTATGTTCCCGTGGTTGTAGCAACGCTCTGGCTGGGCTCGCCGGTGGTTACCATGATTGCCGGTTGCGTTGCGCTGGTATTTACGCTGGTGGGCTGGGTAGTTTCACCCGCCTCGGCCAACGGCGTTCCCGAGTATTACTTCTGGCTGAACCGGGTCATTTCCCTGGGTGTGATCGCGGTCACCATGGTGATTACCCTGGCACGCTTCAACGTTCAGCGTGACCTTCTTGAGCAGCGCAAAGCCGGGTCCGATCTGGAGCGCCGGCTGCAGGAGCAGCATCGTTTGCTGACGGCCGCCAGCACCGTGGGTGCGGTCGGGGGGTGGCATTTCGACATCGCAGAGCACAAGCTGCGCTGGTCCGACGAAGTCGCCCGCATTCATGGCTTGCGCCCCGAATCGGGTGCTCCGTCATTGGCCGACGCGCTGGGCTTTTATCACGAAGATGACCGGCCGCTGGTTGAGGGGTGCGTCAAACAGGCGCTGGACCAAGGGCGCCCCTTCGAGTTCGATGCCCGTATCCGTCACCGCGACGGCCATATCGTATGGGTGCGTTCCGCCGGCCAGCCCAAGAAAGACAGCGACGGGCGAATCATCGCTATTGAAGGCTCCTTCATCGATATCACTGCGCGCAAGCAGGCAGACGACGCACGTCGTTTGAGCCTGTTGCGCTTCAAGCGTCTGGCGGAAACCATGCCGCTCATTGTCTGGACGGCCGATGAACGCGGAGAGCTCGATTACATCACCCAGGCTTTTTTCGATTATGCAGGGTTTTCCACTGAAAGCGGCGCGAACGAGCACTGGATCGATTCTCTGCACCCCGACGACCGCACACCCTGCATGCAGCGTTGGCGTGAGTCCATCAGAACGGGTCAGGAATACAGCTGCGAGTTCCGCGTGCGCCGCCACGACGGCCAGTATCGCTGGCACCGTGCCTATGCTCGCCTTATTCGCGATCACGATGAAGCCGAAGTGAAATGGTACGGTGCGGCCATCGAGATCCACGACCAGAAGCTGGCCGTCGAGCAGGCTACGGCATTGGCGCAACGCTTGGGCCAAACGCTGGAAAGCATTACCGATGCCTTTTTCACGCTCGACGGGCAATGGCGTTTTTCCTTCCTGAACCGCCGGGCCGAACAGGTATTGCACAGAACACGCGACGAACTGTTGGGCAAGAACGTGTGGGTCGAGTTTCCGGAAGCGGTGGGCACTGTGTTCGAAACGGAATACCGGCGTGCCATGCTGCATCAGTGTCCGGTGGTGTTCGAGCAATATTATCCGCCTTTGGAAACATGGTTCGAGGTTCATGCTTATCCGTCGGATAACGGCTTGGCCGTGTACTTCCAGGATGTCACCGACCGGGTCAACCGCGACGCGCAACTGCGTTTGCTGCAAACCGCCATTGCGCATCTGAACGATGTGGTGATCATCACCGACGCCGAACCGATTGATGACCCGGGTCCGCGTATTGTGTTTGTGAATGATGCGTTTGAGCGACGCACCGGATACACCCGCGAAGAAATCATCGGCAAGACGCCGCGCCTGCTTCAGGGGCCCCAAACGTCGCTGGCCGAACTTACCCGTATCCGCAACGCCCTGCGCCGGTGGCAACCGGTGCGTGCGGAACTGTGCAACTACACGAAGTCGGGTGAAATCTATTGGGTGGAACTTGAAATCGTACCCTTGGCCAATGAGAAAGGGTGGTTCACGCACTGGGTGGCGATCGAGCGCGACGTGACCGAACGCCATTTGCTGCAGGCCAAGCTGGATCGCTTGCAGCGCATGGAGGCCGTGGGGCAACTGACCGGCGGGGTTGCCCACGACTTCAACAACCTGCTGACCGTCATGCTGGGGAACGCCGAGCTCCTGGCCGAAGAGCTGCAGGGCAACCGCACGCTGGCGGAACATGCCAGGCTGATCGTTCAGGCGGGTAGCCAGGGAGCCCAGCTTACCCAGCGTTTGCTTGCCTTTGCGCGCCGGCAGCCCCTGGAGCCCCAGCCTTTGAGTGTCAACGAGGTGGTGAGCAGTCTGGAAGAGCTGTTGCGCCGCACCCTGGGCGAGCACATCGAGCTAGAGTTTGTAATAGCCCCCGATGCCTGGCCGGCCATGGTCGACCCTTCGCAGCTGGAGGATGCCCTGCTGAATCTGGCGCTGAATGCCCGCGATGCCATGCCCACCGGTGGGCGGTTGACGATTGAAACCGGTAATGTCCACTTAAGCGACGATTACGCCGAAAGCCAGGTCGATATCGAGCCCGGCGATTACGTCATGCTTGCCGTTTCCGATACCGGTTGCGGTATTGCGGCCAAGGACCAGAAACGTTTGTTTGAGCCATTTTTCACCACCAAGGCCAAAGGCAAGGGAACCGGTCTGGGTCTTGCCATGGTGTATGGGTTCATCAAGCAATCGGGCGGGCACATCAGTGTGTATTCCGAACAGGGGCAGGGCACCACCTTCCGTCTGTATCTGCCGCGCAGCTTGCAGGCTCCCCGGGCCATTGCCCCGGTGGAAGATATTCCGTTGCATGTGCCCGGCGGGGAAACCATATTGCTGGTTGAGGATGACCCCCTGGTGCGCAAATATGCCCACGACCAGTTGCAGGCGCTGGGGTACACGGTTATTTCCGCCCCGGGCGGCAGCCAGGCGCTGGAAGTCATCCAGACAGCGCAACCCATTGATCTGTTGTTTACCGATGTTATTATGCCCGGCGGAATGAGCGGGCGCGAGCTTGCCGACCGCGCCAAGGGGCTGCGCCCCGGCCTGAAGGTACTTTACACCTCGGGGTATACCGAGAATGCCATTGTGCATCATGGCCGCCTGGATCCGGGCGTATTACTTTTAAGCAAACCCTATCGCCGTATCGAGCTGGCTCGAAAAATACGTCAGGCCTTAGGTGAACCCGACGCCGACAGGACACCAAACCCATGACACCCCAGCGACTTCTCATTCTTGACGACGATCCCGGCGTGGGGCAGACCATTGAGCTGATCGCGCAGGCGGCGGGGCTAAGCACACTGTTCACACAAAGTCCGGCCGAGTTCTTTGACCGCGTGGCCGACTGGTGTCCCGACTATATCGCGCTCGACCTGGTTATGCCGCAAATGGACGGCGTCGAGGTACTGGCGAAACTGGCCGAACGGCACTGCACGGCCCAGATCATCATCACCAGCGGGGTGGGCCATCGTATTCTCGACGCTGCCGGGCGCTCGGCGACCGAGCTGGGTTTGAGCATTGCCGGCATCCTGTCCAAGCCCTTCATGCCCAGCACCCTGCGCAAACTGCTGGGTGACGAGCGCGGCGAAGGCCTGGGCGGCGCGTTGCATGTGGTGGGCGGCGCCACAGGGGGGCAGAATATTTCCGCCCAGGATATTCAGGCCGGCTTGCGCAACGATGAATTCTTCACCGTTTTTCAGCCAAAAATTCGCTGCAGTGATCATGCTATCCAGGGCTTTGAGGCCCTGCTGCGCTGGAAGCATTCCGATTTTGGTTTTGTGCCGCCCGACGCTTTTATCAGTGCGGCGGAACGCTACGGTCTGATCGACCCGCTTACCGAGCGCATGTTCGATATGTCCTTCGGGTGGTTTGCCCGGAATTTCCGGAATTCGCCGTTCCGGCTGTCGGTGAATATTTCCGCCCGCACCATCATGGACGAAGCATTTGTTACCGGGATCACCCGTCGTTGCGAGTTGCTTGGTATTCCAACGGACAAAATCATCTGCGAGCTGACGGAAACCAGTGCCATGGAGGATCCTGTGCGCTCGCTTAGCTCGCTGACCCGGCTTCGCATGAAAGGCGTGCATCTTTCCATCGATGACCTGGGAACCGGGTTCTCGTCGTTACTGCAACTGGTGCGTCTGCCTTTTTCCGAACTCAAGGTAGACAAGTCATTTGTCATCAGCGCCAGCCGTTCGTCGGAATCACGTCAGGTGATCAAGGCCATTATCAGCCTGGGCCAAAGCCTTGATATGCAAACCACGGCGGAAGGCGTCGAAGATGCCGAAACCCTGCGCTTCCTGGAAGAAACGGGCTGCAACCTTGCGCAGGGTTTTTATATCGCCCGTCCCATGGTGGGCGACGATGCGGTGCGCTGGGTACGTGATTACCAGCCCGGCGCCTTGTAGGCCGGCCGGTACCGGCTGCCGGCCATTTCCCCCACCCCCCTGTTGGCCAGGGGCTCGTTCCGGGCCGTGACGGGTCAGGGATGTACGTCGATGCCGGGATCTCCGGCTTCCAGGTGCCCCACAACGGTTGCCCGGTTGAATCCCTGGCCGTGCATGATGTCCAGCACATGATCCACACTGGATGCGCAGCAGGTAACCAACAAGCCTCCTGATGTTTGCGGATCGCAAAGCAAGGTGGCCGCTTCCTCGGGAAGCCCACCGTTCAGCGTGATTTTCTCGCCGTAGGCCGCCCAGTTTCGTGCGGATGCGCCGGTGCGAAGGCCTTGGCGCGCCAGATCGACAACCTCGGGCAGCCAGGGCAGGGCGCCGTAATTCAGGGTGGCGCGCAAGCCGCTGCCTTCGCAAATTTCCAGTGTATGGCCCAGCAGCCCGAAGCCGGTAACGTCGGTCATGGCATGTACCTGAGGCATGTTGGCGAGCGTGGCGCCCACGGTGTTCAGTTGGGTGGTGCTTTGTATCATGTGCTGGTAGGCCGTTGCCGACAGCTGCTGCTTCTTCAGCGCTGCCGAGTACACCCCGATTCCCAGGCCTTTACCCAGAATGAGGGCGTCGCCGGCGCGGGCCGCGCTGTTTTTGCGCAGGGCGGCGGGGTGTACCAGCCCCATGGCCGCCAGGCCGTAAATGGGTTCGACGCTGTCGATCGAATGGCCTCCGGCCACCGGTATGCCGGCCTGGGCACACACCGATGCGCCGCCTTCCAGCACGCGGGCAATGGTTTCGGCCGGCAACACGTTGATGGGCATGCCCACCAGTGCCAGTGCCATAATGGGTTTGCCACCCATGGCGTAGACATCGGACAAGGCATTGGCGGCGGCGATCCGGCCGAACTCGTAGGGGTCGTCAACCACAGGCATGAAGAAATCGGTGGTGGCCACCAATGCCTGTTCGTCGTTCAACCAATAAACGGCAGCGTCGTCCGATGTTTCCGTTCCAACCAGAAGGTTGGGAAACGTTTGTGTGGGCAAGGCATTCTTGAGCAAAGTCTTCAACAGACCGGGGGCGATCTTGCAGCCGCACCCGCCACCGTGGGCAAGATCTGTCAGGCGGGGCGTTGTTGCGGATGTTGGAGAGGAAGTCATGGCGGTAAATACACGGAGGAAATAAGGAATATAAGGGGAAGTCGTCAGCCTGGCTGCAGCCCGGCCAGCAGACGAGCGGCTTGCCCGGCGATGTCCGGGCCGCCGGGCCGGAAGTCGACATGGACGGCGTCGTGCAAGTGCAGGTAGTTATTGCCGCTGCTGCGCGCATAGCGCGGGTCGTAGTGGCGTGTCATGAGTTCTTCAAACAGTTGCCGGCGAGCGTCGGCGTCCACCAGCGCCTGCCAGTGCATCACTGTTTGGCGACTATGCAATTTGACGAAGCGTTCAAGCGTTTGTTTGAACGCCGCCGCATGGTCGAACAGGTGGGCGTAATCTTCGAGCAGAAAATCCAGGCGGTCATTCAGGCTGACATTCAGGTGAATGCAACGCCCCTGGTGCATTTTCTTCAGCAGTGGTTTGGGCAGCACGACACGGCCGATACGCGGGCTCTCGGCTTCGACGAAAACCGGTTGCTGCCACTGGAATGTATCCAGTTCCCGAGCCAGCAACGATTCAAACATTTTTTGCGTTGGCTGGCCCTGACCGGGCAGTTGCCCCAGCAAAGAGCCCCGATGGCTGGCCAGATGCTCCAGGTCAAGAACCTGAACGCCATGTTGTTTCAGCGCGTGAAGCAGTCGGGTCTTGCCGGTACCGGTGGGCCCGACCAGCACGATATAGTTGAACCGGCTGCTGCGCTCCTCAAGGGTGGTCAGCACATGATTGCGGTAGCTTTTATAGCCGCCATCAAGCGCCTGGGCCTGCCAGCCGATCAAATTGAACCAGGCTGCCATGGAGCCCGAACGTTTGCCACCCCGCCAGCAGTAAATCAGGGGACGCCACGACTTCGGCCGGTCGTGGAACAGGGTTTCCAGATGCAGGGCGATATTGCGGGCTACCAGCGTGGCGCCCAGGCGGGTGGCCTCAAAAGCCGATACCTGGGTGTACATGGTACCAACGCGCACCCGTTCCTCGTTGCTCAGGACCGGCGCATTGATGGCACCGGGTATGTGATCTTGCGCAAACTCCAGGGGGGTGCGAACGTCGATGATCTCGTCAAAGCCCGATACCTGGGAAAGCGAGGCCCGCGCTGCGGGCGGGCCGGAGGAGCCGGAAATATTCATGAGAGCGACTGTGTGGATGCCGGACTGTGGTGCCGCTTTCGCAGCCTGACGCTGAAAAGCCACCCCAGCAAGGGCAGAGAGGCCGCGCTTATTGCGAATGCAACAATGGGGCCGAACTGGTCGATGATGGCCGCCACAGCGGCAATACCCACCGCCTGCCCCAGAAACAGGCTGGAGGCGAACAGGGCGACGGCCGTGCCGCGCGTTTGTGGCGCCATTTGAGTGGCATTGGTTTGAAGGGTGTTGTGCATCATGTAGAAGCCGAAACCGCTGGCCAGGCACGACGGAAGAGACCATGCCCAGTGGTTGCCAAGTACCAGCAGTATAAAGCCCAGCCCCATCATTACGCCGCCGCCCACCGCCAGACCTTGTTCACCAAAGCGCGCCAGCAGACGGCGTGCGAAAAAGGTATAGCCCAGCCCGCCAATGCCATACAGGGCCACAATGGCGCCCGCCCAGGTCAGCGGCACATTGAACTGGTTGTGCAGGTAGGATGGAATGAACACAATGCCGCTGAAAACGATCGCGCCTTCAAAGAACACAATGGTAATGATCAGTCGTGCCCAGCCCCCCGACAGGGTGCCCGCGATCTGGGCAAGAAAGCCGGACGGCACGCCGTCGGCCGGGCGCTGTATGGGTTGAAAAAGAAGTGCGCGCAGCGACCAGGCGGCTACGCCGAACACAAGGGTCATGAGCAAAAAGGCCGACGGCCAGCCCAGCGTATCGGTCAGTATGCCACCGGTCCACTGGCCGATGATGCCGCCGGTGATCGTGGCGGACATATAGTTTGCCAGTACGGGTTGACGTTGCTCGTAAGGCACCGTGTCGCCCAGATGCGCCAGCGTGGTGGGTATGATTGCGGCGGCAATTCCCCCGGCGACGGCGCGCAAAATAAACAGTGCGTCCAGATTGCTGGCCAGTGCCAGTGCCAGGTTTACGCCCATCGACAAGGTTGCCGCCAGGGCAATGAGCCGCGGCTTGCCGATACGCGCACCGATGGCACCGTAGACCAGCTGCAGAACGCCGTAGGCAATGACAAAGTAGGAAATGACCCCTGCCGCCCTGCCGGTGGTGGTGGAAAAGTCGGTGGCCAGGGCGGGCAGCATGGCGTCGCACAGGCGCATACTGACCATGCTGGCAAAGCCGGCGGCCGCCATGGGCAAGAAATGGGTGGGCAGTGTGTTGATCTTGTTCTCGTTCGTTCGGTTGCCCAGTGCCACTTCGTCTTCCCGGCGATTGTGTTGAATGATTGTCTGTGGGTGCTATTCTAGCCAGAACCGTTGCGTTATGGGGTCAAGGAGGTCGAATGCATTCCAAATGGACATGGCTGGCAGCCCAGTTCTCACGCACCCTGTGGGTACGTGCCTCGCTGTTTTGCGTTCTGGCCGTGGTGACGGCGCTGGTCGGTATGGGGCTTGACCCTTTCATTCCCGGCGATCTTTCCGGGGTGATCGGTGCCGATGCGGTGGACCACATTCTGGATATTCTTGCCTCCAGCATGCTGGCCGTCACCACGTTTTCCCTGACCGTCATGGTGTCGGCGTATGCGGCGGCCACCAGCAACGTGACTCCGCGCGCGATCCGCTTGCTCATGCAGGACACCACCACACAGAATGTTCTTTCCACGTTTCTGGGGTCGTTTCTGTTCAGTCTGGTGGGAATCATTGCGCTCAGCGCCGGCGCCTACGGCGAGTCGGGGCGCGTTGTGCTATTCGTGGTGACGCTGGGCGTCATTGGCCTGGTCGTGGTCACCATGTTGCGCTGGATTTCGCATTTATCCCATTTCGGCCGTGTCGCCGACACGACCGATCGCGTGGAAGCCGCTACGCAGCGCGCCTTGCAGGACCGCGTAGCCCGGCCTTTTCTGGGCGGGCGCCCCCTGGATATCAACGCCGGCCTGGATTGCGCCTTTCCGGTGCTTGCCCAACGGGTGGGCTACGTTCAGCATGTCGATGCCGAACGCCTGGAAACATGTGCTCGCGCCTGCGACGGCCATGTCGCTATTCTGGCCTTGCCGGGATCTTTTGTGTATCCGGGCACGGTGCTTGCGCGCGTTCACGGGCCGGAAGACCTGCATACCCATGTTGTCGGTGCGTTCACCGTGGATGATGAACGGTCGTTTGATCAGGATCCCCGCTTCGGGCTGTGTGTGCTGGCGGAAATTGCCTCGCGTGCGCTGTCGCCGGCGGTGAACGATCCCGGAACGGCCATCGATGTGCTGGGGCGCATGGTGCGCGTACTGTCGTGCTGGCAGGCGCCGCCCGTGGGCAAGCCCGATGACGAGGTGCTGTATCCCCACATTTCCGCCCCACCGCTCAAGGTTCAGGACCTGATCGACGACGCCTTCGCACCCATTGCGCGCGACGGTGCGGCGCTGGTCCAGGTTCAGGTGCGGCTGCTTAAGTCGCTGGGGGCGCTGGTGGCCATGGATCGCGACCAGTTTCTTGTGGCATCGCGCCGGCTTGCGCAGGATTGCCGCGTGCGGGCGGCTGAATCACTGGTGCTGGGCACCGAGAAGGACCAGGTGCGTGCTCTGGTGCGGCAATTTCATTAGCCTTGCCGGCATCCCGGCCCGGAAAGCCGGCTCCTGCCTCCGGCGTAGGGCGTCACAAGTATCTGTGCGGAAATGCGTTCTTTCAGCGCAGGTACGTGCGATATCACTCCAATCATCTTGCCTTCGGCATGTAGTCCGGCCAGAGTGTCCAGTGCGGTGTCCAGCGCGTCTTCATCGAGCGTGCCGAACCCCTCGTCCAGAAACAACGAGTCGACCCGCACGTTTCGGCTGGACATTCGGGATAATCCCAGCGCCAATGCCAGGCTGACGATAAAGCTTTCCCCGCCCGACAGGTTTTTGGTGGAACGGGTGTCACCGGCCTGGTAGTTGTCGATCACGTTCAGTTCCAGCGGCTGTGCCTGGTCCCGGACGAGCAGATAGCGATCCGTCATTTTTCCCAGCTGCTGATTGGCATGCCCGATCAGCATGTCGAATGTCAATCCCTGTGCAAAGTTCCGGTACTTCTTGCCATCGGCCGATCCAATCAGTTCGTGCAAATTGTCCCAGCGGCGGCATTCGTTCCGTTGTGCTTCCAGAGCCGCCTGCTTTTCCTTGATACGCGCCTTGGCGGCTGCATTCTCGGCCAGGCGATGGCTGATTCCGGCGATCTCGTCGCGCACGCCGGCCAGCTGGGTTTGAAGCTGCGCCCGTTCGGCATGCAGCGCATGCAGAAATTGGTCGGTGACGTGCTTTTCCAGTTCGTGGGCCAAACGTACCTGGCGGTCGTTCCGGCGCGCCGCCAGGCCGGTGGCCAGATCGTCCAGCGATTTTGCGCGTTCAGCCAGCGTGTCGCGCTGATCGACCGGTAGCTGCGCACGCAGGAAGGCCGGCTCATCGGCAAAGCCCGCCAAGGCCAGGGCGGCACGAAACGCTTGCTCATGGCGGCTTAGCTCGGGTTCTTGTGTATCCAGCCGGCGTTGCAGGGCTTCGACCTGTGTTTTGGCCGCAAGCCAGTGCTGATGCCGTTGCTGATAATGGTCCCGTGCCTGTTTCTCGTGTTGTTCCGCCAGGGCGATTGCCGCGGTCAGTTGCTGTTCCTGCTTGTCGGGGCTTTCGTTGCCATACAGCGTTTCGCGCGCTTGCGTGCTTTGGGCCAGTTCCCGTGTGAGTGTTTCCACCCTGTGGTGCGCCTGGGCCAGAGCGGTGTGCTGGGTGTCGATGACGGCATCCAGCCGTGTAATTTCAATGTTCAGCTCGGCCAGTTCCCTATCGGCATCCGTTTTGCTTGCTGTGTGTTCCTGCCAGGCGGTCAGTCGGGCGCGCAGGGTGGATCGCCATGTGGACAGGTCTGCATGATCGGGCGTGGGAATGTCCAGGTGTTGCAGTGTCGCCGTCAGGGCCTGCAAGCGTGTTGTAAACGTGGTGCGCCATGTGCCCAGCTGTTGCGTGATCTGATCCAGGGCGGATTGCGCTGCTGTGGCCTGGTTGACTGCGGCCAGTTCCTGTTTTTCGGCCTCGACCTGTGCGGTGCGGGCCGCTTGTTCGGCAGACTCGTGCGTTTTTATGGCTGCTTCCGCCGCTTCGGCACGCTGGATCAATGCGTCGAGTAACCCGATGCGCTGTTCAATGGCATCGGCGGCGGGAGTATTCCCCTGGGCATAGGGGTGCGACGTGGCCCCGCACAGAGGGCAGGGTTTTCCCTCTTGAAGGGCGGAGCGATGATCCTCCAGCTGCGCGATTCGGGCCAGAAAGGTCATTTCCCGCAGCAGGCTTTCTTTCTCGGTGCGATATTCCCTTAGCAGACGATCGCCCAAAACGTGCTCCAGGGCAGCCTTGCCTTCCTGCAGCCGGGTCGATGCCCTGTTCAAGGCTTCCTGGGCCGTCGCCCTGTGGTTCTTCGCCTGTTGGAGTGACTGTTCCGCCTGCGCCTGGGCGCGCACTGCCTGCTGCCTGTCGAGCTCCTTCTGGTCTATGTCGCGCTGTCGCGCGAGCAGGTCGTTCAACTGCTCCTCAAGGCCGGCCAGTCCGCCTACCAGCCAGGCATCTTGCGCATGGTCTGTCAGGTAGCGCCGCACCGTGTCCAGTCGTTCGGCGGCTCGCGCGCGTTGATCGTACTGCGCCTGTCGCGCGCGCTTGTCATGCTCGATGGCGTCACTGTCGCGCAAGTACTGCTGTTGCGCCTGGGTCAATGTGGTACGGCGATCGGCGATGCTCTGGTCGAGCGCGCGCACTTGCTGCAGGGTCGGCGCCATGGCAACCAGCGCAGCTTTGCGGGCCGCGGTGTGCTGTTCGGCAGCCTGGGCCGCCTGAGCCAGTGAAAGTGCCTGCGACTCCAGGCCGGGAAGCGTTTGCTGCTGCTCCAGCAAGGCGTTGCGATCATGGTGATGCTGGTTGCGGGCTGCCGTGAGGGTTGAAAAGACACCCTCCAGCGAGGCGGCCGCCAATGCTTGACGCAGGATGTTGCGCTGCGGTTCGAAGGCCTGGCGGTCGCGGTTCAGCTGATGTTGCTGCTCGCTCAGGCCGGCCAGTTCTTTTTGCAGTTCGTCGATGGTGCTTCGCCAGGCAATGGCCTTTTCCGTATCTGCGTACTGGGAGGACAGCCCGGCTTCATGGCTTCTGAGCGCCAGACAGGCCTCATTGAGCGCCTGCTCCTGTTCAGCATCCAGTAACGCGATACCGGCGGTTTCCGCCTGCAGCAGATTCCATGTTTCCCAAGCCTGGCGCCGAAGCTCGTGAACCCGCACGGAAATGCGGCTGTAGATTGCCGTGCCCGTGATCTGTTCCAGCACAGGAGCCCGCCGGTCGCCTTCGGCCTTCAGGAAAGTGTCGAATCCACCTTGGGCCAGCAGCATAGATCGTGTAAACCGGTCAAAATCCATACCGGTAATCTCTTCGATCTGTTCGGCAACGCCGCGCAGGCGGGTTTCATAGATCTTGCCCGAGTCTGCCGCGGAAATTTCCTGCTTGGGTGGTTGTAGTTCGCCGCCCGGCTTTCTGCGTGCCCGATGCTGGCTCCAGTGGCACCGGTACCGGCCTGTCTGGGTTTCAAAGGTGACCTCGGCAAAGCATTCCCCTGTTTGCCGGGACATGATTTCATTGGCGGCCTTGGTCACCTTGTTCAGTCGGGGCGTTCGACCGTACAAAGCCAGGCAGATGGCGTCAAGAATGGTGGTTTTTCCGGCTCCCGTGGGGCCGGTAATGGCAAAGATCCCGTCGCGGATGAACGCCGGATGCGTCAGGTCTATTGTCCATTCGCCCACCAGAGAATTCAGGTTCTTGAAGCGTACCTGTACTATTTTCATGCGTTACCCCGTCACTGGGCGCGGGTGTCGTCGTTATCCAGCGACAACAGGGTTTGCCGGTAGGCCAGCAGCAGTTCCTGCTGTTGATCCGCGGGTATGGCATGCAAGGCCAGGCAGCGCGCAAACACGTCGTCGACGCTCAGATCGTCGAGAGTTTCCCGGTGATGCATTTGTTCCAGCACGCGATCCACGACCCGGCTGTTCTTTACTCGCAGAATGTCCAGCGCCGTGCCGGCCACCTCGGTTTCCAGGCGCTCCCGCAAATCGCCCATGATGCTCTCGCCCGTGTAGATAACTTCAAGCCAGACCGGGGCATTGAAGGTCGCCAGCGCGCGCACACGCCGCTGAATGTCGTCCCAGTCTCCCTGAATGCGTTCAAGCGCCTGGAAAACGGGCACCTGCAGCCGGCTCACCCGTGCTGTTCGGCCGTCCAGGTCAACCAGGCATACGCTTTTGTTTTGCCCGGCCTCGCCAAACCCCATGGGCAGCGGCGAACCACTGTATTGAATGGTTTGCCGGCCGTCGACCTCTTGCGGAACGTGCAGATGGCCAAGGGCCACGTAATCAAAGGTGGGCGGGAAAATGCCGGCGTGTACATGAGCCAGTGAACCGATGTACAGATCGCGCACGCCATCACCGTCGATGGTTTGTCCGCCGGCGGCAAAGAGGTGGCCGGTGGCAATGACGGGCAGGAGTGAACCCAGAGCGCTGCGCTGCTGTTCGGCATGTTGCGCTATCGCGGCGTAATGGGCGCGAATCCCGTCGATGAGAAGGCGTTCTTTGTCTTCCGTACTTTCGCCGGCCTGCACCGTGCGAATGTCCTTGTCGCGCAAATAAGGTACGGCACATACGATCAGCCGGGGCACATTCTGCGCATCCCGCAGCACAATGACGTCGTCCTGCGGCGTTTCGGAACCGCTTCCCACCACATGAACGTTCAGGGCCTTGAGCAATTCTTTGGGAGCATTCAGCAGGGAAGGCGAGTCGTGGTTTCCCGCTACGATAATGACGTGCCGGCAGCTGGAGGCTGCAACTTTGCACAGGAAGCGGTAGTACAGTTCCTGGGCGTAATGGCTGGGTGTGGTGGTGTCAAAGATGTCACCGGCCACCACCAGCACGTCAACGCTTTGTTCTTGCAGTGTCTGTGCCATCCAGTCAAGAAACGCCTCGAATTCGGCATAGCGCTTCTTGCCATACAGGGTGCGGCCAATGTGCCAGTCGGAGGTGTGAAGAATTCTCATGCGTTCGTCAGCGCGCGGCGCGCTACCGGGGCTTTGCGTTACTCATAAACCGACGGCTCGCCTTCGGGGCGACGTTTGAACCGGCGATGTACCCAATAATACTGTTCGGGAATGGCTCGTATCTGCGTTTCCAGGAACTGGTTGGTGAGCAGGGCATCGGCCGCGTCGTCACCGCTGGGGTAATTTTGCAGGGGTTCCAGAATACGCAGGGCATATCCTTGAAAATCGGGTAATACCTCGGTCACAAAGGGAACTACGCGGGCACCGCTTATTTTCGCCAGCCGGGAAACCGCAGTCAGTGTACAGGCCTGAACGCCGAAAAAGGGTACGAACACCGAATCACGAAGGCCAAAATCCATATCGGCGGCCAGCATGATCGGCTTGCCGGTTTTCAGTATGGCCAGCGTCTGGCGCGCACTGCTGCCTCGTGCCAGCATGACCGTACCGAATCGGGAGCGCTGGGTGCGGGCGATGGTCTCGACGGCCTTGTTCGACATGGGTGTGTAGAGCGAGGCCACGTCGTGATGAATGGAGTAATACATGCAGCCTGCCTCAATGGCGGCGAAGTGAAAACCCAGGAATATGGTGGGTTGCTCGTAAGTGTCCGCCAACTCAATGGCGCTGTGCAGCGTAGTCAGGCGGGTTAGTGTTTCGGCACTGCCGTACCATTGCACGCCGCGCTCCAGATAGCTGCGAATGACATGCTGGAAGGTGGCACGCCCCAGATCGTCCCGTTCCTGGTCGGATTTTTCCGGAAAACAAAGGCGCAGATTCGTCTGCAGGATACGTTTACGCTTGCTGGGCAGACGGTACAGCAAACTGCCCAGTGCCTGACCGGATCGCGCCACCCAGCGGTAGGGCAGGCCGGCAAGCAGGCGCAACAGGCCTGACGTAAGCGCGTACTGGATTTTTTCGTTCAACTTGTTTGCTCACAGCAACGCACAGTGCGCCACCTGGGAAGGTTCATTCCGGGACGGAAAAGGCCATAGAATACAGCAAGCAGGTCGGCATGATGGGAGCCGCCGGCCCATTACCCTGGGCGATACGACAAAAAGGCCCGCTGCAAGCCGGCGGGCCTTGGCATTCTGGTAGCGGAGTAGGCGACTGAAGCTGAAATGGGTCTCAGAGCATGTTGGTAAGTAACGACGGAAAACGGCGTTGCTCACCGGTAGACAGCCCAATGAAAACAGCATTGAACCGTCTGGCTACGTCGATCGCGAGCAGATGCGGTTTAGTTGTAGTATGTGTGGTGTCAGCGATCTTGGTGTCCTCTGCAGGTCCTAGAGAAAACTCTAAGGCTGCAGTTGGGTTATTTAATCGTCACCGTAAGCTGGTAAGTGTCTGCAGTCGCAGACTTCATCAATTGGCCTATGATGATTTCGTAAGTCTTTCCCTCGCTTTTGAATTCGTATTTGGATTGGGCGTCGATTAGGCCTGGTACCGAGAAAATGGTGTTTTTGTCTTTGGACTGGATGGCGATACGAACGGTTTGTCCATTCCTTGCCGCAAATCTAAAACACATCGTGGCGTCGGGGTCAACTGAGCCCGAGATTTTTGTCGACGACGCGCCCGCTTCGAATCGAATAGTTTTACAGGGTGCCTCGGCCCAGGCAGGTGGAGCGTTCATTGAAAAAGAAATGGTGGCCAGCGCAATGGACAGCGAGCGCAGGAGGCTTGCGCTGAAGGGGGCTGCCAGTGTTTTGCAATGATATGGGGCAACAGGCTGGTCTACTTTACTTTCAAACATGGGATATTCCGTGTGAAGCGGCAAGCAGTCACGATTTTCTGCAACGCCATTTGACTTGCCATTATTTGCCTGGCGCAGGCCACCACCAGGCTACCGACGAGACTTTGGACTGGGCAATTTCTTCGCAATAGCCTTTGGCCGCAAACTTGCCTTCAGCATTCTCCGCACGCACATTGCGCCAGGCGGCAGTAATGTTCACATGT
Source organism: Burkholderiaceae bacterium (assembly GCA_050252075.1). GTDB lineage: Bacteria > Pseudomonadota > Gammaproteobacteria > Burkholderiales > Burkholderiaceae_B > JAAYGT01. Next base: position 61,647 of record JBFWLP010000001.1, on the reverse strand, counting down.
TGCATTGTTTCTTTCACCGCGTAGTTTGCATCTTCCCGTTCCGCATACGCCTTGAAGGGCGTGCCCGATATCTTCCCGTTTTCAATCGGCCAGGCACAGACCATGGCGTAACGAGGCAAGTCCCCCATTTCGATGGGCAGTTTCGCGGGGCGTACCGTTCTTGGAGTCTGGGCGAACTGGATCGATGGCAGATACTCCACATACTGCAGCAGTCTGACCTCGCCAGACTCGAACCAGCCGAACGTTGCTGTGCCGCCAGCCGGCGCATTCTGATCCGGCACGATAATATGCGGTGCCAGGACAAAGGTATCGCTCGTTGGCACGGAGCGATGCTTCGTTTTCCAATACGACACCAGCAGATGCATTTGCGCCCTCGGCCGGTATACGGCATGAGGCGTATCACGCACAGGTTCAGCACTGTACACAGGCGCCCCGAGGGTTACTGCAAGACACGACGAAACGGCCCAATAAGCTTTACACCTCGAACGACTTTTAGGGCTTTGACCGGGCATAGCAATCATGGCGACCCCTTAATGTTAATAAACCCTAAACCCGAAGGAATTCAACGGCTCATCGTACGCCCATGACGGTCTCGCATCTATCGGTAGATTGCCTCATCTCAGTGGCCTTAAGACCCCCAAACGGCCCAGTCTGACTTGCGGATATGATCACGTTCGTGTTTTTATGGGGTAGCGTTCAGATGCCGGATTCGGGCGGCGGCTTTCCTGTACCAGTCGGCGCCCTGCATATAGTCACGCTTGACGCCTTGGCCCGTGTGGCCAGGCATATCCAAGCAGTTGTTGGGCAATGGCGTCCTCGTCTCGAGCATCGGCAAGCAATCGGGCCAGGCGCGCTCTTTCCACATTTGCCGGCGGCTGACTCGCCGAAGCATCCAGACACGTTAAGTTTGCACAGAGTGTTGCGAGGGTTCTTCCTGCACGTGGCGCGTATGGGTTTTGGAATTTTGAAAATTACCGCATGCGGGCCTTGGAATTCTGGTGGTGGAATACGGAACCGAACCCGCGTCCGGATATTAGGTTCGTTAGCAAAGCACTGTGCTTGAGGGCGCGCACCTCTATCAAATGGCCGTTTTGCATCGTGAAAATCCTTGGCTGGGTCAGCGCAGGATTGCACCAGTCCCAAAATGGGACTAAAATGCAACTCATGCGAGTGATTGCCGTGTCCACCCTTCGAGCCTTTTGGGAGCGCCATCCCGATGCCGAGCAGCCGCTGAAGGCTTGGTATGAGGAAGCGACGCACGCGACCTGGACTCAGCCCGCTGACTTCAAGGTGCAGTACCGCAGCGCCAGCGTGCTGAAGAACCGTCGCGTGGTCTTCAACATCAAAGGTAATGACTACCGGCTGATCGTGGCCGTTGCCTACAAGTTGCAGATCGTCTACGTGAAATTCGTCGGCACCCACAAGGAGTACGACGCGGTGGACGCAGAAACCATTGAAATGGCCTGACCGGCCACGGAGGAAAACATGGACATCCGTCCTATCCATAACGAAGCAGACTACAAGGCAGCCCTCAAGGAAATCTCGGCCTTGATGGAGTCCGACCCTGATCTGGGCACGCCGCAGGGGGATCGCCTGGACATCCTCGTCACGCTGGTGCAAGCTTACGAGGCCAAGCACGTTCCCATCGCTGCGCCCGACCCAATCGAGGCAATTAAATTCCGGATGGAGCAGAGCGGTCTGTCTGTCAAAGACCTTGAACCGATCATTGGCAAGAGCAACCGGGTCTACGAAGTTCTGAACCGTAAGCGTCCGCTGACGCTGGCCATGATCCGACGACTGCACAAGAGCATGGGCATCCCGGCCGACGTGCTGATTGCGGAAACGGCCGCAGGGTGATCATCGAACACGGAGCTTGGCTTTTACAGGGAACGGCGTTGTCATGGGTGCATCCGTCTTGGAGAAGAAGATGCATTACCCCGTGATGACCGAACGGCATTGCCCGGGCAGAAGATTTGCATCCATCGGTGCCCAACAAGCTTATGCGCCTGACCCTGCTCGCGCCCGACATCCTCGAAATGCTGATGAATGGGCGGCAGCCTCGCCGGATGAACCTGATCTGGTTCCAGCGCAACCCGCTGCCGGTGGATTGGGAGGCGCAACGCCAGATCGTGAAGCGCTTTGAGGAGGACGCATGAGCAAGAAGCACCGGGGCCGGTTCAAGGGTGATCCGGTCACCTATCAACTGCCGAACCCGGCAGGCGGCGTGCAACTGGAAACCTTCGTGCCCTGGACGCTGGTGAAGCGGGGGCTGAAGAAGCAGGTCATCACGCCCTTGGACGCGCCGCAGGAATTTCTGTCCGAGGCCACCCGGGAGCGGGAAGCCCGGTCGGCCGCGCAGGACACCGCGTTGATGCGGGCGCTAGGACTGGCGCACCACTGGCAACGCCTGCTGGATGAGAAGCGGGCGGCATCAGTAGCCGAGATCGCCGAGGCCGAAGGCATGGACGTAACGCAAGTACGCCGGGTGGTGCGGCTGACGCTCCTGGCCCCGGAGGTCGTGGAACGGCTGGTGGGCTCGACCGATGCCGTGCTGGAGAAAGTGATGCGCCGCCCCTGGCCCAAGGAGTGGGCGGCCCAGAAACACGTACTGCCACTACTTTCCCAAGTTGAATTGCCGCATTCGACCAAAGCGGAGATCTGATCTAGCGTTGTTTCCTTCAATTTTTCTCGTATCGGGGGGCATTTGGTAGGCGAGGACTATGTGAGCACATCCTCAAGCAAACGATTGAGGCGGATCAGTTGCTTGAAGTCCTCAGCCACCGCTGGCACCAGGTCCGCAGAGGTGAACTCGGCCGTGCTGAGTTTCTTCACCACCAAAAATCGCTTGAGTTTTAACCACTCCATATCTGGGTGATCCGGGTCGAACCCCCGTGGCGCACGGGAAGCGACTTCTTCGCGTGAAAAGTCGACCTTGAAGCGAGCCTTGAATGCGGGGTCGGCAAACAACGCATGAAACGGTTGGGCGTCCTGTGCGATGGCATTTCTGACCTTTTTCAGCTGCGGGCCAGATGGCATGAAAAGCCCACCCGCCACCACGACGCCCCTGTAAGGTGGGATGTTAGGAAGAATGCCAAAAAACAAATGCGGGTTGCGCTCAAAGCGTGACTCCGACGGCTTGGAGATGGAAATGGACAGCCAGTCTTTACAGGAAGGGCCGCCACTGACCACATGGTTGGCGGTCTTTTTGATCCTGCCGATGCCTTTGACAGGGAAGTGGTAGTCCGGAACGATGGGCTGAAGTGCAGTCTTGAGCCTTTCGGCCAGGTCAATGAATGGCCCCCTGACATGGGCTTCGTAGGCAGCTTGGTTTTCCTCCAGCCAGTTCGGATCGGTCTGCTGGCCAGCTTCGGTCAGAAATGGGAGTGTTCGGTTCGAGAATTTCATCTACGGTGGCCCGTGTCGCACTTGTGCGTGATCGTGAAGTTAAAAGAGACTCATCTGCGCGGACGGCTTGGCGTCCACCTTCTTTGGTGCAGGCGTGCGCTGAGCGCGTGCACCTTGGCGAGGCCGTTCGTTGAACCCAGGGGCTGCTTGCAAGCCGAGGCTGGACCGCAGCGCGGCGATCTCGGCCTTGACGCAGCGGTGCACCTGCTCGAAGTCGACCAGGGGCGCAGGATAGTCGCGAGTCCCTACCAAACCAAACCGATCTCGCAATGTCGATGGCATGGCCCAGGGCATGACGATCCATTCGTCGGACACCGCCGCCAGCTCAGGTACCCAGCGGCGCACGAAGTGCCCCTGCGGGTCTAACTCGCGCGCCTGCGTGACCGGGTTGTACAGGCGCAGCACTGGGCTGGCGGCCATGCAGCTGTGCATCTGGATCTGGGTGTAGTGAATGCCAGGCTCGAAGTCCACGAACATCTGCGACAGCCAGTCTGCTACGGGGCGCCACGGCAAGGACAGGGTATGCGTGGCCGTTGTCACCAGCATCGCGCGCATGCGGAAGTTAAGCCAGCCGTGGTGGTGCAGGAACCGCATGCAGGCATCAACCATCGGCCAACCCGTGCGTCCGAGCCGCCATGCATCGAATCGCGCCGTGTCCATCGGCCGCGGCAGCTGTTCCATTTCGGGCACCAAAGCTCGGCGTTCTATCTCCGGCTGGTTTTCCAGCACCTGCAAGGCGTAGCAATGCCACCAGAGCCGCGTGATGTAGCTATGGAGTTGGCGATGCCAATGCGTCCGGGGTGCGGCTTCGCGGGCCTTCAGCATGGTCTGCGCAATCTGGCGCAAGCTGAGGCTACCGTGCGCGATGTGCGGGCTCAGGCGCGAACATCCGTGCTCGGCGGTGGCCGGGGAACTCATATTGGCCCCGTAGCCTTGTCCACGGCTGGCCAAGAAGCTGTCGAGCAGTTCACGCGCGGGCTGCAAGCCGCCACTTTGTCGGCCAGCGCATAGTAAAGGGTCGGTCTTGATAGCCATCGGTAGCCGCAGCACCGTTTGGTCCTTGGCAGGCTCAAGCCACGAGAGATGGTCCGGGAGGCGCTCCAGAGACGCCGCTGCCCAGGCATCCCAATGCTCCTTGAATCGTCGCCCACGGCGCGACACGGGACGAACGACCCCATTTTGCGGGTATTCGTGCCAGCGCAGGCCATGATCCCGACACCAAGCGGCGACCGCACGGTCGCGTGCATAGGTCCAGAGTCCGCCGGTTTCCTGGTGGCTGTGTAGCGTGAACGGGCCCAGCCGTAGGTGCAAGGCGTCCAGCATCTGGATGACCGGCGCCACGTGAATTTCCAGCGCAGTGCCCAACGATTTGAGTTGCCCGTCCAGACTCAGCAGGCATTCGCGTACAAACTGCCACTGTCGATCACTGGTGCAAGGCTGATGCCAGTGCTCGAGCTCGACGACGTAGACGCACAAGACCGGGCCTGCGGCCGTTGCGTGTGCCAGTGCCGCATGGTCTTCTACACGCAGGTCGCGCTTGAACCAGACCACCTGGGGCGGACCCGTTAGGCTGATCGGCGACAAGGCGCGCATGAAGGGTCTCCGTTGACGACAAAGACCTACAGTCTAACAATAATGGACGAAATCGTCCTTTATGTTCTGGATTGTCCCCAGTTCGTCATCGCGATCTTCTCTTGGAGCAGTTCGACGGCGTCATGCACACACTGTGACGCACGTAGCCGAAGCAAGGCTGCGTCAACTCCAAAGGCCGCCTGGAAGGATAACGGCTGAACAGCCACCTCCACAAAGCGCTGGGCCAGTGTGATGAGCCCCGGGTCGGCAGCGTCGAGGTTGGCTGCTTCTAGCCCCTTCAACACGTAAGAGACTGATCCATCAAAACTCACTTGGTAGGCCATCAGCGCAAGATCGGGGAAGTTATCCGCCTCTGCAGCCGTGATGCGCATGAAAGCTACACAGCGCGGATGCAACATGCCTTCGATCAGTGCCTCGCCGACCGCCTGCAAGCGTTGACCTAGACCAAGCCCCTCGGGCACTGGTGCCAAGTGGTCAAACATCGTCTGAATTGAGAGACTGACCACGGCAGCGAACAAATCACCCTTGCTGGGATAGCGGGCGTAGAGGCTGGACTTGCCCACTTCAGCGTGCTGCGCCACCAGATCCAAGGTAGTGCGGCCAAAGCCCCGATCCAAGAACAACGACGTTGCTACCTGCAAGATCCGTTCATCAAACTGACCGGCTTGCGAAGCAGGTGGGCGACCCCGGCGACGGTAGGACTTCTCAGGACAAGCAGCGGGCATTTAAGAGGCTTCGCAAAGAAAGTTGGAGGACAAAAAGCGAAATGGTTACAGCCGGATGTTAGATCCACTGGCAACCACGGTATCGCTGAACGCCTCAGGCTACAGCGCCTGCTTGTCTCGGCGTGGTCGGCAACGGCTCGCTTGGAATAACCATTAAGTTGGCAACGTACAGATTTTTTGTGCGGTCGCCACCGCTACAGGAGTCGCCAACCACAACCGACCGCCTCTAAACCCGCGCCAGCAAAGGAAGTGGCCTCGAGAACGCTCGCGTGGCAACCAGAGAAAACGGAGAACAGAGAGGCGTCAGCGCGGGCGAAAACGCCGACTTCACAGGGGTAGCGCTCTCGAGGCCATGCCCGGAGATCGCGCCAACACTGGCGTTTCAGGCAAAAAAAATCCCAACCGGAAACCGGTTGGGATTTGGTGACTTGGTGGAGACGAGGAGGATCGAACTCCCGACCTTCGCATTGCGAACGCGACGCTCTCCCAGCTGAGCTACGTCCCCGACAGGCAAAATTCTAGCAAATACCCAGCACGCAATTCCAGTATTTTCAAGCGATATAATAGGCGGTTACGTTACTTAAACGCCAAGGCCATACATACTCATGACAACCATTCTTGAAAACGTACCCGTCGGCCAGAAGGTCGGGATTGCTTTTTCCGGCGGGCTGGATACCAGTGCCGCATTGCTGTGGATGCGCAACAAGGGGGCGATTCCCTATGCTTACACGGCCAATCTGGGTCAGCCCGACGAAACGGATTACGAGTCCATTCCGCGCCGCGCGCGTGAGTACGGGGCGGAAGGCGCGCGTTTGATCGATTGCCGCTACCAGCTGGTTGCCGAAGGCATCGCGGCTTTGCAGGCCGGCGCATTCCATATTTCCACCGGTGGTATTACGTACTTCAATACAACGCCTATTGGCCGTGCTGTCACCGGCACCATGCTGGTGGCGGCCATGAAGGAAGACGACGTCAATATCTGGGGCGACGGCAGCACATTCAAAGGCAACGACATCGAGCGCTTCTATCGCTATGGTTTGCTGACCAATCCGGAATTGCGCATCTACAAACCCTGGCTTGATCAGGTTTTTATCGACGAGCTGGGCGGTCGGTCGGAAATGTCCGAATACATGCGCCAGGCCGGTTTCGATTACAAAATGTCTTCCGAGAAGGCGTATTCCACCGATTCGAACATGCTGGGCGCCACCCACGAAGCGAAGGATCTGGAATATCTGAACACGGGTATCAAGATCGTGCAGCCCATCATGGGTGTGGCGTTCTGGCGCGACGATGTTGCGGTCGCTCCCGAGCAGGTGCGTGTTCGCTTTGAACAGGGGCAGCCTGTGGCCCTGAACGGGGTCGAGTACACCGACAGTGTCGAGCTGATGCTTGAAGCCAACCGTATCGGCGGCCGTCATGGTCTGGGCATGAGCGACCAGATCGAGAACCGTATCATCGAGGCCAAGAGCCGCGGTATTTACGAGGCACCGGGCATGGCACTGCTGCATATTGCCTACGAGCGCCTGGTTACCGGCATTCATAACGAAGACACCATCGAGCAATACCGCATCAACGGTTTGCGCCTGGGGCGCCTGCTTTACCAGGGGCGGTGGTTCGATCCGCAAGCCATGATGCTGCGTGAAACCGCGCAACGCTGGGTGGCGCATGCCATTACCGGCGAAGTCACGCTGGAATTGCGTCGCGGTAATGATTACTCCATTCTGGACACCGAGTCGCCCAATCTTACGTACAAGCCTGAGCGCCTGACCATGGAGAAGGGCGAGTCCATGTTCTCGCCCCGCGACCGTATCGGCCAGCTCACCATGCGCAACCTGGACATCGTGGACACCCGTGAAAAGCTGTACACCTACGTACAAACAGGGCTGCTGGCGCCGTCGAATGGTACGGCATTGCCGCGTCTGAAAGACAGCACGAAAGAGTAACCTTCGCGTAGCACCGTGTAAAAAGGCAGGTTATCCCGGCGGATACCTGCCCTTTTTTCGGGGAGCGCCGGGCAAGTCCGGCGCCGCTTCGGGGGTGGTGGTCGATGACTGGCTGATTAGTGGTCGTCCAGGCGCCCCAGCAGCAAAAACTCCATCAGCGCTTTCTGGACATGCAGGCGGTTCTCGGCCTCGTCCCACACCACACTTTGCGGCCCGTCGATGACATCGCCGGTTACTTCCTCGCCACGATGGGCGGGCAGGCAGTGCATGAAAATGGCATCAGGCCCGGCGGCAGCCATCATTTCGGCGTCGACACACCAGTCGGCAAAGGCTTTGCGCCGCTCTTCGTTTTCTTCCTCGTAACCCATGCTGGTCCAGACATCGGTGGTGACCAGGTGTGCGCCCTGGCACGCCTGCAGCGGATCGGAAAACTCGCGCAGGACGCCGGCCGGTGGCGAGCCCACCCGCCTGGGGTCGAGCTGGTAGCCGACCGGACCCGAGACGTGCAGTGTGAACCCCAGCATTTCGGCTGCCTGAAGCCAGGTGTAGGACATATTGTTGGCGTCACCGATCCAGGCCACGGTTTTCCCTTTGATGGGCCCGCGATGCTCGATAAACGTAAAAATGTCGGCCAGGATCTGGCATGGGTGGTATTCGTTGGTCAGGCCGTTGATGACCGGTACCCGCGAGTGGGCGGCAAATCGCTCGATACGTGTTTGTTCAAAGGTGCGGATCATGACCAGATCAACCATCCGCGAGATGACGCGGGCCGTGTCTTCGATGGGCTCGGCCCGCCCCAGCTGCGAGTCGCCGGTGGTCAGGTGGATAACCGATCCCCCCAGTTGATACATGCCGGCTTCGAACGATACCCGAGTTCGGGTGCTGGCCTTTTCAAAGACCATGGCCAGGTTGCGGTCGTGCAGCGTATGATGCGGCTGGTAGCGCTTGAACTTGTCTTTGATCAGTTTCGCCCGGTGCAAAACGTAATCGATTTCTTCCGCGGAAAAATCGCGGAACTGCAGGAAGTGGCGCAAAGGGCCGGTATGATGTTTGCCGTCAGACATGATTAGCCTTCTGTAAAAGAAGCATGTTACCCCGACACGCCCACAGCGGGCAACGCGGCGATCGGGTGGGGCTTGTTATACAATGCTGCGGTGCAACCATGTCCTTCACGGCATAGGGGTGTCCGGTTTTTTTCCGCGAAAGTCTATGACCCATTCTGTGCAGCAGTTCATTATTCACGGCGAAACCCTCGACGGGGTTCGCTTCCGCCCCAGCGACTGGGCGGAGCGGCTTGCCGGGGTCATGTCGCAGTTCCGGCCGCCGGGGGTGGTGGGTGGGCACCTTACCTATTCCCCGTATGTGGTTCCGGTGGTTCTTGAAGATATTCGCTGTGTAGTGGTAGACGAGCGCTTGCGGGACATTGAACCCCTGGCCTGGAAGTTCGTTTGCGATTTTGCGATCGACAACCGTTTGAAAACCTCTAGGGTTTGCCGGGAAGCTCCATGACCATTTCCACGCGCCGGTTACGGGCGCGGCCTTGTTCGCTGGTGTTGTCCGCCAGGGGGCGGGTATCGGCAAAGCCCACAGCCCGAAGCCGCGTGCTGGGCAGGCCATTGGCCTGCAGGTAGCGCACAACGCTGCCGGCCCGCGCGCCGGATAGCTCCCAGTTCGAGGGGTAGCGGCCACCCCGTACAGGCACTGAATCGGTATGGCCTTCAATGGCGATCTGGTGCTCTGTGGACTCCAGCACCGGTATCAGCTTTTTCAGCACAGCCAGTCCATCCAGGCTCAGATCGGCCTGACCGGAGGGAAACAGAATTTCGCTCGCAATGCGAAAGCTGACGGATTTTTCGTTCACAATGACTTCCACATCGTTGCCTAGATCACCGACGTTCAAACTGTCGGGCAGCGCGCCGTGATCCGGGTCGGCAATGGCCAATGCCGGTTCCCGGCCAGGGCCGGAATCGCCCGACTCGTTATTGTCGCCGTCGCCCGAGAAAGCCAGCATCACCACCAATAGCACCAGCAGCAAGGTCAGCATGTCCAGGTAGGTGGTGAGCCAGCCTTCCTGGGTGTCGCCGGGCTCACCGGCAACAGTGCTGCCTTCCCGACGCTTTTGTTGCCGCTGAAGCTGCCGCAGCGCTTTTCTGGTTTGCGTCAGCTCGTTTTCCAGCTCGCCAAGCCGGCGAGGGGTCGCCGGCTGCCGTGCGAGGGGCGCGGCATTGGCCGGCGACAGGTTGTCCTGCGGGCCGGGGAAGGCATTCTGCGCCGTCATTACTGCGGTTCCCGCGGGGCGACCACTGGCGCCTGCATTCTATTTTTCTGGCGCAGTCCCATGTCGTTGATTTCATCGTCGTACTGCGTCATGAACGAGTTCAGGGTTTCCCGCATGAGCGCCGGGCTGCGCTTTTGCGACATCATGGAAATACCCTGAAGAATCATGTTCATGAGAACGATGCGTTGCTCGGTACGGCGCTCCAGTTTGACGGCCACCGGCTTGAATACCAGATTGGCCAGCAGCACCCCATAAAACGTGGTGAGCAGCGCCAGCGCCATTTGCTGCCCAATGGCGGTCATGTCGCCGTCGCCCAGTAAAAACATAAGGTTGACCAGGCCTATCAGTGTGCCGAGCATTCCGAAGGCGGGGGCAAAGCCGGCCATGACCCGGAAGAGCTGGGCTTCGGCATATTCCTTGGCGCGCAGGCGCGAAATACGCCATTCCAGCAATTCCATGATGTCTTCTTCGGGGGTCATGTCGATGACCAGTTGCACACCGGTTTTCAGAAACGGGTTTGAAATAGATTCCAGCGCGTTTTCCACAGCGCGAATGTCGCCGGTGATCCACACCTTCGAGATCTGGATCAGGTCTTCCATGTCGGTTTTGGTGTACAGGCGTTCGTTTCGAAGCACTGTGCCGAGCAGGCCGAAAATACGCACCACTTCGCGTAGCGGATAGCTGATGAAGGTGGCCGCCAGTGTCCCCACCAATACAACGGCCAGGCTGGGCAGGTCGACAAACAGCGTGGGTTCGGCTGCTGAAAAAAAGATAACGACGCCGAGCAGCACAACGCTGGCGATAATGCCGATAAGGGTGGACGGGTTCATGGTCAGTCAAGAGGGCGCCACGGTGTGGCAGGGTGAATGTTGCCGCGCTTATGTGATGTTGGTGTGCATGAATATCGCATAGAACTATAGCCCAGCACGGTCACAATTGCATGACGTTTCGGAATAAATGGCCGATGCAGTATGTTATGAGCAACAAAAAGCGGGACACATGGCTTTCGCCGATGTGTCCCGCCAAGGCCCAACGAGGAGGGCTGGTATGCTTTTGCCGACTAAACCGCGCTACAGGTATCAGGCAAGCGCTTTTACTGCGGCAGCAAGACGGCTTTTATGACGGGCCGCCTTGTTTTTGTGAATGATGTTCTTGTCGGCAACGCGATCGATGACGCTGGTGGTTTTCTGAAACACTTCCTGGGCGGCAGCTTTGTCGCCGGCTTCAATAGCCTGGCGTACGCGCTTGATGGAAGTGCGAAGCATGGAGCGCAGGCTGGAGTTGTGCTTGTTGCGCTGAACCGATTGGCGTGCACGTTTGCGTGCTTGGGCGGAATTGGCCATTGTGCGTATCCGTAATCTGTAAGGGTTTATTTGGCAAAGACAGCTATTCTATATCATTTCGGGGGCTGGGTAAAGTGCCTGGGCCGAAACCCGACAACCGCCAGGGTTCCGAAATAGGCGACGGCAGCCGCCGCCACGGTAGCCGCCAGTGCCATGGCACGTTCCAGCGGGCGGCCGGACCAGGCCAGCCAGTCGATGGTGGCGTTGGCGTACCATAGCACGGCACCCAGACAACACAGGGCAGGCACCAGTTTCAGAAAGAAAATGCCCCACTGTGGTGCGGGCTGGTACACCCCGCGTCGCCGGAGAAAATATCCCAGTGCCAGGGCATTCAGGGTGGCGCCCAGCCCAATGGACAAGGCCAGACCGGCGTGTTTGAACCAGGGGACGAAAAGCAGATTCAACAGCTGGGTTGCCACCAGCACGCCGATCGCAATCTTGACCGGCGTGCGTATATCTTGCTGGCCGTAGAAACCGGGTGCCAGAATCTTTACCGCCAGCAGCCCAAGCAAACCCACGGCATAGGCCATGACGGCCGCCCGGGTTTGTGTAACGTCGTTTGCCGTGAACTGGCCGTAATGAAACAAGGTTGCCACCAGGCCGTCGGCCAGCATGGCCAGCCCAAGGGCGGCCGGCAGCCCCAGCAAGAACACCAGTCTCAGGCCCCAGTCGATCAGGCCGCTATAGGCTTGCGGCTGTTGGGTGGCATAGGCTGCAGACAGCTTGGGCAAAAGCACGGTGCCCAGGGCGACACCCAGCAGAGCGGTGGGAAACTCCATCAGGCGATCGGCAAAGGAGAGCCAGGTCACACTGCCCGGCGTCAGCCAGGTGGCGATATTGGTATTGATCAGCAAGGAAATCTGGGCAACGGATACGCCCAGCACTGCAGGCCCCATCTGGCGGATAATGTGCCGCACCGTGCTGTCTCGCCAGGCGTTGCCCAAAGGCGTCAGCAGACGCGGCATGACCCCCAGCCGTGCCAATGCCACCCATTGGACGGCCAACTGGGCGATGCCGCCCGCCATGACGCCGATTGCCAGGGCGTAAATGGGTGGATCCACATGGTCGGCCAGAAAAATACTGGCAAGGATCATGGACAAATTCAGCAGCACGGGCGTGAAGGCGGGAACGGCGAAGCGACTGAAAGTATTCAGTACGCCCGACGCAAAGGCCACCAGCGACATGCAGACAATATACGGGAACATGATCTGCGTCATGACGACCGCGGCATTGAACTCCGTGCCGCGCGATTCCAGGCGCAGGCCGCTGGCCATGGCGCTGACCACCCAGGGGGCGGCAATAATGCCCGCCAGGGTGATGACGGTGAGGGCTAGAAGCAGGATCAGTGCAACACGATCCAGCAGTTGCTGCAGTGCATCGGCAGATCGGGTTTTCCGAACCTGGCCCAGGACGGGAACAAAAGCCTGGGAAAACGCCCCTTCGGCAAACAGGCGGCGCAGCAGGTTAGGGATACGAAAGGCCACCCAGAACGCATCGGTGAGGGGGCCCGCACCGAAGCTGCTCGCGATAAGAATATCGCGCAACAGCCCGGTGATACGCGAAACCAGCGTCAGGCCGCTGACGGTGGCGGCGGACTTCAGCAGGCCCATGAATGCTGCTTATTTGGGTGCCATGCGAATGGCGCCGTCCAGACGGATGGTTTCGCCGTTGAGCATTTCGTTGGTGATGATGCTGTTGACAAGCTTGGCGTAGTCATCAGGAGTGCCCAGGCGCGAAGGGAACGGTATGCTGGCTGCCAGAGAGTCTTGCACTTCCTGGGGCATGCCGAACACCATGGGGGTGCCGAAAATACCGGGGGCAATGGTCACGCAACGAATACCGGATTTGGCCAGATCACGTGCCATGGGCAATGTCATGCCCGCCACACCGGCCTTGGACGAGGCGTAGGCGGCCTGACCGATCTGGCCGTCGAAGGCGGCGACCGAGGCGGTGTTGATCAGCACGCCGCGTTCTCCGGTAGGAGCCGGCGTGTTTTCAGACATGGCGGCGGCGGCCAGACGGCACATATTGAAAGTGCCGACCAGATTGATCATGACGACTTTCTGGAAAAGATCAAGAGGGTGCGGGCCGTTTTTTCCCACTGTGCGCGACGCGGGCGCCACGCCGGCGCAGTTGACCAAACCGAAAACCGGCCCCAGTTTCTTGGCGGCTTCAATGACGGCAATGCCATCGTCTTCCTTGGTGACGTCGCAATGTACATAGACCTGGCCAAGCTCTTTTGCCAGATTCTGTCCCGCGTCGTCTTGCAGATCGGCAAGCACCACTTTTCCGCCCTGTGCGGCAAGCATGCGTGCCGTGCCTGCGCCCAAACCCGACGCGCCGCCGGTGACGATGAATACCTTGTCTTTAATTTCCATGACTGTCCTCGTTTAGCTGGTTGTCTCTTTCTGTGAATTATTGCTGCAGTGCACCCAATATTCTTTCGCGGATTTCGTCGACCGATCCCAGCCCGGAGAGTTTCCGGTAGGCCGGGGCCTTGCTGTCGCCCGATGCCGCCCACGTGGCGTAGTAGTCGACCAGGGGGCTGGTCTGGTCGCGATAAACCGACAGACGGTGACGCACCGTTTCTTCCTTGTCGTCGTCGCGCTGAACCAGCGGCTCTCCGGTAATGTCGTCGACGCCGGGGGTTTTCGGCGGGTTGAAGGTCGTGTGGTAGGTGCGGCCGCTGGCCGGGTGCACGCGACGCCCGCTCATGCGCTCGATGATGTTCTCTTCGGGCACGGCGATTTCCACCACGAAATCCAGCCCGATGTCGGCGTGTTTCAGCGCATCGGCCTGGGGAATGGTGCGGGGGAAGCCGTCAAACAGATAGCCGCCCTTGCAGTCGGGCTGGGTAAGGCGGTCGCGGACCAGGCCGATGATAATGTCATCGGAAACCAGGCCGCCGGCATCCATGATTTTCTTCGCTTCCAGACCCAGCGGAGTTTGGGCCTTGACGGCGGCGCGCAGCATGTCGCCCGTGGAAATCTGGGGGATGCCGAACTTTTCGGTGATGAACGCGGCTTGAGTGCCTTTACCTGCACCGGGTGGACCGAGCAAAATCAGTCGCATGAATTTCCTCCTGTTTCATTTTCTGACTTGCCCCGATTATGCCGCATCGCAGCATTTTATGCACAGCGCGATGGGCCGGTGTCAGTTGGCGAAGTCGATTTATAACCTATTTATGACCATCCGGCGTACCCGTGCCAAGTCGTCGGGAGTATCCACCCCGGGGGCGGGGTGGCGTGGGCAGCGATGCACAACGATGCGATAGCCGTGTTCCATGGCCCGCAATTGCTCCAGTGATTCGGTGCGTTCGAGCTGGCCTGCGCCCAGTCGGGGGTAACGCTGCAGAAAAGACACCCGGTAAGCATATAAGCCAATGTGGTGCAAGGCGGGATGACCGTCGGGCAGGTTGTCGGCTCCGGCGGCCCAGGCGTCGCGCGCCCAGGGAATGGGCGCCCGGGAAAAATACAGGGCGTAGCCGTCGGCGTCACAGACAACCTTCACGTGGTTGGGGTTGAGCAGGCTGTCCAGGCCGGCGACGGGGGCGGCGCAGGTGGCAATGGCGGCCTGGGGCGTACTTGCCAGCGTCGCGGCGACTGCGTTGACCAGATCCGGGTCGATCAGGGGTTCATCGCCTTGAACATTGACGACAATATCGTCGGGGCTCAGCCCCAGCAAGACAGTCGCTTCCGCAAGACGGTCGGTGCCCGTGGGATGGTCCGGGCGGGTCAGCACAACGTCAATGCCGTGAGCCTGGACAGCGTGGGCAATCGCGGGATCATCGGTGGCCACCACCACCTGGCCCGCCTGCGATTTTTTAGCCTGCTCCGCTGTGCGCACCACCATGGGTTTGCCGCCAATATCCAGTAATGGTTTGTTCGGCAAACGGGTGGATGCCGCCCGCGCCGGTATGATGGCGGTGAATTTCATTCGCTATGGCCGGCATCTTGGTCAGCCGGCGCGGCAGAGGGTTCACGGGCATCGGCGCCCGGGGCGCGGGCCTCGTTTTCCAGCATGATCGGTACGCCGTCGCGAATGGGAAACGCCAGTTTGTCGGCCCGGCAAACAAGTTCCTGGTGCGCCTTGTCCAGATGCAGGCTTCCTTTGCATACCGGGCACACAAGTATTTCCAGCAGGCGTGATTCCATGCGTATCTCCAGAGTTTCCAATAATGAATGATCGTTAGCGACGCAGTTTACCGCCCTCAGGGCGTCGGGGCGAGTTGCGACTTGCGATCAGCGACCTGTACAACGTGCCGGTCAAGGTGTGCCAGCCAGGCGGGGTCGCTGAAGCGCGTGCATGTTTCCACCACCCACAGGCGCGCGTCTGTCAGACCGGTGCATTTCACGGCATCTTTCGGGGTCATGAGGATGATAGCTTGATCCAGAGACTCGAGCGCGGCGGAATCAATAGCGGCATGATCCGGGAGCGCCAGCGTGCGCTGCAGCGGCACCCCGTGATTTTCCAGCATGCCGAAAAAGCGCTCGGGCCTGCCGATGCCGGCAACGGCCGCGATGGCGGGTGATGTGCAGACGGTGGGCCATTGGTCGAACGGCACGCGCTTGCCTGTCAGCAAATGGCGCAACTGAACGGGTTCCAGCCACATGGACACCGGCGCATGATGTCCGGCCGTCGGCGGCTGCGCCATGCCGGGGCGGCGGGTGCCGACGGATGCCGTGGTGTTGGTGATGACCAACCATACGTCGTTCAGCCGCTCGGGCGGCTCGCGCAAAGGGCCCGCCGGCAGAAGGCGGCCGTTTCCGATGCCTCGTTCATCCTGGACGGCAATTTCGATGTCGCGCCCCAGCGCGTAGTGCTGCAGCCCGTCGTCGGCGACAATCACGTCCACCTTGGGGTACCGGCGTTCCAGGTGCTGCACAGCCAGCGCCCGGCGCGGGTGTACCGCCACCGGCACACCGGTTACCTGGGCTATCAGTGCCGGTTCATCGCCAAATTGCCGGGGTGTCAGCGGGTGAGTGCCGATGGCGGGTAGCTCGCCGGCGCCGGCGCCGTAGCCTCGGCTGACCAGACCGGGGCTCCAGCCCGCGGCTTTCAGCGCGTCGAGAATTGCAATGACAACCGGGGTTTTGCCGGTGCCGCCCACGTAAATATTGCCGACGACGATCACCGGCCGTGTACTGTGGTATGCCCGGTCAGGGCATGACAGATAGCGGGCGCGCCGGCGACGGGCTATGGCGGTGGTGAGCAGGGCAGCCGGCAGCAGCAGCGTGCTTACCACCCCTTTATGTTGCCAGACACGATGCGCGAAAGCGGCAACCCCGGCACCAACGGTCACGGTGATCCCTGGGTTGCAAAGTTGACGCGTTCTATTCCGGCGTCACGCGCCGCCTGCATGACGCGAATAACGGCTTCGTGGGGCGCCTGGGCATCGGCGTAGATTACCAGTACGCCTTCAGTATCAGGTGGCCGGGGCAGTGCGAGCAAGCCCTGGGCAATTTCCTGAATGGAGGAGCCGTTCAATGCCTGGCCGTTCACGGCATAGTCGCCGTTGCGGCTGACGGACACCGCGATGGCCTGCGGTTCGGGGGCCTGGGCGGCGGCCTGCGGCAGCGCCACCTTCATTTGCTGGTAGCGTGTGAATGACGTGGACGCCGCCAGAAAAATAAGAATCACCAGCAGAACGTCGATCAGGGGAATCAGATTGATTTCCAGAGAGTCTTGTTCCTGGTGGCGGCGAAAGTTCATCGGCCCGCTCCGCGCTGTACCAGTTTGTCGAGTGCGACGGCCTCGCGCTCCATGTGATGCAGGAAGTGATCGACGCGAGAACGGAAGTAGCGGTGAAAGATAAGGGCTGGAATGGCAATGAGGATACCGAATCCGGTGTTGTACAGTGCGATGGAGATGCCCCGGGCCAGCTGCGAGGGGTCGCCGCCTTCCGGTGTGTACGATGCAAAGATCTCGATCATGCCGACCACCGTGCCGAACAAGCCCATCAGCGGGGCGACCACCGCCACGGTGGCCAGCGCCGGAAGATACCGGTTCAATGTGTGAGCGACATCTTTGCCGACATCTTCAATGGCGGCCTGACGCGTGCCGTGGTTCTCATCGCGATTGGCCAGTACCTCGGCCAGAATGCGTCCTAGCGGCGAGCTGCCGCCAAGCCGGATCACGGCATCGGGGTTGTCGTTCTTCTGGCGCAGCAAATCGAGCACCTGCCCGGGAAGGCGTTTCGGGAACACTTTTTCGGCACGCAGCGAGAGGAAGCGCTCGATCACGATCGCCAGACCAAGCACTGAGGTTACGATAAGCAGCCAGATAGGCCAGCCGGCGGCATTGATAATGGCAAGCACCAATAGGTTCCTTGGAATCGGGGTTGAGTAAACTGACGCCATTTTACCCGTCGGTCGCCGTTTATCCATGGGGTGGTATGCCGTCACTGGCTGGTGCGTGCCGCCCACGTTCTGAACGGGTTGATATATCAGGCGTTCGGCGGACGGAGCGTCAAAGTGCCTAGTTAATTCGGCCCGGTGCAAATGGCGCATCTTCCGCAGGCCCTTGTCTGTGCGGTTTGCAGCGTTCATGCCCCGGAAAGTACGTACGGGCGGGCCATTGTTACCGAAAAATGGCATGTATCCTACCCCATCGCGGGGTATCCACAGAATCTGTGGATAATTCTGTGCACAACGTTGCGCAAAGGCGATGTTTACGCTGTGCCAAGGTTCGGTGGTCAAAAATCGACCATATGGGTATTTTTTATAATTTATATATAAATCAGTTGTTTATCGTATTTTTTTAATGTTTTTTATGACTTTCTGGCGAAATTCAGTTGATATTTCACTCATTTGACAAAGCCAGCCTTTCTGTGGAAAGAATCGCCCGAACCCAAGGTTGATCATGCATTTTGACTCCGCAATTTCGTCCTCGCCGCCTGTACTTACGGTTACCCAGCTCAATCGCCAGGTTGCCCAACTGCTTTCCCAGGCCATTCCCAGGTTGTGGGTTGCCGGCGAGGTGTCCAACTTTACCCAGGCCGCATCGGGACACTGGTATTTTTCAATCAAGGACGACACGGCGTCGGTGCGGGCCGTGATGTTTCGTGGTCGTGCCAAAGCCACAGGCATCGTGCCACGCCCGGGTGAACGGTTCGAGTTCTGTGTCAACGTAACGCTGTACGAGCCTCGCGGCGATTACCAGGTGCAGGTGGAAGCCCTGCGCCGCGCGGGGCAGGGCGATCTGCACGAGGCGTTCTTGCGGCTTAAAGAAAAGCTGGCGGCCGAGGGGCTGCTCGACGCGGAACGCAAGCGTCCATGCGTGCGTTTTCCGGAAACCGTGGGAATCATCACGTCACTGGCGGCCGCCGCGCTGCAGGATGTTCTTTCGTCTTATGCTCGGCGGGCGCCGCACGTCAAGCTGGTCATTTACCCGGCAGCCGTCCAGGGCAGCGAAGCGCCCGGCCAGTTGGTCAGCGCGATCGAGTTGGCCAACGCCCGTTGCGAGGTCGATACGCTGTTGCTGGTGCGAGGCGGCGGCAGCATCGAGGACTTATGGTCATTCAACAACGAGGGGGTGGCGCGGGCGGTGGCGGCCAGTGCCATCCCCGTCATTGCCGGTGTGGGTCATGAAACCGATTTTACGATTGTGGATTTTGTTGCCGATCTGCGTGCCCCCACGCCTACGGCGGCTGCGGAATTGTCGTGTGAATCAGCGCTGAACCTGCACGACCAGCTGGCGCGTCATGTACGCATGCTGGGGCAGAGCCAGGAACGTGCGCTGCAGCACGCCTCGCTGCGGCTTGATCGTGCCGTTGCCTTGCTGGTGTCCCCGAAGCAGCGGATCGGGCATCAGCGCGAGCGTGCGGCCGCCTTGCTCGCACGCCTGCAACAAGCCGTTTCGTTTGGTCTTTCGGCCCGCCGTGACGCGTTGTCGGCGCTTGGCCGGCGGCAGCATCGCCTTGCCGCCCCGCTGGCCGAAAGGCCTGCCGCCCGTTACAGCTATGTGCGCCAGCGTTTGGAACGGGCCGCGCCGCAGCTTCAGGCGTCGCGCAGTGCAGTCGACACGCTGGCACGGCGGTTGACCGCTTGTGCGGCTAACCACTATCGCTACGAGCAGCAGCGCCTGACCGCATTGGTGCAGACGCTGGAGGCGGTCAGCCCTTCCAGCATTGTTCAGCGGGGATATGCCATTGTGCGCAAGGAAAACGGGGAAATCGTAAAAAATGCGTTAGACTTGAGTGTTGGCGAGCAGTTGGGCGTGGAACTGGCCCAAGGCCATGCCCGGGTACAGGTTGTCCGCGCATCGGAACCCTAGCGCAAAGGGGGCTGCCGCTGTTGCGCCGCTCGTGTGAATACTCTCTGGTTACTTTGAAGGAATAGAAAATATGGCTTTTACGCTCCCCGAGCTTCCTTATGCTCTTGACGCTCTTGCTCCCCATATCTCGAAGGAAACCCTCGAGTTTCACTATGGCAAGCATCACCAAACCTACGTCACCAACCTGAACAATCTGGTTGCAGGAACCGAGTTCGAGTCCGCCTCGCTCGAAGACATCGTGCGCAAGTCCTCGGGCGGTGTATTCAATAACGCAGCCCAGGTCTGGAATCACACTTTTTACTGGAACAGCCTGTCGCCCAAAGGCGGCGGCGAGCCGGCCGGCGCCTTGCTCGACGCCATCAATGCAAAATGGGGCAGCGTTGCTGCTTTCAAAGAGGCGTTCAACAAGTCGGCTGCCGGTAATTTCGGCTCCGGCTGGACATGGCTGGTGAAAAAGGCCGACGGCACGCTCGACATCGTTAACACCAGCAACGCTGCAACGCCGCTTACCACCAGCGACAAGCCGCTGCTAACCTGTGATGTCTGGGAACACGCTTACTACATCGATTACCGTAATGCGCGTCCCAAGTATCTGGAAAACTTCTGGAACCTGGTCAACTGGGAATTCGCCGCCGCCAACCTGGCGTAACCGGTCTTCCGTCAGGATCGCTGAATTCAGGCGCGCCGTGTGGTTTACGGCGCGTTTTTCATTTGTCAGTGACTTATCGCCGTTATGAAACCACCGGTTCCACGCATTGCCTCGAACGGGTTTGGCATCTACCCATGGATCGTCCACAAGCTGCGCCAGACGCGGCGATTGTCGCGCAAGTCCTTGCAGCTGGTATTGCTGCTTGCCGGTGCCTGCCTGGTTTCTCTGGTGTCGCTGGCCTTTGCTCACCTGGCTGATTTCGCCATTCATCTGAATGCCCAATGGATTGCGCGTATCCCGTGGCTGGGTTTCGTGCTGCTGCCTTTCGGGCTTGCTCTGATATGCTGGCTTACCCGACGCATTGCCCCGTTTTCGGCAGGCAGCGGTATTCCGCAGGTCATTGCCGCCATCGCCATGCCGGTCAATGCCGCCAGCCGGCGTCTGGTGTGGCTGGGTGAAATCCTCTGGAAAATTCCACTGACTTTCCTGGGGCTGCTGTTTGGCGCCTCTATCGGCAGGGAAGGGCCGTCCGTTCAGGTGGGGGCGGCGCTCATGCTGGCTTGGGGCGATTTTTGCCGTCGCCTTGGTGTGCCGCTCAAAGGGGTGCATCCCAGCGAACTCATTGCCACCGGAGCCGCCGGGGGGCTGGCGGCCGCCTTCAATGCGCCTTTGGCCGGTGTGATCTTTGCCATCGAAGAGCTCAGCCGCGGCACCGCGCTGCGCTGGCAGCGCGTGGTTCTGCTGGGTGTGCTGGCATCGGGCTTCATCATGATCGCGATGGTGGGCAGCAATCCGTATTTCGGGAATTTCCAGGGGGCGGCGCTTGATCACGACATGCTGCTCTGGACACTAACGTGTGCGCTGGCCTGCGGCATACTGGGCGGTATTTTCGGCCGCCTTCTGGGCAAGGGAATGGCCGCATTTTCGCCGTCGCGCTGGCGGGGCTTCGTTCGTCGCCATCCCGTGGTCATGGCGTTTTTCCTGGGGTTGTTGATTGCCGTACTGGGGCTGCTCACCCAGCACAAGGTGTACGGCACCGGTTACGATGTGGCGGCCCAGGCCCTGCAGGGGGAACTGATTGACCCGGCCGGTTTCAGCCTGGCCAAAATGTTTGCGACCATCGCATCGTACTGGGCCGGTATTCCCGGCGGCATTTTCACCCCGGCGCTGACCACCGGTGCAGGGATCGGAGCCGAGATCGGCCGTTTTGCCGGTGACCAGGCCGATGCCCGTGTTCTGGTCCTGATCAGTATGGCTGCCTTTCTGGCCGCCGCCACCCAGGCTCCCATAACGGCCAGCGTGATTGTCATGGAAATGACCGGCAGCCAGCCCATGCTGTTCTGGTTGCTTGTGGGATCGCTGTTCGCCTCGATGGTGGCCAAGCAGTTTTGTCCGCACCCGTTTTATCATTTTGCAGCCGGCCGGTATCGCCAGCTGGCTCTCGAACGTGACCATTCTGCGGACGCACCGACCGGACGACCGGCCGGAAAGTCGCCGATCTAGGCTACTATTTGGCCATCTGCCGTACATAACCACCGGGGCAGTTTGCCGTGGCGGCCCAGCTTCATTTTTTACTTTTTGCGGATCAATCCTATGACAACAGATGCTTTTATTTGCGATGCCGTGCGCACGCCTTTCGGTCGCTACGGTGGCGCTCTTGCCTCGGTACGTACCGATGACCTCGCTGCAGCGCCCATCAAGGCATTGATGGAACGCCATCCCAATGTAGACTGGGCACGGCTCGACGACGCCATTCTGGGTTGCGCCAACCAGGCCGGCGAAGACAACCGCAACGTGGCCCACATGGCAACGCTGCTGGCCGGGCTGCCGGTAGACGTGCCGGGCGCAACGCTGAACCGCTTGTGCGGATCAGGGCTCGATGCGCTGGGTTCCGCCGCACGCGCGATTCGTGCGGGCGACACGCATTTCATGATTGCAGGCGGCGTGGAAAGCATGACGCGCGCGCCTTTCGTGATCGGCAAGGCGGAAACGGCGTTTTCGCGTTCGGCCTCTATTTCCGACACCACCATAGGCTGGCGCTTCGTGAACAAGCTCATGAAAGCCCGCTACGGGATCGATTCCATGCCGGAAACGGCTGAGAATGTGGCTGAGCAGTTTGGCGTAAGCCGTGAAGACCAGGACAAATTCGCGCTCGCCAGCCAGCAAAAAACGGCGGCGGCACAGAAAGCCGGGGTGTTCCAGTCGGAAATCATTCCCGTAGCCATACCGCAGCGCAAGGGTGACCCGCTTATTGTCGACACCGACGAGCACCCCCGTGAAACCACGCTCGAAACGCTGGCCAAGCTCAAGCCTGTGGTCAAGGCCGACGGAACGGTGACGGCCGGCAATGCGTCGGGTGTGAACGACGGCGCGGCGGCATTGCTGGTCGCGTCAGCGCAGGCGATTTCCGAGCACGGCCTGACACCGCGCGCACGTGTGGTCGGCATGGCCTGCGCGGGTGTGGAGCCGCGCATCATGGGTATCGGCCCGGCACCGGCCACCCGGAAGGTCTTGCAGCTTACCGGCCTTACCCTGGACCAGATCGACGTTATCGAGCTGAACGAAGCCTTCGCGGCACAAGGTTTGGCGGTGTTGCGTCTGTTGGGTCTTGACGACAACGATCCTCGTGTCAATCCCAATGGCGGCGCCATTGCCCTGGGCCATCCGCTGGGCGCCAGCGGAGCGCGCCTGGCGCTTACGGCGGTGAACCAGCTGCATCGCACCGGCGGGCGGTATGCCCTGTGCACCATGTGTATCGGCGTCGGCCAGGGTATTGCGGTTATTCTGGAACGGGTATAGGCCCGCGCAGGGCAGTGCAGGGGTTATCTGGGTAAGCCCTGCACCGCGGCGCCCACCCGAATGCCGCGCTCAACGAACCAGCCTTGCTCCATTTCAAGCGCGTACGTCATGGGCTGGGAAGGGCAGTGCGAGTTCGTGGTGTTGGGCGCCATATCGCGGAGTGTTACAATTTTTCCGTGGCTGTCGATGAAGGCGATACTTAGTGGCAGTGGCGTGTTTTTCAACCAGAAGCAGCTTGAATTGGGTGCCTCGAACCCAAACATCATCCCGTGATCGGCGGGCAGGCTTTTCCTGCCCATCAGGCCCTGGTTGCGTGCGGCCGGGGTGGCTGCGATCTCGGCGGAAACCGTGTAAGGGCCGATCTGCAGCTGGGCGGTGGGAAGCAGCAACTGGTTTATGGTTTGTGCCTGGGCACCAAATGTCAGCGCCAGAGCGCCAAGCGCCAGGCAAACAGGGCGGCGCCATGCGAAAGCAGAATTCATTGGAATAAAGGTAGCCGGCGCCAGGCGCAGCGCGCCTGACGCCCGGGTGAAAAAAATGGCGCTCGACGAGTCGGCGGAAAACGCGTGGTGCAGGCGTTCAGGCCGACGTAATGTTTAGCGCTTGCTTGCCTTTGGGGCCCTGAGCAATTTCAAAACTGACTTTCTGCCCTTCTTTCAAGGTTTTGAACCCATTCATTTGGATGGACGAAAAGTGAGCAAACAGATCTTCCCCGCCATTGTCGGGTGTAATGAACCCGAAACCTTTGGCATCGTTGAACCACTTCACTGTTCCAGTGAGCTTGGGAGCATCCCCGAGCGTGGGCGTTGCGGTTGAATCAGACATGCGGACTGCCTCTCGACTATGGTGTGAATTGAAACTCGACTACAAGGGTGGCCTCTAGTCACTGGATTCTGCGAATTCGGATAACCGGCAAGACGTTTTCGCGCCCATAAGGTAACATTCCGGGCCCCAGAATAGTATGATGATGCGCAACTTGCCCTAACATAGTCAACTATGGAAATTACTTAGTTAGTATCAATGGCTACTCAAGTGGAAAACCAGCGTCTTACCGTCGTAGAACGTCAGGCCGCCAAAGTGGCGCCGCCACCCATGTATCAGGTCGTTCTGCTGAACGACGACTACACGCCCATGGAGTTTGTGGTCGACATACTCAAGCGCGTCTTTGGCAAAGAGCACGACGAAGCCGCCCGTATCATGCTGAAGGTGCACCACGAGGGGCGCGGCGTCTGCGGCGTGTACACCCGTGATATTGCGGCCACCCGCGTCGAGATGGTTCGCCAGTTGGCCCATGCCAGGCAGCATCCTTTGCAGTGCGTCATGGAACCGGTCGATGCCGGTTGACGCTTCCTGCTGAAACGTACCGTAACGCGCGTTGCGCCCGGGTGTCCCGCGCATCATCCCAACTCCAGTTATAGTAGCTGTATGGCGTATTGGCCATACAGCCGGGTGTGATGCGTTATCGTCACACTTTGTCTGTCTCTGAACCAGCGGTAGATACGCAAGGTCGATTTAGTCATAGAATAGGACTCATCGGACTTTATCTGTCCGCTCCGAATTGCATGGAGGAAGCGTGATCTCCGAAGAGCTTGAAGTCAGCCTGCACATGGCCTTTGTCGAGGCCCGCAGCGCGCGGCACGAATTTATTACCGTTGAACATTTACTGCTCGCGCTGCTCGACAACGCGGCGGCAGTCGAGGTTCTGAAAGCCTGCTCGGCCAACATCGATGCCCTGCGTCAGGACCTGCGTAAATTCATCAACGACAACACGCCTATTTTTCCGGGCAGCGACGAAGTCGATACGCAGCCCACACTGGGTTTTCAGCGCGTGATCCAGCGCGCGATCATGCATGTATCGTCGGGCGGCTCAGGCAAGGCGACGGTAACGGGCGCCAATGTGCTGGTGGCCATGTATGGCGAAAAAGACTCGCATGCGGTTTATTTCCTTCAGCAGCAGGGCATAACACGCCTGGACGTCGTGAATTTCATTTCTCACGGCATTACCAAGCATTCGCCGGAACCGGCTCCCGAACCACCCAAGGCGGCTGATCCGGAACCCAAGTCCGACCAGCAGAAGTCGCCGCTGGAACTATATGCCACCGATCTGAACAGCGAAGCCCGCCAGGGGCGGATCGATCCGCTCATCGGTCGCGAGCACGAGGTGGAGCGTGTCATCCAGGTGCTCTGCCGTCGCCGCAAGAACAATCCCTTGCTCGTCGGCGAGGCCGGTGTCGGCAAAACCGCCATCGCCGAAGGTCTGGCGTGGCGCATTACCAAAGGTGAGGTACCCGACGTCCTGGAATCGGCGCAAGTGTTTGCGCTCGACATGGGTGCCTTGCTGGCCGGTACCAAGTACCGGGGCGATTTCGAACAACGGCTCAAAGCCGTGCTCAAGGCATTGAAAGACAACCGGAATGCGGTTCTGTTCATCGATGAAATCCATACGCTCATCGGGGCGGGGTCCGCGTCGGGCGGCACGCTCGATGCCTCCAATCTGCTCAAGCCCGCCCTCTCATCGGGGCAGCTCAAATGCATCGGTGCCACCACCTACAACGAATACCGGGGCATTTTCGAGAAAGATCACGCCCTTTCCCGGCGCTTCCAGAAAATCGACGTTCCCGAACCTACGGTTCAGCAAACCATCCAGATTCTGCGGGGCCTGAAGGGGCATTTCGAAGCTCATCACGGCGTGCGTTACTCGTCGGCGGCGCTGACAGCCGCTGCCGAACTTGCGGCGCGCCACATCAATGACCGTTTCCTGCCCGACAAGGCCATCGATGTCATTGACGAGGCCGGAGCAGCCCAGCGGTTGTTGCCCAAGTCCCGCCAGAAAAAGGTCATCGGTAAAACCGAAATTCAGGCCACCGTGGCCAAAATCGCGCGCATACCGCCGCAAAGCGTATCGAACGACGATCGCAACAAGCTTGCCACACTGGATCGCGACCTTAAAACGGTCGTATTCGGCCAGGATTCCGCCATCGAGGCGCTCAGCGCAGCGATCAAAATGGCGCGCTCCGGGCTTGGGCGTCCCGACAAGCCGATAGGCTCGTTCCTGTTTTCCGGCCCCACCGGTGTGGGAAAAACCGAGGTTGCCCGTCAACTGGCTTTCGTGCTGGGCATCGAGCTGCTGCGTTTCGACATGTCGGAATACATGGAGCGGCACACCGTATCGCGGCTTATCGGCGCGCCTCCCGGCTATGTTGGTTTTGATCAGGGCGGCCTGCTGACCGAAGCCGTCAGCAAGCAGCCCCATTGTGTGCTGCTGCTCGACGAAATCGAGAAAGCGCATCCCGATGTGTTCAATATATTGCTTCAGGTCATGGATCACGGAACGCTCACCGACAACAACGGGCGCAAATCCGATTTCCGTAATGTCATCATCATCATGACCACGAACGCGGGCGCGGAAACGGTCAGCAAAAACGCCATCGGTTTTGCCACCCCCTCGCGGGCCGGCGACGAAATGGCCGATATCAAGCGCATGTTCACGCCCGAGTTCCGTAATCGTCTGGATGCCATCATCGGGTTCACGCCTCTGTCCCGTGACATCATTTTGCGGGTGGTCGACAAGTTCCTCATGCAGCTCGAAGACCAGTTGCACGAGAAGCGCGTCGATGTCGTGTTCAGCCAGCAGTTGCGCGACCATCTGGCCAAGAAGGGTTTCGATCCGCTCATGGGGGCGCGCCCCATGCAACGGCTTATCCAGGACACCATTCGTCGTGCCCTGGCCGACGAGCTGCTGTTCGGCCGTCTGGTCGACGGCGGTAGCGTGGAAGTCGGGCTCGATGATGCCGATCAGGTTGTACTGGGCTTTCCCGACAAACCGGAAGGATCGAATAGCGGCGCCTCCCGCCCGAATGCGTCGAAGTCGCCCTCGGAACCTGAACTCGTCGATTGATGCCTCAGGGGGCAAAGATCGAGTGCCATCATTGCGGCACCATTCACCACCGTGAGGAGCTCCCTCCCGGTGGTCTTGCTATTTGCCGTCTTTGCGGCTCACATCTATATCGTAGCAGCCGTCTTCCGCTGTCGGCCTGGATGGCCCTTGGCATTGCGACACTGATCATTTTCGGCATTGCCATGGCATTTCCCATCGTGAGCCTGACCTTTCAGGGGGTTACGGTTTATGCCTCGCTGCCAGGGGCGCTGCTGCACATCTGGAAATTGGGTTATTTCGGCACGGCGATTGTCACCGGCTTGTTTGCCTTCTGGTTTCCGTTAACGCAGATCATGGTTACTCTCTGGGCCTTGTCCGTGATTGCGCGAAAACGTCTGCCCGCCGATTTTCACCTGGGTATGCGATTGCTCCGGTTCGCCACGCCGTGGAGCATGGTGTCGGTTTTCATGCTGGGCATACTGGTGGCATTGGTGAAAATGGTGGGGTTGGCCGCAGTTCAGGTACAACCCGCCATTTTTGCCTTTGGTGCGCTTACTGTGCTCATTACTTTGTTGTCGCGTTGTTCGCCCACACGGCTGTGGCTGTATGCCGAAGACGCGAACCTCGTGCAGGTTGCCGGCCGTGGACTGCCTTCGGGCGCAACGCGCGTAGCCTCGTGCGAGTCCTGCGGCTTTCTGCACGATTTCACTACACCCCACGGCGCGCTTGCATGCGGGCGCTGCGGTGCGGCCATGCATTTCCGACATCCGGCCTGGCGCACGCGGGTCTGGGCGTTCTGGCTGACGGCGGCCATTGCCTACATACCGGCCAATATGCTGCCCATCATGACCATACGCATGGCCGGTACCAACGAAGCGCATACCATCCTGGGCGGGGTGATCGAACTTTGGCGGCTAGGTTCCTGGGATCTGGCGGTCATTGTTTTTATCGCCAGTGTCGTGGTTCCCATCACGAAACTGCTGGCGATCGCCGTGCTCATGATGGGCACCGCCTGGCGCGGTCCGGCGGTGCAGCGCAAGCGAACGCGCATGTACGAGATGGTGGAAATCATTGGCCAGTGGTCGATGCTCGACGTTTTTGTCGTCCTGCTCATGGCTGCCATGGCCGATTTCCCCGGGTTGTCGCAAATTGTGCCCGGCCCGGCGGCGTTCAGCTTCGGCTTGGTGGTTGTGCTTACCATGATGGCGGCAATGAGTTATGATCCGCGGCGAGGCTGGGATGCGCGCCATGAATGCGCGCAGGATCAAGGCCCGAACCCGCCCGTACTCGGTGGTGTTCAGCGAGCGCCGCAAGCAGCAGTGTCTCGATAAATGGATCACGATGGTGGATTAAGGCCAGGGATGACGGAAAACAACGCAACACCAGACAATAACCTGCCCGCATCCGGTGCCGTTTCGCCCGAGATCCGTCCGTATCGTCCTACGCGCTGGTCCTGGATATGGCTGGTGCCCTTGGTGGCCGGCCTGGTGGGGCTGTCGCTGGTGGTTCGCACCTGGATGCACATCGGGCCCACCATCACCATTCAGTTTGAGTCGGCCGAGGGCCTGGAGATCGGCCAGACGAAAGTACGCTACAAAGACATCATTGTTGGCCAGGTCACCGACCTGGCGGTTTCCGACGACCGCTCCAGCGTAATTGTCAGTGTGCAACTGGAGCGCGACGGCGCCGATTTCATCACCCAGGACGGCACCCGCTTCTGGGTGGTGCGGCCCCGGCTGGGAATCAGCGGTGTGTCGGGGCTGGGCACGTTGCTGTCGGGGGCTTACATTGCCGTGGATACGCCATCCAAGGTGGTCAAGGACGAGATGGTTTACCACTTCACCGGTCTTGAGGCTCCCCCGGAAGTGACCAGTGGCCGTCCGGGCACACGGTTTACCATTACCGCCTCGGATCTTGGCTCGCTGGAGATCGGTTCGCCCGTGTATTACCGGCGCATTCCTGTTGGGCAGGTGATCGGGTACGCGCTTGCGCCCGATGGTCGTTCCGTGAACGTGCAGATTTTCATCGACGCGCCGAACGACCGGTTTGTCACCGCCGCCGCCCGTTTCTGGAATGCCAGCGGCATTCACGTCAATTTGAGCACCAACGGCCTGGATGTTCAGACCGAGTCGGTGGTTTCCATGCTGGCCGGGGGTATTGCATTTGAAACCAGTGATCCTTCCGTCACCGGCCCGGCGGTCAAGGATACTCACTTTCCCTTGTTTGAGTCGCGCCAGAAGGCACTGGCCGAGCCCGATGGCGACCCATTCATGATCGAGTTTCATTTCCCCCAGTCAGTGCGTGGGCTCAAGATCGGTGCGCCTGTCGACTTTCGAGGCCTTGAGCTTGGCGAGGTTGCCGATATCGACCTGGAATACGATAAAGAACACAGGCGTTTTTACGCGCTGGTGAAGGCGCGTTTGTATCCCTTGCGCTTTGGCCGCGTGTATGAAACGCTGATGAGCGGCCGTTCGGATATCGATTATCCCGGTGCCGACCTGCTGGGCCCGCTCATCAAGCATGGCCTGCGCGGGCAACTGCGTGCTGCCAATCTGCTTACAGGACAACAATACGTTGCGCTTGAGTTCTTCCCCGACGAACCCGCCGCTGTGGTCGATGTTCGCCGCATTCCCCTGGTTGTGCCGACGATCCCCGGAAACTTCGACAAACTGCAGCAGCAAATCAGCAGTATCGTCACCAAAGTCGAGGGCATACCCTTTGACGGCATCGGCAACGACTTGCGCGACAGTCTGGCGTCCATGAATGACCTGATCAAGAACCTTGACGAGAACCTGACACCTCAGGCTACGCGTATGCTCAAGAAAATCGAGGATTCCATGCAACGCATCGATGCGCTGATCGCCAAAGACTCCCCGGTGAACTCCAATCTGGAGTCTGCACTTCAGGAAATTTCGCGTGCGTCACGTTCGCTGCGCAGCCTGACCGATTATCTGCAGGCTAATCCGTCGTCCGTGATCCGGGGGCAGGCCCCCGAAACATTCAAAGTGACGCCCTAGGAGCCATCATGATTCGATCCATCCGACCCATCGTCGCCGTACTTGCGGGGCTGGTGCTGGGTGCGTGTGCTGCGCCCCCCGTCAAGCACTATTACACGCTGATTCCTCCTTCGGATCCGGCATCGCCGGGTGGCGATACGGCAACATCGTCGTCGATATCGTCGTTGCCGTTTGCCGTCAGCATTCAGCCCGTTCGTGTTCCCGAGCAGGTAGACCGCTTGCAAATCGTGGTAACCGATCCGCAATCCACCCAGGTGTATCCGCTGGACAACTCGTTGTGGGCCGGTTCGCTTTCCGACGAGCTTCGCCAGGCGTTGGGAACCTACCTGTACAACGACCTGGGCGTACGCAATGTGGCTGTAGCCCAGGTGCCGGAAAATTTTCCACTCTGGAAAATCTACCTGTCCATTCAACGCTTCGAGTCCCTTTACGCGAGCCGCGCGGTGATCGACGCTACCTGGTCGCTGGTGCCTGTCAGTCAGCCCCGGCGCACGACCTTGCTTTGCGGTGGAACGGCCACGGTGGTGGTTCAGTCGGGAATGTCGGCTCTTGTTGCCGGCCATCAGGCCGCCCTGCGCGAGTTGGCCTCGCGTATGGGGGCGCAGTTGCGACACGCTCAAGCCACGCCGCAAACCGTGCCTAATGGCTGTGTCACAAAATAAGGGTTAACCCTTATTTCTTAAAAGGTGCAACCCGCTTACCATGCTCTCGGATCGGGCGAGGTGAGCACGTGGTGTGCATCACGGTTTCCCGGTTTTTTCACGGGAAGACAGAACCATGGTTGCCACAACAACGTTGGGTGTGAAGGTTGATGATGCGCTGCGCGACCGGCTGAAGCGGGCGGCGCAACGGGTGGGGTGCACGCCTCACTGGTTGCACAAACAGGCGTTGATCACGTATATCGACGCCATCGAGCGTGGCCAGATGCCTATGGAAATTTCGCATTTGCTCACCGACGACGACCGCGTCGGTGATGACGATCCGCGCCCGGCCGAGAGTTCTTTCCGGCCTTTTTACGAATTTGCCCAAGATGTCATGCCGCAGTCCGTCTTGCGCGCAGCCATCACTTCTGCCTATCGGCGGCCTGAAACCGAGTGCATTCCGTTGCTGATCGGGCTGGCACGGTCGACCCAGCCCGTCGAGGTGAAAACACTGGCAACCCGTTTGGTGCAGTCCCTGCGGGACAAGCGCGGCGGCGCAGGCGTCGAGGCCCTTATCCATGAATTCTCCTTGTCCAGCCAGGAAGGCGTGGCGCTCATGTGCCTGGCCGAAGCCCTGCTGCGCATTCCCGACCGGCCCACGCGCGATGCCTTGATCCGCGACAAGATCAGTCATGGCGACTGGAAATCCCACATGGGAGAATCGTCGTCGCTTTTTGTCAATGCGGCGACCTGGGGGCTGATGCTGACGGGCAAGCTGGTCAGTGTGAACAGCGAGCAGTCGTTGTCCCACGCCCTTACCCGTCTGATAGGCAAGGGCGGCGAGCCTTTGATTCGCAAGGGCGTCAACATTGCCATGCGCATGATGGGCGAGCAGTTCGTATGCGGCCAGAGCATTGCGTCGGCATTGGCAAACAGCCGCAAAATGGAGCAAAAAGGCTTCCGGTATTCCTACGACATGCTGGGCGAGGCCGCGACAACGGCCCATGACGCCGAGCGCTACATGCAGTCGTATGTGCAGGCTATTCATGCCATTGGCAAGGCATCGGAGGGTCGCGGCATTTACGAGGGACCAGGCATATCCATCAAGCTTTCCGCCCTGCATCCCCGTTATTCCCGCGCCCAGCGTGATCGGGTCATGGCCGAACTGCTGCCGCGCCTTGTCGAGCTGGCGCGCCTGGCCCG
This sequence comes from Burkholderiaceae bacterium, assembly GCA_050252075.1. Taxonomy (GTDB): domain Bacteria; phylum Pseudomonadota; class Gammaproteobacteria; order Burkholderiales; family Burkholderiaceae_B; genus JAAYGT01. The sequence continues at coordinate 29,900 of JBFWLP010000001.1, read as the reverse complement.
TCACTACGATATCGGTCTGAACATCGATGCGGAAGAGGCTGATCGTCTGGAATTGTCGCTGGATCTGCTCGAAGCCCTTTGCTTCGACGACGAGCTCACCGGCTGGAACGGGATCGGTTTTGTGGTGCAGGCCTATCAGAAGCGTGCGCCGTTCGTTATCGATTACCTGATCGATTTGGCTCGTCGAAGCGGACATCGTCTGATGGTGCGATTGGTCAAAGGCGCTTATTGGGATTCCGAAATCAAGCGTGCCCAGATCGACGGACTGGAAGGCTACCCGGTGTACACGCGCAAAGTGCACACCGACGTCTCGTACCTGGCGTGTGCGCGCAAACTGTTGTCGTCGCCGCAGTCGGTGTATCCGCAGTTTGCCACGCACAATGCGCAAACGCTGTCCGCCATTTACTACATGGCCGGGCAGAACTATTATCCCGGCCAATACGAATTCCAATGCCTGCACGGCATGGGAGAACCGCTGTATGAGCTGGTCACCGGGGCGGTTTCCCAAGGAAAACTGAACCGTCCCTGCCGCATTTATGCGCCCGTGGGCACGCACGAAACCTTGCTGGCCTATCTGGTGCGCCGCTTGCTGGAGAACGGAGCGAACACGTCGTTTGTGAATTTGATCGGCGACGACGACGTGAGCGTCAGCGCACTGGTCACCGATCCGGTTGCCAGTGCCGAACGCCTGCATCCCCTGGGGGCTCCCCACGACCGCATTCCCTTGCCCCGTGATCTGTTTGCCGCAGCGGGAAGACGGAACTCGGCCGGTTTCGATTTAAGCAATGAGCAGCGTCTGGCGTCGCTGTCGGCGGCGTTGCTGAACGCCTCCGGCCAGGAGTGGCGCGCCATGCCGCGGATTGCCGGCCAGACTGTCGCCTGGGACACCGCCAAGGCTGTTGCCGTCAAGAATCCGGCGGATCATCGCGATGTCGTGGGTTATGTGATGCCTGCGGATGCGGCTCAGGTAGACGCTGCCTTTGAGCAGGCGGGCAATGCCTTTGCCGTATGGTCGGCGACGCCGGTTCAGGAACGCAGCGCCTGCCTGATGCGCGCGGCGCAGATCCTCGAAGACGAGATGCAGTCGTTGCTCGGGCTGATCGTTCGCGAGGCAGGTAAATCCTTGCCCAATGCCATTGCCGAAGTGCGCGAAGCCATTGATTTTCTTCGCTATTACGGGGGGCAGGTTGCGGACGCCTTTTCCAATGACACCCATCGCCCCCTGGGGCCCGTCGTATGCATCAGCCCGTGGAATTTTCCGCTGGCCATCTTCATGGGGCAGGTGTCGGCCGCGCTGGCGGCTGGCAACACCGTGCTTGCAAAACCCGCCGAACAAACCACACTGATTGCCGCCGCCGCCGTCGACTGCCTGCATCGTGCCGGGGTTCCGGAAGGCGCGCTTCAACTGCTGCCGGGTCAGGGTGAAACGATAGGCGCCGCGTTGGTCGGCCATTCCGGTGTTCGTGGGGTCTTGTTTACCGGTTCCACCGAGGTGGCCCGATTGATCGCCGGCAATTTGTCGACGCGCCTGGATCCCGACGGGCATCCGATTCCCTTGATCGCCGAGACAGGCGGGCAGAATGCGCTTGTGGTCGATTCATCGGCGTTGGCCGAGCAGGTGGTGCTGGATGTTCTGGCGTCGGCTTTCGATTCGGCCGGACAGCGCTGTTCCGCGTTGCGGCTGTTGTGCGTTCAGGATGACTGCGCCGATTATGTGCTGCGCATGCTGCGCGGTGCCATGCACGAACTGCGTGTCGATCGACCGGACAAGCTCAATACCGATGTGGGGCCGGTGATCGACTTTGACGCCCAGGCTTCAATTCTTCAGCACATACGGTCCATGCGTAACGCCGGCCATACCATCGAGCAGGTGGCTCCGGCCGATACCACCCAGTTCGGCACGTTTGTGCCGCCCACCCTTATTGAAATCAACCGCGTCGATGAGTTGACTCGTGAGGTTTTCGGCCCCGTGCTGCATGTGGTGCGTTATCGGCGCGACCGCCTCAATGAGTTGATTGACGCCATCAACGCCACCGGCTATGGCCTGACTTTTGGTGTGCACACCCGTCTTGACGAGGTGGTGGCCCAGGTGAGCGAGCGTATTCATGCCGGCAATATCTATGTGAACCGCAATATCGTCGGTGCCGTGGTGGGTGTGCAGCCGTTCGGAGGGGAGGGGCTGTCGGGTACAGGGCCCAAAGCCGGCGGGCCTTTGTACTTGCGGCGCTTGCTGACCCGCCAGCCCGACGGCCTTCCGGCGGAACTGGCTGCGGCCGTCCAAACGGGCAAACCCATCCTGCTGGACGGGCCCACCGGGGAAAGCAATACCTATCATGTCCGTCCACGCGGTGTGGTGTTGTGCCGCGCGACAACCCTTGCCGGGGTGCATGCGCAATGGAAGGCATGCCGTGAAACGGCCAACAAGGCGATTTTTGTCGAGACGGCCGTGACACGGGATTTCTATGAGTCGCTCAGCCCGCAAGAGCGTCAGGCGGCAGCGCTGGTGTCTGATCGCTTCGTAGACGAGGGTGAATGTCAGGCTGTGCTCTATGAGGGTGACGGCGATGATCTGCTGGCGCTGAACCAGCGTGTGGCCGCACGCCCGGGGCCGATAGTGTCGGTGCATGCCCTGACGATGGATGATGTGGAGTCGGGCGCTGTTTATCGCAGCGAAAGGCTGTTGCGCGAGGTGTCTGTCAGTAACAACACGGCGGCGGCCGGGGGGAACGCAAGCCTCATGATGATCGGCTAGCCGCCCCGCGTGCAGGGTGCGTGCCTGCCGATGTCAGGCGCGCCCCGTGCTGCCAAAGCCGCCTCCGCCCCGGTCGGTCTCGTCGAAGTCGGTCACAATGTCGAACTCGACTTGCTGCACGGGAACAATCACCAGTTGGGCCAGCCGCTCCATGGGCTCCAGGGTAAATGCGGCTTGCCCGCGATTCCATACCGAAACCATAAGAGGCCCCTGGTAATCGGAATCGATCAGCCCCACCAGGTTGCCCAGCACAATACCGTGTTTGTGGCCCAGCCCCGAGCGCGGCAGGATCATGCCGGCATACGCCGGATCAGCGATATGAATGGCCAGCCCCGTGGGCACCAGGCAAGTGTCGCCGGGCTGCAGGGTTTGGGCCTGTTCGATACATGCCCGTAGATCCAGCCCCGCCGAGCCCTCGGTGGCGTAGCTGGGCAGATAGTCGTTCATGCGCGGATCAAGGATTTTCAGGGCAATACGTCTCATGATGGATTCCGGATACAGAGAAGGCTGTCAGGCGTCAGGGCCCTGGGCTGGGTAGCGCTGCGCAATGGCTTGAATGAGTGCCCGGGCGGCCTGAAGTTTGGGTTGTCGGGGAAGCGCCTGGGCACCGTTATCGTCGAAAAGAACGAGTTCGGTATCGTCGGCATGCATGGCGTTCTGGGCCAGGTTGCCCACCAGCAACGGGATCCCTTTGCGCCGGCGTTTGGCTTCGGCATAGTGATACAGGTTTTCGGTTTCGGCGGCAAAACCCACGCACCAGGGAGCGCCGGGCAGGGCGGCGACATCGGCCAGAATGTCGGGGTTCAGAGCAAACTCCAGCGCAGGTGCCTGCCCCGAGGCGTCTTTCTTGAGTTTCGATGCGCTGCCATTGGCGACGCGCCAGTCGGCAACGGCCGCTACGGCAATGAAGATGTCCGCCTCTGTGGTTTCTCGCATGACGGCGGCATGCATTTCCCTTGCGGTTTCCACGTTGATGCGCTGCACGCCGTAGGGCGTGTCCAGCGCGGTGGGGCCCGAAACGAGTGTCACCCGGGCACCGGCCTCGCGAGCGGCGCGGGCAATGGCATAGCCCATTTTGCCCGAGGACCGGTTTGTAATGACCCGCACCGGGTCAATCGGTTCGGATGTCGGCCCGGCCGTAAGAACCACGCGTTTACCGGCCAGCACCTTGGGTTGAAAGAACGCAATCAGCTCGGCCAGCAGTTCCGGCGGCTCAAGCAGTCTGCCGTCGCCAACCTCGCCGCAGGCCTGATCGCCCTGGGCCGGGCCCAGAATGATCACACCGTCCTCGCGCAGTCGGGCAACGTTGCGCTGGGTGGCCGGATGCAGCCACATTTCGCGGTTCATGGCGGGAACTACCAGCAGCGGGCAGTTTCCCTTGGCAACGCACAGGGTGGACAGCAGATCGTCGGCCATGCCGTGCGCAAGCTTGGCCAGAAAGTCGGTGCTTGCCGGCGCGATGACGATGGCGTCGGCACCACGGGTGAGCTGGATGTGTGCCATGTTGTTGGGTACGCGCGGGTCCCAGGCATCGGTGAACACCGGGCGTCCGGAAAGCGCCTGCAGGGTGACCGCCGTGATGAAGTGCGTGGCCGCGTCGGTCATAACGACGTCGAACGTTGCGCCTTCATCTTGTGCGCGGCGCAGGAATTCGGCCACCTTGTAGCAGGCGATGCCGCCGGACATGCCAAGCACGATACGTTTATTCGCCAGATTCTGCATAAGGCCAGCTACCTAAAGAAGACGATGACGCGGGCAGTTTACTGAATGTTGTCGTGGTCTGTCTTTCGACGGCGTTCGGCGGCCATGCGCAAAACTTCATCGAGCACCAGAAGCACGGCACCGACGGTAATGGCGATATCGGCCACGTTGAACGCGGGAAAATGCCATTGGCGCCAGTAAAACAGCAGAAAATCGATCACATGTCCATGGTACAGGCGATCGACCAGGTTACCGACCGCACCGCCCAGAATAAGCGCCAGAGAGGTATTGAACAGCCGTTGGTGGGGATGTTTGCGCAGCAGGTGAAGAATGAGCGCGATGGCACCGACGGCAATGGCGGTGAACAGCCAGCGCTGCCAACCCTGGCCTTCGGCCAGGAAACTGAAGGCAGCCCCCGGGTTGTACAGCAGGGTGAAATCGAAGAACGGCAGCACCGGCCATCGTTCACCGTAATTCAGGGCGGTATCGAAATAGTACTTGGTGAGCTGGTCTGCCACGACGATGAAGGCGGCGACGGCCAGCCAGAAAGCCAGCCTCGCCTGCTTGTCCGGCAGCGAACCGTTACCCTGCGGTTGTGCGCTAGGCATGGTGCCGGTCTTCGCCCTGGCCGTGCAGGTTGTCGTCGCAACGCCCGCACAAAGTGGGGTGCCCGGCGTTTCGGCCGACGTCGGCGCGATGGTGCCAGCAGCGTTCGCACTTGGCGTGCGCTGTGGGCGCCACTGTGATGCGCAGGTCGCCGTCACCGGCGTGCAGCGTGGCACGAGAGACGATCAGCACAAAACGCAGGTCGTCGCCCAGGCTTGCAAGCCGTTCAAAATCGTCGCCCCGGGCGTAAATGTCCAGTTCGGCGGCCAGCGATGAACCAATATCGCCTGCGGATCGAACGTCTTCGATGCGTTTCATGGCCTCGGCGCGTATTTCGCGCAGGCGGTCCCATTTGGCATTCAGCGTATCGGCGTCTTCCTGGATGGGCAGCGCATGAAATACTTCGGTAAATATGGTGCCCATCGGCAGGCCGGGGTGCAGGTCTTTCCAGGCCTCTTCCGCCGTGAAAGAAAGAATCGGCGCCATCAGCCGAAGCAGCGCGTGTGTGATGTGGTACAGGGCGGTTTGCGCCGACCGGCGTGCAATGCTTTTTTGTCCGGTGGTGTACAGGCGGTCTTTCAGTACATCCAGATAAAACGCGCCCAGATCCTCGGAGCAGAAAATTTGCAGCCGCGATACGGCCGTGTGAAACTCGTAGCGCTCATAGGCGCTTCGAATGTTCTGTTGCATGCGCTCGGTCATGACCAGCGCATAGCGATCGATTTCGAACAAATCGTCCAGCGGTACCGCGTCGGTTTGCACATTGAAGTCGTGCAGGTTGCCCAGCAGAAACTTCAGTGTATTGCGGATGCGGCGGTAGCTTTCCACCACGCGTTTCAGAATTTCGTCGGAAATGGACAGCTCGCCCGAGTAGTCGGTGGAAGCCGTCCAGAGCCGGAGAATCTCGGCGCCCAGAGAATCGGACACTTTCTGGGGGGCAATGACATTGCCCACCGATTTGCTCATTTTCCGGCCCTTGCCGTCGACCACGAAGCCGTGTGTCAGCAAGGCCTTGTAGGGCGGGCGCCCGTACAGCATGCAGCCGGTGAGCAACGAGGAATGGAACCAGCCGCGGTGCTGGTCGGAGCCTTCCAGATAGAGGTCTGCAGGCCAGGCCAGGTCGTCGGCATGGGATCCTTTCACACTGTGGTCCTGGCCGCCCAGAACGGTGGCATGGGTAGTGCCCGAGTCGAACCATACGTCGAGCGTGTCGCGGTTCTTTTCGTAGTCCTTCGCTTCGTCTCCCAGCAGTTCGGCAGGATCCAGAGTTTGCCAGGCTTCGATGCCGCCGAGTTCGATACGTTTGGCAACTTCTTCCAGCAACTCCACTGTGCGCGGGTGCAGCTCGCCCGTTTCCTTGTGAACAAAGAAGGCCATGGGCACTCCCCACTGGCGCTGGCGCGAGAGGGTCCAGTCGGGGCGGTTGGCGATCATGGCATGCAGGCGGGCACGGCCCCACGATGGATAGAAATCGGTGTTGTCGATGCCTTCCAGCGCCGTTTCGCGCAGCGTTTTCCCTGTTTTCGGCCGGCGGTCCATACCGGCGAACCACTGGCTGGTGGCGCGGTAAATGATGGGGGTCTTGTGGCGCCAGCAATGCATGTAGCTGTGGGACACCGGTGACGACAGCAGCAATGTGCCGCTCGCGTCGAGCGCGTTCACGATTTCGGGGTTGGCTTTCCAGATGGTGAGCCCGCCGAACAATGGCAGGCTCGCGGCATAATGGCCGTCGCCCATGACGGGGTTCAGGATCTGGTCATCGGCCAGCCCATGCGCCTTGCAGGAGACAAAGTCTTCAATACCGTAGGCGGGGGCGGAATGGACCACGCCGGTACCGCTGTCCAGGGTGACATAATCGCCCAGATACACCGGGGAAACGCGTTTGTACCCGTCGTGGGCCTGCGCCAGCGGGTGATGGAACGCAATATCGGCCAGGGAGGCGCCCGGCGCCGTTGCTATGACTTCGCCGTCCAGTTTCCATTCTTCCAGGCAGGCCTTGACACGGTCTTTGGCCAGCAAAAGCAACGATCCGGTGGCGCGCGGCTGTGCCAGCCTGACGAGCGCATACTCGAACTCTGGGTGAACATTCAACGCCTGATTGGACGGAATGGTCCAGGGGGTGGTGGTCCAGATGACAATCGCCCCGTCGTCAACGGTGTCAAGGCCAAACGCCCTGGCAACGGCACCGTGGTCGGCGAACGGAAAGGCCACATAAATGGACGGGTCTTTGCGGTCGGCATATTCCACTTCGGCTTCCGCCAGTGCCGAGCCGCAGTCGAAGCACCAGTTCACGGGCTTCAGGCCGCGAAATACGTAGCCTTTCTCCAGAATACGGGCCAGTGCCCGCACTTCGTCGGCTTCGTTACTGAAATTCATGGTCAGGTAGGGCCGATCCCAGTCGCCCAGCACGCCCAGGCGCTTGAAGTCAGCCCGCTGGCGATCAATCTGTTCCAGGGCATAGGCGCGTGCCTTGGCCTGAACTTCAGCCACCGGCAGGTTCTTTCCGAACTTCTTCTCGATCTGGATTTCGATGGGCATGCCGTGGCAGTCCCAGCCGGGAACATAAACGGCGTCAAAGCCGGCCATGGCGCGACTTTTAACGATGATGTCCTTCAGGATCTTGTTGACTGCATGCCCGATGTGAATGTCGCCGTTGGCGTAAGGAGGGCCGTCGTGAAGAATAAACTTCGGGCGACCTTCGCTCGCCTGGCGTATGGCGGCGTAAATCTTGTTTTCCTCCCACTCGGCAACCCAGCCGGGTTCGCGTTTGGCCAGATCGCCACGCATCGGGAAGGGGGTTTCAGGCAGATTAAGTGTGTTTCTATAGTCCATGGAAGGCGAAATAGTCGCGAGCGCCCTGCGCATCGTTGTCGATGGCGGCGATCATAGTAGGAAGATCGGGAAATTTTTCTTCGTCCCGCAAGTACTGCAGGAATTCAATACATACAAGTTTACCGTACGCGTTTACCGAACAATCGAGCAGGTGAACTTCGAGCAGCAGCCGGCCGGTATGCGTTACCGTGGGGCGCACGCCCAGACTGGCGATGCCGGGCAAGGGCGTATCGCCCAGGCCGTGGGCCTGAACCACGTAAATGCCTGACCGGAGCGCGCAATGCACCGGCACACGTACATTCAGTGTGGGGTAGCCCAGCCGGCGGCCGAGTTTTTGTCCGTGCACCACGTGGCCGCTCAACTGGTAGGGGTGACCCAGCAGATGCCGGGCGCGGTCCAGCCGGCCAACGGCCAGCGCCGTGCGCAGTTCGGAGCTGGAAATGCGGTGGCCATGGACGTCGGGAATGTCGGCGATGGTTTCCACGGTAAAGCCGTGCCGCCGTCCGGCCTGCCGCAGCAGGGTGATGTCACCGCTGCGTTTGTGGCCGAACCGGAAGTCTTCTCCCACCAGCAGCCAGCGCGTTTGCAACCCTCTGACCAGCAGTTCCCGAATAAAATCATCGGCGCTCATGTCGGCCAGTGACTGATTGAAGCGCTGAATGACGATTTGCTGCATGCCCAGCCGCGCCAGTGCCGTCACTTTGTCGCGCAGGCTGTTGACTTGTGTGGGAACCAGTTCCGGACGTTGGGCCCGTGCGGCGAAGTAGGCGCGCGGGTGGGGCTCGAATGTCATGACGCCCGCGAGCAGGCCGTGTGTCCGGGCGTGCTCGCACACGCGGGCCAAAATGGCTTGGTGGCCGCGGTGAACGCCGTCAAAGTTTCCGATCGTGACGGCGCTGGGAGCGTCCGTATCGTGACGTGGCAGGTAGCGATAAAGCGAGGGCAAAGTTTTCACAGCCGAGAGTTTACAATTTTGTATTGAATTACTCAGGAAAATATCTCTTGAACGCAGAAAAAGATGCTCCTTGCCGCTTTGTCGTCCTGATTTCGGGGCGTGGATCCAACATGCAGGCTATTGTTCAAGCCACCCGGTCCCAGGGCGCCGGTGCCGTGGTCAGTGCCGTTATTGCGAACAAGGCCGATGCCTCCGGGCTGGCCTGGGCGGATCGGCAGGGTATTCCCACCGCCGTCGTCGCGCATCGCGATTTTGCCAGCCGCGAAGCGTTCGACGCCAGCCTTGCCGACGCCATCGACGCCTATCAGCCGCATTACGTGTTGCTGGCGGGTTTCATGCGTGTGCTGACGCCGGGGTTTGTCGAGCGGTTCAATGGTCGCCTGGTGAATATCCATCCCTCGCTGCTTCCCGCATTTCCCGGCTTGCACACCCACCAGCAGGCGCTGGCCATGGGGGTTCAATGGCACGGTTGCACCGTGCATTTTGTGACCCCCGTGCTTGATCACGGCCCGGTCATTGCCCAGGGCATCGTGCCCGTGCTGGCGTCGGATACCCCGGACGATCTGGCGCATCGATTGTTGAAAGTGGAGCATGTGGTGTACACCGAAGTTGTACACTGGCTGGCCCAGGGGCGCGTAACGCTTGACGCGTTGCAACGTGTCCATGTGAAAGGCGTCCCTTCCCGGTCTTTTATGCTTGCTCCGCTGAACGAGCATTCTCCCAAGGTTATTGCATGAAATCTGCTCACAAACCGCGTCGCGATGCGTCCGATGCGAAGCCGTACATTATGGCGGCTGCCCGTATCGAACACGTACGAAATGTTCTGGGCACCGTCCTGCAGTGGGAGTATCCCGCCGACGCCGCGCTGTCGCGATGGTTTCGCGACCACCCCAAGCTCGGCGCCCGTGACCGGCACGAGGTTGCCGAGGCGGTTTTCGATGTGCTGCGCCATTTGCGCCGCTATCGCCAGATGGCCGAGAGCGGCACGGGGCCTTCGGCCCGCCGGCTGGCCATACTTGGCCTGGCATCGCAGTTCACGCGCCAGGTTCTCGACACCGGCTTGTCCGATGTCGAGCGTCAATGGCTGGATCACGTGCAGAAGCTTGATCTTCAGTCGTTGTCGCCGGCGGTGCGACACAGCTTGCCCGACTGGCTGGAAGAACAGTTGCGGGTCATGCCCGATGCCGAGTCGCTGATCGCGGCCCTGAACCAGCCCGCGCCGCTGGATATCCGCGTCAATCCGTTCAAGACCGACCGCGCGGCAGTGCTTGCGGCGCTGGATCAGGGGCAGACCGGGCGTTATCGTCCGTCGCCTACACCCTATTCGCCCTGGGGTATCCGTTTGCAAGGCCGCCCGCCGGTGAACCGCTGGCCCTTGTTCGAATCGGGTCACATCGAGGTTCAGGACGAAGGCAGCCAGATTCTGGTGGCCCTGATGGCGCCCCGCCGAGGCGAGATGATCATCGACTATTGTGCGGGGGCGGGCGGGAAAACGTTGTTGCTGGGCGCACTCATGCGCTCGACGGGACGCCTGTATGCCTTTGACGTGTCGGCGGCCCGGCTGGCCCGGGCCAAACCGCGTTTTGCCCGAAGCGGGTTGTCGAATATCGTGCCGGTGGTCATTGCCGAGCAGAACGATGTACGCGTCAAGCGTTTGCGCGGCAAGGCCCATCGCGTGCTGGTGGATGCCCCGTGCAGCGGCCTGGGCACTTTGCGGCGCAATCCAGACCTGAAATGGCGCCAGCATCCCGAGTCGCTGGAACACTTGCGCAAAACCCAGGCGTCCATTTTGCGACAGGCAGCACGATGTGTCGCGCCCGGCGGACGCCTGGTTTACGCCACCTGCAGCGTGCTGCCTTCTGAAAACGAGGAGCAGGTTCAGGCATTTCTTGCTGAACATAGCGACTTTACGCTGCTCGATGCGGGCAAAATCGTGAAAGATCGTTGTGAAAATCTAACGTTCGAAGAGCCTTATCTGCGTCTGCGCCCCGATGTCCATGGCACCGATGGTTTTTTTGCAGCCGTTCTGGAAAGGCGCAAAGAAGCCGTTCCTGCCGATACACCGCCGGAACCGGCTCAGGATGCCTAGATATTCCTTGATCCGTCTCAAGAGAAAACTGAAATTTCTCTGTCATATCAACGGCATCTGCGCTACACTTTGCTGGTCTTAACAAGGGTGTGGCAAGGTGCCTTGCCCACTGTTCCAAGGGTATATGGACTACATACTTAATTTTTTCGCAGGTGGTTTACTTCATCTGTCGTGGTGGCAAGTTGCACTGGTAACGCTGGTGCTCACACATATCACCATTATTTCCGTCACCGTATTTTTGCACCGCAGCCAGGCGCATCGCGGGCTTGATCTTCATCCGGCCGTCATGCATTTTTTCCGGTTCTGGCTCTGGATGACCACTGGCATGGTCACCAAGGAATGGGTTGCCATCCACCGCAAGCATCATGCCAAGTGTGAAAAAGAAGGCGATCCCCACTCACCCGTGGTGTTCGGCCTGGGCATGGTGTTCTTCCGCGGCGCTGAACTGTACCGCGAAGAAGCCCACAATCCTGAAACTCTGAAGCGCTTCGGTCACGGCACTCCCGATGACTGGATCGAGCGCAATCTTTATTCGCGCCACAGCCTGCTGGGTGTGCTGATCATGCTGGGCATCGACATTGCCTTGTTCGGCGTGCTGGGCCTCACCGTATGGGCCGTGCAAATGGCCTGGATCCCCTTTTGGGCCGCCGGTGTGGTCAACGGCATCGGCCATGCCTGGGGCTATCGCAACTATGCCAGCCCCGACACCAGCACCAACGTGTCGCCCTGGGGAATCATCATCGGCGGCGAAGAGCTTCACAACAATCACCACGCTTACGGTACGTCGGCCAAGTTTTCCACCAAATGGTACGAATTCGATCTGGGCTGGTGCTATATCCAGGTACTGCGGTTCCTGGGTCTGGCCAAGGTGAAGAAACTGGCGCCCAAGCTCAAGCTTCAGCAGCCCAAGCCGGTGGCCGATGAACGAACCCTGCAGGGTGTCATTACCCATCGCTACGAAATTCTGGCGCGTTACACCGATATCGTGCGTCAGGCCGCGTCCGAAGAGCTCAGCAAGCTCAAGCCATCGCGCAAGGAAGGCAGCCCCGATTGCCACTTCACCATTCTCAGCCGTTGCAAAGACTGGCTGGCCCATTCCGACGATTCCTCACTCGAACCGTCGCAAAAGGCCCAGCTGGAAACCGTGCTGGCCAACAACCAGTCGTTGTCCACACTGGTTCAAATGCGCCGTGAACTGGTGCGCCTGTGGGAAAGCTCCAGCGCCAGTAGCGAGCAACTGCTGGCCGATCTGCAGGAATGGTGCCAGCGCGCCCAGCAAAGTGGTATCGACAGCCTGGAACAATTTGCGTTGCGCCTGCGGCGCTACGCGGCATGATCCACGGGCTCAACCCCGAACAACACGCTGCCGTTACCTTACCCGCTACCCACGCACTGGTGCTTGCAGGTGCGGGCAGCGGCAAAACCCGGGTACTCACCACCCGTATGGCATGGCTGATCCAGTCGGGTCAGCTTAGCCCGTACAACGTTCTGGCGGTTACGTTCACCAACAAATCGGCGCGCGAGATGCTCACGCGCCTTTCGTCGTTGCTGCCTGTGAATACCCGGGGCATGTGGGTGGGCACCTTCCACGGCTTGTGCAATCGCTTGTTGCGAGCCCACTATCGCGATGCCGGCTTGCCGCAAACGTTCCAGATTCTTGATACTGCCGATCAGCTGGCGGCGATCAAAAGGCTGGTGAAGGGCGCCAACATCGACGACGAGAAGTTTCCGCCCCGCGATATCCAGCGCTTTATTAATTCGGCCAAGGAAGAGGGCCTGCGCCCGCCGCACGTCGAGGCTTCCGACCCTTACCGGCGCCGGATGGTGGAAATCTACCAGTGGTATCAAGACCAATGCCAGCGCGAAGGTGTCGTTGATTTTGCCGAACTGCTGCTGCGTGCCTATGAGCTGCTGGCGCACCATGCGCCTATCCGTGAACATTACCAGCGGCGTTTTCAGCATTTGCTGGTCGACGAATTCCAGGATACCAACCGGCTCCAATACCGTTGGTTGACCCTGCTTGCCGGTGGCGGAGCATCCATCTTTGCGGTAGGTGACGACGATCAGTCAATCTACGCCTTCCGTGGCGCCAACGTAGGTAACATGGCTGATTTCGAGCGCGATTACGCCCGTGGCAATGTTATTCGCCTGGAACAGAATTATCGCTCGCACGGGCATATTCTTGATGCCGCCAATGCCCTCATTTCCCACAATACCGCCCGCCTGGGGAAAAACCTGTGGACTGACCAGGGCGAAGGCGAACCGGTACGTGTGATCGAGCAGCCTTCCGACCAGCTCGAAGCGCAATGGGTGATCGACGAAATCAAGGCCTTGGTGAATGACGGGCGCCTGCGCCGCGAGATCGCCGTGCTGTATCGCAGCAATGCCCAGTCGCGTTTGCTTGAGCACGCGCTGTTCTCGGCAGGCATACCCTACCGGGTCTATGGCGGTCTGCGCTTTTTCGAGCGCCAGGAGGTCAAGCACGCTCTGGCCTATCTGCGGCTTATTGACAACCCGCACGATGATACGTCCTGGCTGCGGGTCGTCAATTTTCCGACGCGCGGCATTGGTGTCCGTACACTGGAACAGCTGGCAGACCACGCCCGTAACATTGGCACCAGCCTGTACTCGGCTGTCGGTGCCGTATCCGGAAAAGGCGGGGCCAACCTGGCCCGGTTTATTCAGCTGATTCAAGGCATGGCCCATCAGGCCCAACAACTTTCGTTGCCGGAACTGATCGAGCACGTGGTCTACGAAAGCGGCTTGCTTGCACACTACCAGGCCGATCGCGAGGGCGCGGATCGTCTGGAAAACCTGCAGGAACTGGTTAACGCCGCTGCGGCATTTGTCACCCAGGAATCCTACGAAAACCTCCCGGCCGGACGTGTTCCGGCGGGCGCGCTGCCGGCGGATCCGTTCGACGACGCCATGGCATCGGCGCCGGCCATGTCTCCGCTGGCGGCGTTTCTTGCGCATGCCTCACTCGAAGCCGGCGACAACCAGGCGCAGGCCGGTGACGATGCCGTTCAGCTCATGACAGTGCATGCCTCGAAAGGGCTGGAATTTGACGCTGTGTTCATCACCGGGCTCGAGGAAGGCTTGTTTCCTCATGAAAACAGCCTGCTCGAATCCAGCGGCCTTGAAGAAGAGCGGCGCCTGATGTACGTGGCCATTACCCGGGCTCGCGAGCGGCTTTACATCACTCTGGCTCAAAGCCGCATGCTGCACGGACAAACGCGCTACGGCATGCGATCCCGTTTCCTTGACGAGTTGCCCGATCACCATCTGAAATGGCTTACTCCCCGCGAGCATCAGGTTGCCGCGTCAGCGGCCCCGTGGCGCGGAGCCTTCCGGCGCGGAGGCAATGCTTTCGCGGGCAACGAGGCATACAGTGCAACGCCTGTACAGCCGCGCGCACGTACCAGCGTGGTGGCGGTGGGCGAGAAGCAGTTTCGCATCGGTACGGGGGTTCGGCATGCCAAATTCGGCGAGGGTACTGTGATCGGCCTGAGCGGCAGCGGCAGCGATGCCCAGGCACAGATCCAGTTTCGTGACGCCGGCACCAAAACCCTGGCGCTGGGTATTGCCAAACTGGATATTCTGGCCGGCTAGCGGCGCCCGCTTTGGCGGTTGCCGCCAGTTAGGCGTCAACGTTGGTGCGTCCAGCGTGCGTACAGGCGTTGGGCTCCGGCATCCAGTAAAAAGCCCAGGGCACCGATCAGCACGATCACCGCCATCAGCTCCGAGTAGGCCAGACGGTCGCGGGTGTCCAGAATGAAATAACCCAGCCCCGAGCTTACCCCCAGCATTTCGCAAGGTACCAGCACAATCCAGATAATGCCGATGGCCAGGCGTGCGCCGGTCAGGATATGGCCGACAATGCCGGGCAGAACAATGCGCGTCAGAAACTCGGTGCGGGTGGCGCTGAGGCTTCTGGCGAGCAGTCGCCATTGGGGGTCCAACTGCCTGACGCCGGCCGCCGTGTTCAGAATGATCGGCCAAACTGCGGCGAACGAGAGCAGGAAGTATATGGGCGCATCGCCAATGCCGAACACCATTACGGCAATCGGCATCCAGGACAGCGGGGAAATCATGCGCAAGAACTGGAATGCACCATTGGTACTGTTTTCAATGGTTCTGCTGCTGCCCACCGCCAGACCGACCGGAATGCCAATGGCCAGCGCCAGCGCCAGCCCTACGGCAACGCGACGCAGGCTGGTGAGGGTATGGTGGGTCAACTGGTTGTCGACCAGCAAACCATACAGGCTGCGAAAGGTTTCGCCCGGGCTCAGCAGCCCGGCCAGGCCGATCGAGCTTTCCAGCAGGCGCGTACCAAGCCCCCAAAGCACGATCAGCAATGTCAGGCCTGCCAGGCTTAACACGGTACGCCGGCCGGTGATGGGGAGTCGGATCGATTTGCTCATGGTCAGCCTGTGATCACTTCGGTGCGTTCATAGCTGTCGGGCAGGCCGAATACGGCAGGCCCGCCCAGCGCGTCGATAGCCTGTCGCGCAAAGCGCGCATCGACCAGATCCTTGGCCACGAAGGCGGGATCCAGCGTTTTCAGAAAATCGTTTTGCCCCGAAACCAGGGTGGTTTTCAGTCGGCGAACCAGTTCCTCGGTGTAGCTGGGGAACGGGTAGGGTTGAAAGTCAATGCGCTTTTCCTGCCAGGCTGTATTCACGATCGCGCCGGACGCCTCGTAAGCGCTGCGATCCAATTTCCCGGGAACCAGCACTTGTGCCAGCGTATCGTAGGCGTGAGGCGTGTAGCGCTGTGCGTGATCTTTGGCAAGCAACCGGGCGGTTTCGTCGCGGTGTTCTTGTATCCATTGCTGGGCCTGAACGATGCCGTTCACAACTTTTTGCGTCCATTCCGGTCGGCCGTTGGTGTCCTGTTCATGCATCAGCACGACGCAGCAGGCGTGATCTTTCCACACGTCGCCGGTGAACCGGAGAATTTTTCCCACTTTCAGCAGCTCGGCCGACGCATTGAAGGGTTCGGCGACGATGTATCCGGAAATCTGGCGGTTGGCCAATGCAGGGAGCATGTCGGACGGGGCCATGACAACCAGCTTCACCTGATGGGGCGCCGGCGTGCCGTCGCTGATGGGCTGCAGCTGATGATTGGCCAGCAGGTGCTGCAGCACTACATTGTGCAGGGAGTACCAGAACGGAATGGCAACAGTGGTACCGCCCAGTTGCTTGATGTCGTTGATGTCGTTGCGCACCGTCAGGCCCGATCCCGACATGTGATTCCACGCCACCACCTTGGCTTTGGCGCCGCTGCCGTATCGCGCCCAGATGGTCATGGGCGAGAGCAAATGCACGGCATTCACCTGGCCGCTCAGGAAAGCTTCCACCAACTGGGCCCAACTGCGGAACATGCGGGGTTTTTCCACCGGAATGCCTTGCTTTTGCCATAATTCGTTGGCATGCGCCACCAGCAGTGGCGTCGCGTCGGTAATGGGCAAATAGCCGATGCGCAAGGGTGCATCGGGATCGGCTGCATAGGCCTGCCGGTGCCGTGCCAGCAACGGCAGAGCGCCGGCGGCGGTGAACAGGCTGGAAAGTTTCAGGAACTGCCGGCGAGACAGCTCGGTGGCGGTGGGGCGGGATGTCATGGCAAAGTGCTCGATCAATGGAGTTTGGAAGGGGCGCCGGATTTGCGCGTGGTACGCATGGCGTGAACAATTTCCATACGCAGTGCCGCCAGCGCGTCGATGGCGTCGTCACGCGGATGCGGTTGCGTCACCGGCCATTCACCGATGAGGCGGCCGGGATTATCGCCCAGGAGCAGGACTCGGTCGGCAATCAGCAAGGCCTCGTCGATATCGTGGGTAACGATAATTGCAGCGGCATGGTGTCGCTGGGTGAGCTGCAAAAGCAATTCCTGCATTTCCTGCCGGGTGACTTCGTCCAGGGCGCTGAACGGCTCATCCAGCAGCATGATCTCGGGTTCACGGGCCAGGCAGCGTGCCAGCGCAGCCCGTTGCGCCATTCCGCCGGACAGCTCATTGGGGTAGAGCGATTTTGCCTGTAGCAAGCCCACTTCCTGCAATGCCTGAGTAACGCGTTGGCTTTTCCCGGACGGGCTGATGGCAGGCTGGTGCCTGAAGTCGAGCCCGAAGCCAACATTCTGTTCCACCGTCAGCCACGGCAGCAGATTGGGGCTCTGGAAGACAAACCCCAGGCGCGGGTGCGGCCCGGTCACCTTTTGCCCATGCAGGCGTACGATTCCGTGTTCCACAGGCTGCAACCCGGCCAGTACCCTGAGCAAGGATGACTTGCCGACGCCGCTGGGGCCCAGCAGGGCAATGATCTCGCCGGCCCGCACTTGCATGGAAAAATTGCGCAGTACCGTCCGGCGTGGAGCCGGTGCGCTCTGATAGCTGAGCTCCAGGTGGTTGACATCAAGAACGGTGTCGGTGGCTTGAGTGTGGGGGACAGTCATGCGTTCAATCCGGAATAACGTAAAAATCTGCCTTGGTGACCCCGCAGTCCGGGCACACCCAGTCGTCGGGAAAAGCCTCCAGTGGTGTTCCCGGTGCGATGCCGTGCTCGGGCATGCCCTGGGCCTCGTCGTAGATCCAGCCGCACGGGGCGCACATCCATTGTCGGGTGGCAATCACGCTCATCAGGCGGCCTCACTTTGAATGGCTTGAGCGCTCAGGTCGTGAATTTCCTTGCGCAGATGCTTTAAGGCCGGTGTCACAATGGCCACGAAAACGGCCTCTCGCAAGCGGCGCTGGGCCGGATGGCGCAGCAAATAGCCTTTGGCGCCGGCGTGCAATACCGCAGAGTTTGCGGCGCGCAACGTCTGTTCCGATGTCGCCAGGCGGGCACGTAACACATCAATGATGGGTAAATCAGGCGATTGGGCCTGTGCCGCCAGCCGGGAAATGGTGTTTTCCAGCCGGTCGGCATCGGCGGTCAATTCTTCAATGCCGTCATCCAGGAAGGCGTTCACATGCGCATGGGTTACGTTGGATTCACGCAGGGTTTTCAGGCTGGCATGAATGATGCCCAGTCCCATTCCTGTCTGGCCCAGCACGAACCCCGGTTTGATCGACCGGATATAGGCGGCAAACTGGCCGGGATGGGCGATTACATTGTCGTCAGGCACCCGCACGTCCTTGAATCGCACGTTCAGGGTTTGTGTACCTTCCAGGCCGGAGAATTCCGGGCAGGCATGCAGCGTTACCCCCGGCGTATTGCAGGGCAGGGCAAACATCGCATAGCCTTGCTCTTCGATATGCGCGGCCACCATGACCAGGTGGCCGGTGCCCACATTCGACACCCAGGGAAGGGAGCCGCTTACGACGTAGCCGTTTTCCGTGCGGCGGGCGGAAAGATGAATGCGTTCAATCCCCGCCAGATGCTTCACGGTATTGGACATGCCGGTTCCCGACAACAGCTCGCCCCGGGCCACCGGTGCCAGATATTTTTCCCGAACCGCCGGATTGGGCGAGTTCAGCAGATACCAGCCGCAGCTGGATTGGCACCACACCAGAAAGGCCGTGGCGCCGCACAGACGTCCGGCGCGGGCGGTGACCTGAATCTGTTCCGCCAGCCCCAGGCCTTTGCCGCCGTATTCGGCCGGCAGGGCGGCGGAAAACCCGCCCAGGGTGCCCAGTTCCCTCAGGTAGGGCTCCGGGTAGTAGCCCTCGCGGTCTATGGCCTCAACCAGGGGTGTCAGCGCGGTTTTTGCGTGTTCCGCGATGGTGTCCAGAAAGTCCGATGTAGTGGCGCTCATCAGGTGTCCTCGGTTGCCGTTTTCCGATACTCAGGCAAAGGGCTGAAGTTCAGGATTGATCGGGGTTTTCGCCAGATTGTTGGCGTAGTTGCAAAGCGTGGCCAAGCTGACGCCCAGCACCACTTCCAGCGCATTGGCTTGATCGTAGCCCGCGTCGAACAAGTCGCTCAGGGCGCTGTCGGTGACCTGGCCTTTGGTTTCCATGACCTGAATCGTGAATTGCGCAAGGGCGTTCAGCCGTGGATCATCCAGGGCCTGGGTGGCGCGCAGGGCCTGGATGACCGGTTCGGGCATGGCCAGCTTCTTGCGCGCCAGGGCGGTATGGCCGGCTACGCAAAAGCCGCAGCCATTCAGCGTTGCGGCGGTGATCTGCACCACTTCACGTTCCTGCGCGGTCAGGCCGGTTTTGGCGTTGATGGCACCGACCACCTGATAGGTTTCCAGCGCTGTGGGGGCATTGGCCAGAACACCGATCAGGTTGGGCAGAAAGCCGTTGTTCTTGACGGCCGTCGCCAGGCGTTCGCGCGAGGCCTCGGGGGCGGATTCTTGGGTATGAATGGTTAGTCGGCTCATGACAAATAGAATGAAAGGCATCGGGTTTTAGATGCTTTCATTCTATCGACGGCCACCGGCAAACCGAACGATCAATATCCTATATGGGTATACGATTGTGGCTTTAAGCGGCCAAGCTATAAGGTTATATCGCCGGCACGGGCTCGGGGATAATCAGAGAATGCTTTCAAGCTCTTCCTGCAGCGTCAGCCATTCTTCTTCAAGGCGGGCATGGTGCTTGCTCAGTTCGCCGTGCTCGGCCAGTACCGCCACGCGCTCGTCGCGGCGCTCGTCGCTGTAAAGGCTCGTATCGGCAATCAGTGCGTCCAGCGCTTTCAGTCGAAGGGCGGCCGCCTCGATAGACGACTCCACCTGCTGCAGGCGTTTTTCGATGGGCTTGCGCAGGGTGGACAAACGCTGGCGCTCCTCGGCTTGCTGACGCCGCTGGGATTTCCTGTCATTCGAGGAGGCGCCTTCGTAGCCTGCCGTCAGTTGTGCTTCCTCGCGGGCTTCCTGCCGCGCTTCGGCTTTCTGGGCCGCGTTTCGTTGCGCCAGCCAGTCGCGGTAGTCTTCCAGGTCACCGTCGAACTCGGCGACCCGGCCATCGGCCACGATCCAGAAATCGTCGACAGTGGTGCGCAGCAAATGCCGATCGTGTGATACCAGCAGCACGCTGCCGGAAAACTCGGCCAGGGCGGTGGCCAGTGCCTCACGGGTGTCGACGTCCAGATGGTTGCTGGGTTCGTCGAGCAGAAGCAGATTGGGCTTTTGCCAGACGATCAGCGACAGGGCGAGGCGGGCTTTTTCGCCGCCCGACATGGGGGCGACAAGGCTGTTCACCGTATCGCCGCTGAAACCGAATCCGCCCAGGTAATTACGCAGCTCCTGTTCGCGCGTGTCGGGTGCCAGGCGGGACAAGTGCTGCAGCGGCGTGGCATCCAGATCAAGCATGTCGAGCTGATGCTGGGCAAAATAACCGATTTCCAGCCCTTTCGACGCGCGTACCGATCCGGCCAGCGCAGGCACCAGGCCGGCCAGTGTTTTGATCAGGGTGCTTTTGCCTGCGCCGTTCACCCCCAGCACGCCAATGCGCGCTCCACCGCGCACCATCAACGTGACATCGGTCAATATGGTGATGGTTTCCCCGCCGGTGTCGTAACCTGTGGCCACTTTATCCAGCACCAGCAGCGGATCGGGCATGCTGGTGGGCTCGGGTATCCGGATATCGATGCCGGTTTCAACCTGCAGCGGCGCCAGCATTTCCATACGGGCCAGCGCCTTCACACGGCTTTGCGCCTGCTTGGCTTTGGTCGCCTTGGCTTTGAAGCGATCGATGAAGCTGCGCAACCGCGCGGTTTCCCTGGATTGCCGGTCGATGGCGAGGCGTGTTTGACGCAGCCGTTCGGCTCGCTGGGTTAGAAAGTCGTCGTAGCCGCCGCGATACCGGACCAGTTTTCCCTGATCGAAATGCAGAATGACCCGAGCGACGGCATCGAGGAACTCGGTGTCATGTGAAATCAGGAGCACCGTGCCGGGATAGGCCGCCAGCCATTTCTCCAGCCATAGCATGGCATCCAGATCAAGGTGGTTGGTGGGTTCGTCGAGCAGCAGCAGCTCGGACGGCGCCATCAAGGCCCGCGCAAGTGCCAGGCGCATCTGCCAGCCGCCCGAGAAACTGCTGACGGGCTGCATCCATTGGGCCGGGGCAAACCCCAGGCCCGCCAGCAACTGCTCTGCACGTGAAGGCGCGCTCCAGGCGTCGGCTTCCACCAGGGCGGCTTCCAGTTCGGCAATTCGTTGCCCGTCTGTGTCGGGTGTGCTTTCCCGTTCCGACTGCACCTGGCGCAGCCACTGGTCACCGTCGATGACGAACTCACGGGCTGCACGCTGGTTGTTGCTGATTTCTTGCTGTACGCTGGCGACTCGCCAGCCGGGAGGAATGGCGAGCGAGCCGGCGTCGGCATCCAGGCGCCCTTCAAGCAGCGCAAACAGGCTGGACTTGCCCGCGCCGTTCTTTCCAACTATGCCCACCCTTTCGCCGGGGTTCACCACGAATTCTGCGTCGTCCAGCAGCACCTTCGTGCCGCGTCGCAGGGTCAGTCCGCTGGCTCGGATCACGGAACGAGTTGCTCCCGGGTTAGCAGAAGAATCTGGTCGTCGGAATTTGCGGTACTGAGCCAGACCGGTTCCAGGTGGGGAAATGCGTTCAGAAAGTTCTGGTATTCATTACCGATCTCAAGAACGAGCAACCCTTTGGGCGCCATGTATTTTGCAGCGTGCTGCAGCAGCCGTCGCACCAGATCCATACCGTCATCGCCGCCGGCCAGGGCCAGTGTGGGTTCATGCCGGTATTCCTGGGGCAGATTCTCCATGGAGTGGCTGTTGACGTAGGGTGGATTACAGACAATCAGATCGTATTCGCAGAGCGGCAGCTTTTCGAACAAGTCGCTGCAATGCGTGGTGATGCGCCCGTCGAGCCCGGACATTTCAATGTTCTGGTCTGCGACATCGAGGGCATTTTCCGAGATGTCTACGGCATCGACCTGTGCATTGGGAAATGCCAGTGCCGCCAACACGGCGAGACAACCCGAACCGGTGCATAAATCGAGTACAAAATCGACGCTTTCGGGATCAGCCACCCAGGGTTCCATGCGTTCGGCAAGGAGCTCGGCAATGGGGGAGCGCGGAATGATGACACGCTGGTCCACCACGAAGCGGTGACCCTGCAGCCACGCCTCACCGGTCAGGTAGGCGGCGGGTACACGGTCGATGATGCGTTGTTCCAGCACCTTCAGGAAACGTTCGCGTTCCTCGGGAAGCACGCGGGCATCCATAAAGGGATCCAGGGTGTCCAGAGGAAGGTGCAGGGTGTGCAGCAACAGATAGGCGGCTTCGTCCCACGCGTTGTCGCTGCCGTGGCCGAACGAAAGGTGCGACGCATTGAACTGGCTGACGGCATACCGCAGCAAGTCGCGTAGAGTGTGTAATTCGTGATGTGCGCTTTCTTGCATGATCGTTTCCCGCCTCTTAAAAGCGTTCAGTCACCAAAAGGTTTTCCAGAGTGCGGCGATAGATGTTTTTCAGCGGCACAAGGGTATCGATGTGTATGTGTTCATTGACCTGGTGGATACTGGCATTGATGGGCCCGAATTCCACGACTTGCGGACAGATTTTGGCGATGAATCGGCCATCCGAGGTGCCACCCGTGGTTGAAAGCTCGGTGGTCACGCCCACTTCGTCGTGTATGGCGCGACCGAGCGCTTCACTAAGTTCGCCCACCGGCGTCAGGAAGGGAAGGCCGCTCAGATTCCATTCGATGTCGAATTCCAGCTGGTGATGCCTTAAGATGGCAAGCACACGTTCCTTCAGGCTTTCGGGGGTGTTTTCCGTGGAAAACCGGAAATTGAAATCGAGTACTGCCGTGCCGGGCACGACATTGGTGGCCCCGGTGCCGGCGTGCAGATTCGATATCTGGAACGTGGTGGCCGGGAAGTAACTGTTTCCGTTGTCCCAGACCTGTTCGGTCAGCGCCACCAGGGCCGGTGCCAGCAAATGCACCGGGTTACGGGCCAGGTGCGGGTAGGCTACATGGCCTTGCTTGCCTTTGACCGTAAGTTTTCCTGATAACGATCCGCGGCGACCGTTCTTGACGGTGTCTCCCAGACGGCTGACCGATGTGGGCTCACCCACGATACAGTAGTTCAGGGTTTCCCCGCGGCGTGCCAGTTCGTTGCACACCTTGACGGTTCCGTTGATCGACGGGCCCTCTTCGTCGGAGGTGATCAGCAGGCCGATCGACCCGGCATGGTCGGGATGTGCCCCGACGAATTCCTCGACCGCCACCACAAACGCAGCAATGGAGCTTTTCATGTCTGCCGCGCCGCGCCCGAATAGCAGCCCGTCGCGTTCGGTGGGCACGAACGGATCGCTGTCCCAACGGTCGAGCGGGCCGGTCGGCACCACATCGGTATGTCCGGCGAATACCAGCAGGGGGCCGCGGGTTCCGCGTCGGGCCCACAGATTGGTAACGTCGTCGAACACCAGGGTTTCACACTGAAACCCCAGTGCGCCCAGCCGATCAACGAGCACCTTTTGGCACCCTTCGTCGACCGGCGTGACGGAAGCCCGCGCGATGAGGTCCTTGGTGAGCGCAAGTACGGCGTTATCGGACATCAGGCCCTCAGCAGATCGTTGATGCTGGTTTTGGCGCGCGTCTGGGCGTCGACACGCTTGACGATCACCGCGCACGCCAGGCTGTGGCTGCCATCGGCGGCCGGCAGCGAACCGGGCACCACGACCGAACCCGAGGGAACGCGGCCGTAGATGATTTCGCCGGTGGTGCGATCGTAGATTTTTGTGCTTTGGGAAAGGAAAACGCCCATCGCCAGTACCGAGTTCTCTTCCACGATGACTCCCTCGACGACTTCGGAGCGTGCACCGATAAAGCAGTTGTCTTCGATGATGGTGGGATTGGCCTGCAGCGGTTCAAGCACGCCGCCTATGCCCACGCCGCCCGACAGGTGCACGTTCTTGCCGATTTGCGCGCAGGAGCCCACCGTGGCCCAGGTGTCGACCATGGTGCCTTCGTCGACGTAGGCGCCGATGTTGACATACGAGGGCATGAGAACCACATTTTTGCCGATGAAGGCGCCGTGCCGGGCCACGGCCGGGGGGACCACACGGTAGCCGCCGCGCGCGAAATCATCGTCGGTGAACCCCTCAAACTTGGTAGCCACCTTGTCGTAAAACTGCAGGGGAGCCGCTCCCATGCCCCGATTGTTTTCCAGGCGGAACGACAGCAGCACGGCCTTCTTCACCCACTGGTGCACCATCCACTGCCCGTCGATTTTTTCGGCAACGCGCAGTGTGCCGGCATCCAGGCCGGCCAGTGTGGTTTTCACGGCGTCGTGAACGTCGGCGTGGCCCGAGGTGGGGGAAAGGTCGGCACGGTTGTCCCAGGCCTTCTCAATGATGGTTTGAAGTTCGGTTGTCATGTCGATTCGCTTGATAACAATGAAAAAAGTGGTGCAATGCTATACCGAAGCACGGTTGCGGACAAATGCGGCAATGCGCTCGGCGCCTTCGATGCACTGGGCTTTCGGGGCCACCAGCGCCAGGCGGATGCGCCCTGCGCCGGGGTTCTCTGCGCGTGCCTCGCGTGCAAGATAACTGCCAGGCAATACGGTAACACCTGTGGCGGCATACAGGTCACGCACGAAATCCGAGTCGCTGCCCGGCGTGGGCAGCCACAAATAGAAGGAGGCCTCGGGCCAGGTGGCATTCAAGACCGGCGCCAGGATCGGCACCACGGCTTCGAATTTCTCCCGGTACAGGCGGCGGTTTTCCACCACGTGTGCTTCGTCGTTCCAGGCTGCAATGCTGGTGTCGGACACCACGGTGCTGATGGCCGAGCCATGGTAGGTGCGGTACAGCAGGAATTTTTCCAGCACGGCGGCATCGCCCGCCACGAAGCCCGAGCGCAGGCCGGGCACGTTCGAGCGCTTGGAGAGGCTGGAAAACGACACTAGCCGGTGGAAATCGTCCCGGCCCAGCTGTACTGCGGCCTGCAGGCTGCCCAGTGGCGGATGCGATTCGTCGAAATAGATTTCCGAATAGCATTCATCGGCGGCAATGATGAAGTCGTGGCGGTCGGCCAGCTCGAACACGGTGCGCCAGTCGTCGAGCGTCATGACGTTGCCGGCCGGATTACCCGGGGTACACACATACAGCAGGCGGGTGCGGTTCCAGACATCGGCCGGCACGCTTGCCCAGTCGAGGGCGAAATTGTTTTCCGCCACCGCATTCAGGTACCAGGGCTGCGCGCCCGCCAGCAGCGCGGCGCCTTCGTAGATTTGGTAGAAGGGGTTGGGGCATACCACCAGGGCGTCGTCGGCGGCGTCTACCACCACCTGGGCGAAGGCAAACAGGGCTTCGCGCGAACCGGCCACCGGCAGCACCTGGGTGTCCGGGTTGGGGGGGGCGATGCCGTAGCGTCGGGAAATCCAGCCGGCAATGGCTTCGCGAACGGCGGGGCTGCCCTTGGTGGGCGGGTATACCGACAGGCCGCCCAGGGCCTGCTGCATGGCCTGCACGATGACCGCCGGGGTGTCGTGCTTGGGTTCGCCGATGGACAGGTTGATGGGGGTCAGCCCGTGAGTGGGCGTGCCTGCCTGGGCCAGCAGGCCGCGCAGCCGTTCAAAGGGGTAGGGGTTCAGGGTGCCTAGTCGGGGGTTCATGAAGGCGCCTTTTTGGCGGGTTGGACGAAACAAGCAGGGTAACCAGGCATTATAACAAGCGTGTCGGTAAGGTTTTTTGGCCATGACGCGAGCCGGCGCGCTGCACGCATTTGCTGATCAGCGCCCGGGAAACTACCATAGGCATCTGAACGGCCAATCAGGCCTTCGACTTCTGTCGTGGCCGACAAGAAAACTGACCTTCTGGAGGCAGTCTGAGCACTTTCATGCAACCCGTCTCACGCACGTTCGAGCCGCCGCTATTCTTTGTCATCAACGGCGGTTCAGGGCGCCAGAATGCAGACGCGACCCGCCGGTCGATTGAATCCGCCATGCGATTGGCAGCACGCACGCACGATGTATTCGTCATCGAAAATGCCGGTAACCTGCAAGCCACCATAGAGAAAGCCATTGACGCTGCCCAGGCGCAGAACGGTGCCGTGGTGGCGGTGGGCGGAGACGGGACAATCAATGCGGTAGCGACGGCCGCGCTTGAAGTCGGCTGCCTGTTCGGCGCCATCCCGCAGGGCACCTTCAATTATTTCGGTCGTACTCACGGTATCCCTGAAGACATCGTTGCGGCCCTGGACGATTTATTGCACGGCGAACCCATGCCTGTGCAGGTAGGCGTGGTAAACGACCGGATATTTCTTGTCAATGCCAGCGTGGGTCTGTATCCGGAGCTCCTTGAAGATCGGGAGAAGTTCAAGCAGCGTTACGGTCGCAGTCGATTGGTGGCCCTCTGGTCTGCCCTGGTCACTGCCTTTGGCCACCATCGTTATCTGGACATGGCATTGGAACAAAGTGGCAAGCCACTGCATTTTCGAACAACGACGCTGTTTGTTGGCAATAATCGCCTTCAACTCGAACAGGTGGGTATGCCCCAGGCCGAGTCGGTGAGGCAGGGCCAGCTTGCAGCGATCGCAGTGAATCCCGTGGGAACCCTGGCCATGTTGTGGCTTGCTGCACGTGGTGCCTTCGGAAAGCTGGCCGACGCCGAGAACATCATGGGCTTCAGTTTTCGCCGCCTGAGCGTCGTCCCCTTGGGCCGGTTGCGCAGTATGCGCCGCGCTGCGGAAACCCGGCTCATGGCCCAAAGGAAGAATGCGGGCAAGCGGCGCATCAAGGTGGCGATCGATGGCGAGATTATCTGGTTGCATGCTCCACTGGAGTTTCGTGTGGCGCCGAAGCCTCTGCTGTTGATCAAACGCGCTTCCGAACCGGGGCCCGACGAGCCTGTCGAGACCCTGCGTATCGATGACCCGGCCGCCCCGGCGCACACCACTGTTCATCCGCAAACGGAACGCGACACGCCATGAGGGCCGCGCTTCATATTTCAGACCCGCATTTCGGCACTGAACGACCGCGCGTGGTGAAAGCGCTGGAACGTCTGGCACACGCGCAAGCGCCTTCACTGGTGATTTTGTCGGGCGACATCACGCAGCGCGCGCGGAAGGTGGAGTTCACAGCGGCAGGCGCCTTCATGGACCGCCTTGCCGTGCCTTCCCGGCTGGTCATTGCCGGAAATCACGACATCCCGCTCTTCGATCTGGCCAGTCGCATTTTCCGGCCGTACGCGCGTTACGCGCGAATCTTTGGCTCAGAGCTTGAGCCAGTTCATGAAACATCGGAGTTGCTGGTTATCGGTGTGCGGACAACGCGTCGCTACAGACATATTGAAGGGGAGGTTTCGGCCCGACAAATTGAACGCGTCGCGCAGCGCTTAAGGCGGGCGGACAAGGAACAACTGCGCATTGTCGTCACGCATCAGCCGGTGTACGTTACCCACGCTGAGGACAAAGCCCACCTTTTGCGCGGTCATGGGCGTGCCATTCGGCAGTGGGCGCAAGCGGGGGTGGATTTGATACTGGGGGGGCATATCCATCGCCCCTTCATCTGCGGGCTGCACGATAGTCTTGCTGACATGCGCCTTCGGGTCTGGGTTCTACAGGCCGGCACGGCGGTGTCCACCCGGATTCGGCACGACTCAAACAACTCCGTCAATCTTATTCGGTACGGCTTTGAAGGAATGCCGCGCCGCTGCATCGCCGAGCGCTGGGACTACGACGATGCTACCGACGAGTTCGCATTGGTGCAGAGCACGGCCATACAGGCCTGACCATGCGTTCCCCGATGCAGTTCAGGGCGAACGTTCCCAGCAGCTCATCAAAGAGCGCGGCGGCCACTTCTCGAAGACCAGGGGGGGCGTTTGGGTGTCAAACGAAAGCTAATGATACCCTCAAACCGTTGATTTTGTTGTGTTGTGAGTTATTGAAATCAACGGTTTGCAAATAGTGGTGCGAACGGAGAGACTCGCAAATCAAGAAAATACGCGGATTTCCGAAAATTTGGGGCTTTTATGGGGCCTGTCGCTTAAAAATGGCCCCGGCTTAGGCCCAAGTACCGCCTGATTTCCGCGCCTGTAATGCGGCCGTCTACGGGCCTTATCTTACCTTCAAGAATGCGTTTTTGCAGCGTGTTGTAGCTGATGCCTAGCTGCTTGCACGCATCTTTGTAGTGGTAGCAAACCATCTCCTCGAAAGCGGTCTCTGCGCCTTTCTGGGCGGCGCGGGCCAGCAGGTCTTCAAGTTGCTCAGGCTGCAGGCTGATCATCTCGCATCCTCCGGAATAAGTGCGCGGATGGCTGCTTCAATTTCAACTGAGCCACCATGCATCGAAACTTTGTCGATAGCCTCCTGCAGGGCGGCGGTCACTCGCGCCTGGGCGTAGGCTTCGGCTTGGTCGGTTGTGATAAGACCATCAAACCCTGTCGTTTCTGGGCCTCCCAGGCTGAATAGGTAAGGGGTGTCTTTGCTCCGAAAGGCAACCGGCTCCGGCGTCCTGTTCTTGGCCATCAAAAAAGCTCCTTTTGTCCATTGTCTTGCGCCGCTCTAAAGCGACGCTCAGCGGCCCACGTAAGCAGCGTGAAGGCCCAGTCTCTGTGAATGGATCTCCGCGCTTCATATAGATAGATACGGGCCATGCGAATGTTGTGTTCTCGGGTGTCGAGTAATCGACTGTCAATCTGGATTCCGCTGGGCATTGCTCGTTCCTCGTTCCTGTGCGAGTGCGGCATCTGCGGCATCCAGAATTTGCCCTATGGATTTCGTCTCGTTGCCTATGAGCGATCGGGCTGTATCGGCCTCTGTGACCTTGCCTGCCACGCATGAGGCCTGAAGTACTCCTGCCGTCCAGCGCAGCGCATCCCGCAAAGCATCCCTCTCGGCCAGCAGGTCGCGGATGGCTTCGGCCGCTTCGCGCATAATCGGCGTTGGGAGCGTCATTCCCTCTACGGCAGGCCCGCTAAAATCACGCCATCCAAACTCTGGCTCGCCGTTCGGCATGATTGGGCCCATGGCGTACCGGCAAAGCAAGCGATCAATAATGTCAGTCATTCCGCACCTCCCGTAATCCGTCGTCCATCCACGCCGCCCGCACCAATTGCCTCCATTTGGGCGGTCAGTTCGTGTACTTCGCTTTCAAGTACCTTGTTTACAGCCGTGCGCAGCTCGATGATGCGATGCGCCTCTTCCAAATCACGTTTAAGTAGCTGAATCTGCGCGTTTTGCATGTCGTTATGGGCAAGGCACGCGGTGTACATGCGAACCAGCTCGTCCAGATGTTGTTCAAAACCCGTAATGGCGCCGCCGCTGGCCGATGTGCCGTAAGCCCGGCAGCAGCGCAGCAGGGCGCCCATGATGGCGTTCTTGTGCTCGTCGGGTGTCACTGTGCGTCCTCCATCAGTTCCTTGATCTGTACCTGGCGAAGCAGGTCGCGCATTTCTGCCGGATCGCTCAGGGCGATTACCCGCTGCAGTAGCGGCAAGTCGCGTTGTAGCCGTGAGAGCAAGCCTTGCGATACCGGCATGCTGTATTCCAGGCACCGATGAAACTCCTTCATTGCCTGCAGTGGCAGGCTCCGTTGTTCGCGCATCTGGTACATTTCCAGATGGTCGATCAGGCCCTGCAGAGCATGAGCGGTTTCAAACCACTGGCCGGTTTCCAGATCCCGAAACATGGGCACCCCACGTGGCGAACAGTTCACCGTGCCGTCTCGGGCGATCTGGCTGATGATGGCGTCCAACGGCCCCAGTGTGTTGTGGGCACGCACCAGCATGGGTATATCGACGCGTTTTGGGCAGTAGTGTTTGCTTCGCTTTCTCATGACAACCTCGCAGCTCGAAGTGCGGCGGCCAGTCCGTTGGCAAGCTCGTCAAGGCTGCCGTTGTTTTCCACCGTGTGATTTGCGGCCATACTTTCGATGGCTTCTTCCGAAGAGTGGGTGGGGTCGATGCAATCTGGTGTTGCCCCCGTTTTTCGTAGTCCTTAGCCGGGATTCAGGCAGCGATTTTATGTTGATTCGCGTGCCAGTGGTTTTCGTATTCCATAGGGCTTGTATAGCCTAATGCCGAGTGCAATCGTCGAT